>PXSQ01000077.1 GCA_003022725.1 Halobacteriales archaeon SW_7_65_23 | reverse complement strand
AAACAATTCACTCCGGCAGGCGTGGTCCGGGTAGCGTCGTCACGACGACCGTCTCGGCCGAGACCCGGTTTACCGTCGATGCGCAATGTATATCCCCTACGATCTAAATAGACCGGAACACTTTTAATTACGGGCTGTGAATCGGGACAAATGAGTATGGGAACAACCCCATGGCCGGATACGGTCAATAATACTGTGCTAGAAGCACTTGCTAACCATCGTCGGAGACGAGTGCTTCGGGTACTCAGGAATGAAGGCCGTACGAGTCTTGAGGATGTCGCGACCCGGTTGGTTGCTCAGGAAACGGGCATGGCATTACTGGAGGTCACCCGATCCGACGTGGAGGAGGTCCTGGGCGAACTCGCGGCAGTTCACCTCCCTCGGCTGACTGAGGTCGGTCTCGTGGATCGCCAGGATCGAACCGTTGCGAGTACCGAACACCCTGCACTCCAGGACCCGAAGGTCGAGTCGTTGCTCGAGCCCGACACGCCCGAGTGGGACACTGTTCTCGACTGTCTGGCCAACGAATATCGACGCGTCACCCTGACGACACTCATCCGCAACGGAAGGATGATGCGGCGACGACAGCTTGCAGCCGAGGTGACGACGATGGTGCATGGCGACGACGACGATGACGTTGTTGAGAGAGTTCTCCGTGATCTCCACCATTGTCATCTCCCGAAGCTAGCTGAAGCGGGTCTCGTCTGGTACGATATGGACAAGGAGATGGTGGGATACGAGGGCCACCCCAACCTCAACGACGAGTGGCTCGTGGCTGATGCCGAGGATACACCCCGCCCGATCCTCTCAATGGCCGAACAGTCAAAGGAGATGTGGACGCTCCACGGTCGGGAGAACGTCACTGAGCGCGGGCGTTCGCTCTGTGAGCAGGCCGACGACGAGCTGTTTATGATGTTCACCCTTAGAGACACGGTCGAAACGGCCTGCGTCCGCCGGATTCAGGACGCCATCGACCGGGGCGTCGATGTCTACCTCGGCACACAGAACCGGCAGCTCCGCGACCTCGTCCGTGAGCACACTCCAGAGGTGACGATCTGGGAGCCACAACTGGACTGGCTGAACCTCCCGCCCAACCACGAGAAGGTCGGTCGGCTCATCATGACCGACCGCGAGAAGATCATGGTCGGGACCATCGGCGAAGACGGCCCCAACGGACGGCCCCACGAGACTGCTATCACCGGCGAGGGTGTGGACAACCCGCTGGTAATGTTGCTGCGCGAGATGCTGGGTTCCCGCCTCGACCATCTGGACGCACAGAGCGAGGACTTCCTCGAACAGATCCCGCTATAACGATGTCACAGAGCACTACTATCCGCATGAGCGAGTTCGACGTCGAGGGCACCGAATCACTCAGTCGAACCGTCTACAGTGCCGTCGCGAAGGCGAAAGGAGTCGATCCGTTGGACCTGCCTCCACTGGCTCAGGCGATCGACTGCGACTCACTGGATAAGTTCGCTGCCCAGTCTAGCGATAACGTAACGTTTTCGATCCAGTTCGAGTATGCTGGCTGTCGCGTTACAATAACGGAGACGGAAGTCAGTATTGATTCGAAGGACAATAGCTAATTCCTGCGACTAATCGATTGTTCCCGACACCCACGAAGAGAAGGCTATCTTTGGCGGAGGGTTCCTGATACTGGTGGCTGTACGTACGTGAAAACTCGAACTGAGAATCCAGGCGGAACGGGTCTGTCTCTGCAGATAGACAGCCAGACGTGACTCCGTCCAGTGCCAGGACAGTCCATCGGCTGTGTCATGGCCCGAACAATGGGATTTGGGACGGCATAGCGTAACTAAATCACGTCTGGCTGTATAGCAGAGACTGGTGAGTAAAAGAATTACAGCCACCAGTATCAACAGGACAACGTTGCCCGCCTGGCCAGTGTCGAGCAACTGGGCAGCAAGCCCGCGGGAGAGTCAGTAGGACACGCACAAGAATTCGTCCGGATCAACAGAGGACTGGACGATTACTACAACAGGTGGCCGTACCCCTTGCGTTCGAGCTCTGCCTCCAGTTCGACGTGCATCGCTTCGACAGTCTCCTCGCCGAAGTGCTGTCCCGTCATCGCTCCCGAAATTTCTGCGATCTCAGCGTGCCACTCGCGTACTGCGTCGGCAAGCGCGGCGAGAAGCTCCTCCTCAGTCTTGTTTGCTCCGTCGACCTCCTCGACGATCTGCCATCCTGGCTGGAAGTTTTCGAGGACGTATCCTGTCTTCTCGAACTGAGTCGCGAACCGCTCGCAGACCGCTCCAAACCCGGTTTCGATGCTAAGTAACGGAATGACGTGAACGATCTCTTCACGCTCCTCCAGTTCACGAAGATCCGCGACGGGCACAGCGGTTTCTGGAAGCACTGCATAGAGTGGATCGGGGAGCGGCGAGTCACTCTCATCGGTTCCCGGTGGGTCGTACTGGTCGTCGATCGGGTCACCCTTCTCTTTCAGGACTGCTGGCTCTGTGTCACTCGGTTCCTCGCTGAGAACCTCCTTCAGGATGCCGTAGAAGCGCCACTCATCGCCGTAGTCGTAGAGATAGCAGATGCGGTCGTACTGTTCGAGGCCGAGCTGGCGGGTCATCTCGCCGATCGTCACGTCGCCTGCGTTCTCGATCCGCTCGGTACGCAACACTGGGTCGCCACCAAGTGACTCCTCGTACTCCTGCGGGCACTGGTATTTGACAGCGCTGTCCCAGTAGTCCTCGTCGTCGCCGACAAACCAGAGATGTCCCCGGTCAAGCCCGACTGCGGGGTTGATCATCGACTGGAACTCGGCAATCGTTCTGTCTGCTCCGACGACGATATCCCGCCACAGTGACGTCGGATCAGGGTCGAACTTGACGCGAAAGCGGTAGGCAGTCATCCTTGCATCTCCGTACCTGTGCGGAAACTGGTGAGGTCGTCGATACGTTGTTCAAGCTCCTCGATCTCTGCTCGGAGCTGGTTCGCCTCATCGTCCTCGCTGGCAGCGAGGCGGTCTTTCAATCCCTGGAGTCGGGATTCTTTCACGTCTTCATCGACCTCTGCCTTGCGGACGTACTCGCTTTCTTCGATCTCGTACACATCGGATTCGGAGAGAGTGGTGACTTCAAGTGCTTCATCGACTTTCGAGCGGTCGACACTCATCACACGCTCGCGGTCGATGCCAGCATTCTCGAGGCGTTCCAGCACCTCCTCGTCGTCTTTGAGCGAGCGATTGCGGCGACTCGTCCGCTGAACGGAGCCATACTGCCCGGAGACGGGCCGATCGTGATGGAATCGAGCGAGGAGGACATCGGCGACGTCCTGGCGGAACTCGTTGGCATCCCGCTGCACATCCGAAAGGAGTGTGTAGAGATTCACCAGCGCGTTCGTTTCCAATTCAGGGAAATCAGTCACATCGTGACGTTCGAGTGCATCGATGAGGAGGAGCGTGTCCGAGTAGACATCCAGTCCGTCGGGTTCAGTTCGGTCCTCGTCCGTGGGTTCCTGTTCCGCGTCGACTACCTGCGTCGCCGTCGCAATCTCTGATTGGGTGATGACACCAGCATCCTCATCAACCTCGAACCGTGGATGGACACTCCACACCGCAGGATACGGATCGGCATCCGCCGGGAGACGATCAAGGTCAAACCCGTCCGGGGCATCCTGAATCCGTCGATAGAGCGTTTCGAACTGGTCTCGCTGAAGCGGCCGCGTCTCGTCCCTGTCTTCGAAGTGGATAATGACGCGAGCTTCCTGTACCTTAGTAATACGAAATCGGTGATGGGAGAGCGGCGTGATGAGCGTTGCACCTTCGGGAAGGTCGTCGAGTTCGTCGAGAAGCGTGTGCCAGCTGGCAGTGAACGACATATACTGTGGTTGTGCGCCATTCAAACTAAATCTTGTTCACAACGCGGCCATCGGCGGGTAGTCTCCGCAATATGCGCTTTACCAGGCTTATACTGGTGGCTGTAATTCTTTTACTCACCAGTCTCTACTATCTGCGGAGACAGACCCGTTCCGCCTGGATTCTCAATTCGAGTTTTCACGTACTTACAGCCACCAGTATCACAACCACTGTAATATGAGCAGCTCGAAACGCTCGCCGAGCGCATTACTGACAATAGCGGTACCTTTGAACTCCAGCGACTGCCACCAGACGCGGAGCCGTACGCGGCCGTGCTCTCTATACGCTCCTCCATGAAGTACTCCTCGGTCGACTCCACCACGACCAGCCGGTCCACGGCCAGTATGGCTCCGTCCAGCAGACGAGTCGCCGCAATCGCTCGCTCAAAGACGACGAAGTCATCAGTGTGCTCGAAGATGCGGGCATCCCTCGCGAGCGGATCATGGCTGATGACAGCTTCGAGACGACGACCGACGGCGTCTACGCCATCGGCGACGTGAGCGGGCCGCCGATGTTCACAAACCCTCGTGACAGGCGCTTCCGCGGTCGAACAGCTTACTTCGTTTAGTTGGACACGTCGTCCAAGTTCCCCGTCTCCCCGAGTTCGAGGAGCGCTCTGTCGAGGAGTTCCCGAACGACGAACTCCTCGTAGTGCTGTGTTTTGCAGTACTCACACGGCTTCATCTCCTCGGCGACCGACTCGATATCGTCCCCGTGAGTCTCGTAGAGGGATTCGAGTAGTGTTCGCAGCTCCTTGATTGTGTGTTCCTGGGCCGGGCTGAGCGTCTGCTCACTGTCCCCGGGAAGGTCGTAGGAGAAGACGCGCGTGTTCGACTTGTAGTACTTCCGCGTGCCGCCGCCGGCCTCCTCGAGTCGGGCGATCTCGACCATGTCGGCGTCCTCGAGGACGTTCACGTGGTGACGCACCGTCGTCTCGGCCTTGTCCTCGCCCCGGCGCTGGAGTTCCTCGTGGATCGCCTCGATGGTCATCTCCTCATCGGCGAGCATGTCCAGGATCTTCGCGCGGACATCGTTCTCGAGGGCTTTCGCCTTCTCCGGGTCGGTGGTGACGACCTCGCGGATCGGCACGTCGGATTCGAGTAGGGCCATTCTCGTGTCTACCAGTAGGGCCACAGCGACAGTAAGAGTACCGCCACGCGTCCGATGACGATTTAAGTCAACTAATACCGCTACAAATTTAGTCATAATGGTTTTCCGGCTTGCGGGACAAGGATGAGCCACGATGGGGACAACACAGGAGCAGTTCAACGTCGGCGGGATGGCCTGTTCGTTCTGCGCCGAGAGCATCGAGAAAGCCTACGCTCGAACCGACGGCGTCGAGGACGTCGACGTGAGCCTCGCCCACGAGGAGGTGCTTGTCCAGTACGATGCCAGTATCTTGAGCGAGGTCGACGTGAAGGACACGCTGCGGGACCTCGGGTACACCATCCGTGACCCGGACAAGGCGAAACGGTACGAGCAACAGCAGGCTGAACTCGCCGACGGGAAGCGGCGCCTGCTGCTCGCCGGTGGGGCCTCTATCGTGGTCGCCGCGCTGATGGGCTGGATGATCGTCGTGATGGGCCGCTTCGAGTCGACCTCGCTCGTGATGGATCTCGTGACCCTGGGGCTGGCACTGGGAACGATGTTCGGGCCCGGCCGCTACATCAAAGAGAAGGCGTTCCAGAGCCTCCGTCGGGGTATCTTCAACCAGCACGTTCTCCTCGAAGCGGGCGCGTTCGCGGGACTGCTCGGTGGGTTGCTCGGGCTGTTCGTCTTCCCGAGCTTTCCGACCGTTCACTTCTTCGCTGTCTCCGTCTTCATCACCACCTACCACATCCTCTCGGAGTACACGAGCCTCATCGTGCGGACGCGAGCGTCGCAGGCCGTGCAGAGCCTCCTCGATCTCCAGCCGGACACGGCCCGCCGCGTCACCGACGACGACAACGTAGAGGAAGTACCAGTCGACGAGCTGGCCGTCGGTGATCGCGTTCGTGTCAAACCCGGCGAAAATGTTCCCGTGGACGGCGAAGTCGTCGAGGGCAAGTCGACCGTGGACGAGTCCGTCGCCACCGGCGAGTCCATCCCCGAAGAAAAGACCGAGGGTGACGCGGTGATCGGCGGCAGCGTCAACGAGACGGGAACGCTGCTCGTCGAGGTGACCGCGACCGGTGAGGACGCATTCCTGAATCAGGTCGCCCGCGAAATCGAGGAAGCCCGCGCGATGAAGCCCGGAATTATCCAGCTCGCCGACCGCGTACTCAAGTACTTCGTGCCAAGCGTGCTGACCATCGCTGCGCTGTCGTTTGCCTTCTGGCTAGTCGCATCGCTGGCGTGGAGCGGTAGCCCGAACGTCCAGCGTGGCGCGTTCGCGGCGCTGGCCGTCCTCGTTCTCGGCTACCCGTGTGCGCTGGGGATGGCGACACCACTTACGCTCATCCGGGGAGGCGGGAAAGCCGCGAACCGCGGCATCCTGATGCGCTCGGGTGACGCCTTCCAGATCTTCCCCGATGTCGATCACATCGTGCTGGACAAGACCGGTACCATCACTGTCGGTGAACCAGCCGTCAGCGAAATCGTCGGGTTGGGCGAGGAGGAGACCGACGTGCTGGCGACGGCAGCAAGTGCAGAGGCCTTCCCGGAACATCCGCTGGCCGACGCTATCCTCGACCACGCCGACGACCGTGGCGTCAAGTACACCGACCCCGAGTCCTTCGACTCCGTGACCGGGAACGGCGTCCGCGCGACCGTGGCCGGCGACGAGGTCCTCGTTGGAAAGCCCGGCTGGCTCGAAGCCGAGGGCATTGCCCTGGCCGACGCCGGCGACGGGATCGAGCAGCTGCAGCGCCGTGGGTTCACGGTGTCCGGCGTCGTCTGCGAGGGTGACCTCGTCGGCCTCATCGGCATCGGGGACGAACTCAAAGACGACGCCGCCGAGACCGTCCAACGGATGACGGACGCCGGTATCACACCCGTAATGATTACTGGCGACAACGAACGCACCGCCCAAGCGGTTGCCGAGGAGGTCGGAATCGAGCGCGTGATGGCCGACGTGCTGCCCGACGAAAAGCGCGAGGAGATCGGCCGTCTCCAAGACGAGGGTGAGCGAACTACCGGTTCGCGAACGTCGTCAGCGCGCCCCTCTGACGGAAGCCACCGTGTGGCGATGGTCGGCGACGGCATCAACGACGCGCCAGCACTCACGCAAGCCGACATCGGCATCGCTGTCGGCGCTGGGACGGACATCGCCATCGAGTCGGCAGACATCGTCTTGATGGGCGAGCGGCTGGGCGGCGTGATGGACGCTTACGAGATCGGCCAGGAGAGCTATCGGAAGACCCGTCAGAATCTCGCGACGGCGTTCGCGTTCAACGGAATCGGCGTCGCCGCTGCGACGACCGGCCTCGTCCACCCCGTCTTCGCGATGATCGCGATGGTCCTCTCGGTCTCGGCAGTGCTCGCAAACAGCTTCGGCGGGCGGCTCCTCTCGGGCGAGGCCGTCAATACGGAGTTCACTGTCGAAAACGAGGAGGGGCGCGAAATCGAGGACGGACAGCCGACAGCTGATCAAGCCGCGACGTCGTAGCCGGCCCCTTCGATAGCTGCAGTCAGGTCATCGTTAGACACTGAATCGTCGGCGACGATGTCGACCGTGTCGTCTTGGTGATCGGCCTCAACGCGACTTACACCGTCAAGGCTCCGCAGCGCGTTTTCGACGTTCTGCTCACATCCGTTGCACGACATCCCGGTCACGGAGAGCGTCTTTCGCTCCATACGTGACGATAGTCACTCACGAGGGTTGACCGTTACGGTAGTTATCGTATCGGTGTGACATCTGTTAGAGACAGATCGAGCATAGTGTACTGTTTGTAGCGGCCCGCAAGGAGCGGAGGCCTTCCGAGGTGGAAATAAGAGCGAAGCTTCAAGCCGGTGCAATCGCATCGTCTACGGCATGTGCCGGTTCATGGCATACCACGGGCCGCCGATCCCGCTGGACGAGCTACTGTACCAGCCGGATCACTCGATCATCCAGCAGTCGATCGACGCCCAGGAGCGCGAGGAGGACGACCGCGTCTGGCGGCCAGTGCCGCGCAACCACCTGGTGACGGTCGCCCCCGACGGCACGACGGCGACGGAACCGCTGGCGCTCGACGTGCCGGCTGGTTGACCGCGTCGTGTCCGCCGACCGGAGTACCGTGCCGCTTTGGACTCATCCAAACCACCATGGTAGTGCCCGCCGTGGGTATACGTATGGCCACCCGGCGAGGCGACCGAACCCGACGAGGTGGCTGCGGCCATCGGCTTCGCCGTCCGCCAGGACGGCTCGACGGTCAGCGAGATCGACGTTTACCGCCGCGATAAGCTGGGCTTCTTCTGATACTGATTGCTGTGAGTCTTTACCGCCGGGGAGTCACAATTCGTAGGCTTCAGCCCGCGAACCAATCGTTCACGTGAGGTGGTCACGAAAATAATCACAACAATCAGTATGAGCGTTCGTCCTGCCGGCCCGCCGGCTGTCGGCTGGTCCAGGTGTGGCGCCGTCCGGTCGACCCAGTGCGAGGTTGGTGACTGTCGTCTGCATGGTGTTCACACACTACGTGCTCTCGCGGGACGCCGATTTAACTGTTTTTTCGCCGTCTCTAGCCCTGCTTGTTGTGTCCATACCACAATAGAATGGGGCTCGTCGTATCGTGCCACGACCGCCATTCACGGCTCGTGTTTTTGGACAGGACGACGAACTGACAGCCCCAGTCGCACGGCGACACGACAACTGTACAGTTCTCCCGTGCGTCGCGAGTGCCGGGTCAGCCGCTCGTGGCCGTCTCTCAAACAGCCGTTTGAGCCTGGGGTAGTTTATACTACGTACCCGTTGTGGGTTCGACTATGCCAGAGCGAACGGTGTGGGCGATCGCCCTCCTCACGCTGGTCGTCGGCGCAGTCCTCGGGGCTGGGCTGGCGACGAGTGTGCTCGACGACGGTTCAGACGAACAGACTCCGAACGATCCGACCGCGACGGGCCCGTCGGCTGACAGACTCGACCCCGCGCTGTTGCTGGCGAACGAGTCGTCAGTCGAGCAGTTCGGCACGGCCGAGGCGTTCAAGCAGTACGTCCGGGCCGGCCAACAGCAGGACGGCCGGATCAGGGTGCGGGAGGGACGGTTACAGGGAGGCGTCGAGAACGAAGCGATGGAGGACGGCGGGAACGGCAACGGCGACGGCGCGCGCCGGGGCGGTGATGACGGCGGCGACGCGATGGAATCAGCCGATTCCGCCGAGTTCACCGGCGGCTCGGGGAGCGAAGAACCCGAACGCGTCGGCGAAACGAACGTCCAGGTTGAGGGGTTCGACGAACCCGACGTGGTGAAGACCGACGGCGCGAACTTCTACTACTCGCCGGTCGCCGGCGGCCACCACCCGCGGCCGGTGATCGAGGACGACGACCATCGGCGGTCCGAGGAACCCGACCCCTCGACGCACGTGATCGACCTGAGCGAACCCGCCGATCCGGCGGCAATCGCGAACGTCGACGCGAGCGGGCGGATGCTCCAGACCGGCGACACGCTCGTCGTCTTCGAGCAACGCGAGAGCCGGATCGTCGGCTACGACGTGAGCGACCCCGCGAACCCGGTCGAGTCCTGGAGCCAGCCGCTGGAGGACCGGCTCGTGACGGCACGCGAGGCCGGCGGGCAGGTGTACGTCGTGACCGAGACGTCGCTCGGCTACTCGACGCCCTGTCCGATCGAGCCGCTGGGCGAGGACCACGCCGTCGACTGCGGTGACGTCTACCGGCCGGACGTCCAGACGTCGGCCGAGGCGACCTACACCGCGTTCAGCATCGACGCCGCCTCCGGGACCGTCGAGGACTCGGTCAGTTTCGTCGGCACCGGCGACGACACCGTCGTCTACATGTCCGAGGGCTCGCTGTACCTCACCTACACGACGGGGATCAGCGAGGCGGACCTGCTGGCGTCGTGGGTCACCGACACCGACGCGTTCCCCCAGCACGTCAAGGACCGGGTCGCCGAGATCAACAGCTACGACATCTCCGAGCGCTCCAAGCAGCGCGAGATAAGCCAGGCGATCGAGCAGTGGCTCAGGTCACTCTCCGAGGAAGAGCGCCGGGAGCTGAACGAGGACCTCCGCGGGCCCGATCCGGGCGAACCCCTGAACCAGTTCGCCCTCGACAAGTACGAGGGGACGCTCCGGATCGCCACCACCATCCCGCGAGCCGGCGACGCGAAGAGCACCAACCAGCTGCACGTCCTCGACAGCGAGACCCTCACTCAGGAGGACAAGGTGACGGGGATGGGCGAGGATCAGCGGATCTACTCGGTGCGCTACGTCGGCGACACGGCCTACCTCGTCACGTTCCGCCAGGTCGATCCGTTCTACGTGGTCGACTTCGAGGAGCCGCGTGACCCCGAACTGCTCGGGAAGCTGAAGCTGCCCGGCTTCTCGAACTACCTCCACCCCGTCGACAACCAGACCGTGCTCGGGATCGGCAAGGAGGACCGCGAGGTCAAGGCCGCGCTGTTCGACGTGAGCGACCCGACCACCCCCGAGGTGGGTGACGACCTGCAGCTCGATGAGCACTTCTCGGCCATCGACGAGTCACACCACGCGTTCATGATGGACCGCGAGCACGGCGTGTTCTTCCTGCCGGCGGAGAACACCGGCCTCGTGGTCGACTACACCGGCGGCGAACTCGAGGTGGTCAAGGAGGTCCGCGCTGACGCGCCGGTTTCCCGCGCACGCTACGTCGACGACTACCTGTACATCTTCGCCGGCAACGAGATCATCGTCCTCGACCAGACCGACTGGACGCGGGAGACAACGCTCTCTGTCGGCGAGTAACAGATCGCCGGCGTTCACGGCGCTGTGCGCCGTGAGCTCGTGGCGTCTTCGACGACACGGCGTTGACGGCTTCGCCGTCAGCTCGGGAAGCTTCGCTTCCCGGTGAGGCGCGGTCGCGGAACGAAGTGACGCTGAGCGGGCTCTATCCGAGCGAGCGGCAGCGAGCGAGGATATCCTGCTCAGCGGGCGCGACCGCGCCGAGGGCTTTCCACATCACGTCCTGGGGAACGATCGCATTCTCAGTTCCCCGGCGTCCGACCACGGCCCATGGGCGGACAGCAGATATCGAGACGCCCGATCTCCCCGCGCTGCACGGGATCGCGGAGCGTGCTGCGTGACGCGAGTGCTCAGGGAGAACGTGCCGCGACGCCGGCGGCGATCCGGTCGAGCCCTTCCTCGAGTTCGGCGAGCGAGGCGGCGAAGGAGAGTCGCAGGTTTCCCTCGCCGGCGTCGCCGAACCCGCTTCCGGGGGCGAGCACTACGCCGTGCTCGCCCAGGAGGTATTTCGCAAAGGCGAGCGAGTCGGTCACGCCCTCGGGGTCGAGGAACGCGTAGAACGCGCCGTCGGGTCGCGGCGCGGTGAGGCCGTTGATGCCCGCGACGCGCTCGACGACGTAGTCGCGCCGCTCCTCGAACGCGTCGTACATCTCCTCGAACGGCTCCTGTGGCCCAGTCAGCGCGGCGATGGCGGCGTTCTGTGCGACGCTGGAGGCGCAGGCCGTCGTCGACTCGTGGATCTTCACCACCTCGTCGATGACCGTCCGGTCGCCGGCCAGCCAGCCCAGCCGCCAGCCCGTCATCGCGTACGTCTTCGAGCAGGAGCCGACCGTCAGCACGTGCTCGGGATGGCCCGTCAGCGCCGCAATCCCGCGCGGGTCGCGGTCGTAGGTCAGCCCCGCGTACACCTCGTCGGCGATCACGTAGGCGCCGCAGTCGGCGGCCGCCTCGACGACCGCCCGGATCGCCTCGGGGTCGAACACCTGCCCCGTCGGGTTCGACGGCGTCGTGAGCACGACGGCCGCGGTGTCGGCGCCCATCTCCGCGATTAGCCTGTTGGCGTCCAGCCCGTAGCCGGTCTCGGCGGGCATCGGCACCTCGACTGGGCGGCCGTCGGCCAGCAGCGCCTGGTTCTCGTAGTTCGGCCACGCCGGCCCCGGGAACAGCACGTCCTCGCCGGGTTCGACGACCGACAGCGTCGCCAGGTGCAGCGCCTCCATCCCGCCGACGGTGACGACGATCTTGTCGGGGTCGTGGTCAACGCCGTAGTCGGCCACCATCGCGTCGCTGATCGCCTCGCGGCACTCGGGCGTGCCCGCGTTCGGCGTGTAGTGGGTCGCGCCGTCTTTCGCCGCCGCTGCGGCCGCGTCGATCACGTGCTCGGGCGTGTCGAAATCCGGCTCGCCCACCTCCAGACGGACGAGATCCCGATCCGTCGACTCCGCCAGGTCGTACATCACGCGGATCGACGACCGCTCGGCGCGTCGCACCCGGGCTGTCGGCTCGTGCATGGCCGTATCTGGGGCGCTCGATCCGTAAATCGTTGGGTTCCTGTCACTCGCTGAGACGTACGTGAACGTCACCTGGAAGCGAGTAATAGCAGAACATGTCAGAAAATATAGCCCTGGCTGGATTCGAACCAGCGTCGTAGCCCCCAGAAGGCTACATGATTGGCCACTACACCACAGGGCTTCGCGTGCCAATGTACATGCCGATTGTACTTATGCGTGTCGTATACGAACTGGCGTTCAACCCTGGGGCCGGGGTTGCTCGAAGTGTTCCCGGCGGTGACAGTTCGCACAGAGCAGACGGCACTTCTCGATTTCTTCCTGAAGTGGCTCTGTCCCGTATCCGTAGGTGATCATCTCCCCGACCGCCATCTCCTTCGCGTCGGGGTCTCTGTGGTGAAAGTCGAGCATGGCAGGGTCCATACTGTCACAGTCCCGGCACCCGATCGACCGTTTTCGATCGTTTGCCCACGCCCGAAGGCGCGCCCGCCGGTTGAGTGTCCGCTCGGTATTCTGCTCGACGTTGCGGTAGTGCCATCGCTGATCGACGCTCAGCTCCTCCCATACCATCCCCGCTGGCAGTTCCACGTCGTCCGGCTTTGGCTCAACGCGCGATCCAGTGGACGGGTTCGTCTCCAGCCCGGCTTTCTCCTTTGCCTCGTTCCATCCGCCGACGATCCGGATGATCGTCGACGAACTCGGCGCCAGTCCCAGTTCCTCGTACTCGGCTTTCGTCGGCGACTTCCCCAGCCGTTCGGCCGCCTCGCGGAGCGCATCCAGACACTCGGTCTTCGTCCGCTGCATGGTCGGTTCCACGACCGAGCAGCACCTAAAGTACGTCCGTACAGTGAAACTGAATGTTTAAACCGGAAGGCGAACGGGTCAGAGTGACGTTCGCGATCACCGCCCGCGTTCGATCTCGCGGTAGGTGGTGACCCGTTCCTCGAAGTCTTCGACGGAGTCCTGACCTTCCCGCTGATCGTCATTTCGTGCGGTGTGTTACCTATTAGTAGGCCGCGTCCGTACAGGTTGCACATGCGCGCAGCACGGCTGAACGAGTTCACACACGACATGGCGAACGGGCTGTCAATCGAGGACGTCTCCCGGCCGGCGGCCTCGGCCAGCGACGACGTCGTGATCGAGATCGACGGCGCAGGCTGGTGCCAGACGGACAACCACATCATCGAGGGGATGTGGGAGCCGTACGTCGGCAAGCCGCTGCCGATGACGCTGGGCCACGAGAACGCCGGCACGGTCCAGGCGGTCGGTGACGAGGTGACGCTCGTCTCGCCGGGCGACCAGGTGATCTGTCACCCGGTCCAGACCTGCGGGACGTGCCGGCCCTGCCGGCAGGGCGAGACGATGTACTGCGAGAACGGCGCGTTCAACGGGCTGACGGTCAACGGCGGGTTCGCCGAGGAAATGATCACGAACGAACGGGCGGTGATCCCGCTGCCCGACGGCGTCGACCCGACGGAGATCGCCCCACACGCCGACGCGGGGATCACCGCCTACCACGCCGCCAAGAAAGCCGTCGACGAACTCAACCCCGGCGACGCCGTCGTCGCCATCGGGATCGGTGGCCTCGGCCACATCGGGCTCCAGTGCGTGGACGCGATGAGCGCAGCGGACATCGTGGCCGTCGACATCAAGGAGTCCGCGCGGAACCTGGCCGAAGACCTCGGCGCGGACGTGACGGTCGATCCGACCAGCGAGGACGTCGGCGAGGAGGTCGAGGCGTTGACCGACGGGACCGGCGCCGAGCAGGTGCTGGACTTCGTCGGGAGCGACGAGACGACGGCGATAGGGCCGGAGATCTGCGCGGCCGGCGGCGACCACCACGTCATCGGCTACGGCGGGCACGTCCACGAGCCCGCGCAGGCGTTCGTCGACGGCGAGTTCGCCTACCGCGGGACGCTCGTCGGCCGCTACGCCGAACTCCAGGAGCTGGTCGCGCTGGTCGAGCGCGGCGACGTGGACCTGCACACCTCGCGGTACGACCTCGAGGACGTCAACAGGGTCGCCGAGATGCTGGAGCACCGCGAGATCGACGGCCGGGCCGTGATCACTCCCTGACGCACTGCTGGCGCTCCCTGCGGTGCTTGTTCCGGAAGACTCGCTGCACTCGTCTTCCGACGTTCGCCTCACTCTGTTCGGCTCACCGTCGTCCGGGTTCCCGTAGCGGCCGGCCCCTTTCAGTCCCGCCCAGCCTGGAATACCACGTCGGGCGGGACTGAAAGGGGCGAGGCGCTCGCCAAGCGAGACGACGCAAGGACCGCAACGAACGGAGTGAGTGAGGACCGCAGCGAGTGTCACGCGAGCGAAGCGAGCGTGACGTCGAAAGACGAGCGCAGCGAGTCTTTCGGAACGCAGCCGGCGAGCGCCTCGGGGCTTTCATGCTGTTTTGAACCCGATTCACGGCAAACGCTCTCCTACACACTCCCACAGCTCCATCGCCCCGACGTTTTTGTCTGTCCACGACGGAGCAGCGAACGTGCTGACGAAGGACCTCCTGCGGGTTTCCCGGCGCGGCGGCGGGTACAGCCCGCAGTTCGCCGACGCGAACCATGAGGAACTGGCAGCCAGCGTACTCGGCTGCTACCAGGGCCACGTCGGCGAACCCCGTGAGCGCCTCCAGGAGGCGCTGACGGAACTCGAACGCGAGAGCGACGACTTCAAGCTGGTCCGGGGGTTCGCCAAACTCCTCGACCGGGACGCGAGCTGGGAGGTGCAGTCGCCGGTCAACCCCGAGGGGGCGCGGCGAGTCGCCTTCGCCGCCGGCGAGGAAGTCGGTGTCGTCACCGCTGCGGAGCGACGGCAGGCGCTCGACCGTGCGGCCGACCGCCTGGACGCGACGCCCGAGGCCGTCGAGCAGTCGCTGTACGCCGACCTCGACCGCCGGGAGATCCTGGCGACGGTCGACCCGCGCTGGGAGCCGGCCGAGCTGGTGGCGCGGTACAACCTCTCGCTGGCCCAGACCGCGCTGTTCGACGCCACCGAGGTCCGGCTCCGGAGTTCGGACCCCCGCTCGCTCGTCTCGGCGACCAAGCGGCTCGGCCTGATGTACGAGGTGTACAGCGGGGAAACCGGCGACGGACACAGCAACGAGGGCGCGAGCGGAAGCGAGGGCGCGGGCGCAGGGAACCGTCGCGACTGGGAACTGGTCGTCACCGGACCCGACCGCCTGTTCCGGTCGACGCGGCGGTACGGCACCCAGTTCGCCCGCCTGCTGCGGACCGTCGCCAAGACCGACAACTGGCAGCTCACCGCGACCATCGACGACCGCGGGACCGAGCGCACGATGGAGCTTTCGGACGACGACCCGGTGGCGGTGCCGGGCGCCGAACCCATCGCCGAGGACCAGTTCGACAGCGCCGTCGAAGCCGAATTCGCGACCCGCTTTCGGTCCCTCGATTTCGACTGGAGCCTGGTTCGCGAGCCTGCCCCCCTGGAAGCCGGCGGGCGGGGGATGATCCCCGACTTCGCCTTCGAGTACGAGCACGCCGACTTCCGGGTCTTCTTCGAGATCATGGGCTTCTGGACGCCCGAATACGTCGCGAAGAAGCTCGGCCAACTCGACGCGGTCGAGGGTGTCGAAATGCTGGTCGCCGTCGACGAGAGCCTCGGCGTCGGCGAGGAGATCGAGGCTCGCGACCACCGCGCGATCACCTACTCGGGATCGATCCGGCTCAAGGACGTCCGCAACGCCCTGCGGCCCTACGAGGCGGACCTGACCGCGGCGGCCGCCGCCGACCTCCCCGACGAACTCCGGCCCGAGGCCGACGTGATCACGCTCGCCGCGCTGGCGGCCGAGCACGGCGTCAGCGAGGCCGCCGTCGAGGACGCGACCGTTCCCGAGCACGAGCGCGTCGGGCGCACGCTCGTCCGACCCGCCGTCCTGGAGACGCTCGCCGGCGAAATCGCTGCCGGGATGTCGCTCGACGAAGCCGAGACGGTCCTCGACGAGTACGGCATCGAGGACGCCAGCGCGACGCTCTCGGCGCTTGGCTACCGTGTCGAGTGGGAGGGGCTCGGCGGCGGGACGATCCGCGAACGGGAGTGACTGCGGGGGGCGTCTCTCTGGAGTGGCTTGCCAACACGCGTCTGCCGACTGATAGTGGTTGTTGTGACTATTTTCGGGACTGTCTCGTCATATCGGGCGTTTGCCGGGCTCTGACGCACGAACTGTGACACCGTAGCGGTAACGAATCACGAACGATTGTATGAGCAACTGCCGGCTACACGGATAGCTCCCTGGCGGACAAACGGAGTTTGTTTATCGGTGGGGGGTTCACAGGGCAGTATGAGCGAGCAGTCAGACCAGGAACTCGGGATCACCGAGTCGAAGGAATACAGCACGGGCGAGTGGTACGCGGAGGTCGTCCAGAAGGCGGAACTCGCCGACTACGCACCGATGGGCGGGTTCATCGTCACCCGGCCGCGCGGCTACGCCATCTGGGAGCGCATGCAGGACTACCTCGACGGCTGGTTCAAGGAGACGGGCGTCCAGAACGCCTACTTCCCGCTGTTTATCCCTGAGAGCTACCTCGAACGCGAGAAGGACGTCGTCGAGGGGTTCGACCCCGAAGTCGCGTGGGTGACCCGGGGCGGCTACGACGAACTCGAAAAACGCCTGGCCGTCCGGCCGACCAGCGAGTCGATCATCGCGCCCTTCATGTCCCAGTGGGTCCGCTCGCATCGGGACCTCCCGCTTCGCTTGAACCAGTGGTGTTCCGTCGTACGGTGGGAGGCCACCGAGACCAAGCCGTTCTTCCGGACGAAGGAGTTCCTCTGGCAGGAGGGCCACACCGCCCACCACGACTGGGAGGGCGCCTGGGAGGAGACGATGACCCGCCTCGAACAGTACGTGCGCCTCTACGAGGACGTGCTCGCGATGCCGGTGCTGCGGGGGCGCAAGCCGCCCCACGACAAGTTCCCCGGCGCGCACACGACGACGACCGTCGAGGCGCTGATGCCCGACGGCAAGAGCGTCCAGGGCGGCACCTCCCACCACCTCGGCACCTCCTTCGCGGAGGCGTTCGACATCACCTACGTCGACGAGGACGAGGCCGACCAGACGGCCCACACCACCTCCTGGGGGGTCTCCTGGCGGGCGCTGGGCGCGCTGATCATGACCCACAGCGACGACCAGGGGCTCGTGCTCCCGCCGACGCTCGCCGAGACGCAGGTCGTGATCGTCCCCATCTGGCAGGAGGACACCCGCGAGGAGGTCATGGACTACGCCGACGACCTCGAATCGACGCTCGCCGACGCTGGCGTGCGCGTCCACCTCGACGACCGCGAGAACCGTAACCCCGGGTTCAAGTACAACGAGTGGGAGCTGAAAGGCGTCCCGCTGCGGATCGAGGTCGGCCCCGCCGAGGTCGAGGAGGGAACCGCGACGCTCGCCCACCGTCCCGACGGCGAGAGCGAGGCCGTCGACCGCGAGGGGATCGCCGCGACCGTCGAGGAGCATCTCGACACCGTCTACGCGAAGCTGTACGCGACCGCCGAGGAGAACCTGGAGGAGGGGATCCGCGAGGCCGAAAGCCGCGAGGAGATTTTGGGCACGATCGGCCAGCACGGCGGCTACGTGAAGGCGGGCTGGTGCGGCGACGAGGCCTGCGAGGAACCGATCAAGGAGGCCGTCGCTGCCGAGATCGTGATGGTGCCGCTGGACCGCGACGAGGAGCCGATCCACGACGACTGTGCCATCTGCGGCGAGGACGCTGTCGAAACCGCCTACTTCGCGAAGACGTACTAGGAACGGTCGGTTTGTTTCGGGTCGGTGTTCTCGGCCTGGCTGTCGGGGAGACCCGTGGTTCCGGTGGCGCTGAAAGCCCCCGGTGGCTCGACTCGGAGGAGTCGCTGCGCTCCTCACTCACTCTGTTCGTTTCGGTGCTTGTGTCCTCCGGAGCAGTGTTTCCAGCTCCCGGGCGATCAGTCGACCCGGTCGAACAGCCCGTAGCAGGTGCTGTCGTCGTACGGGTGGTCGTTGTTGATATTCCAGGTCGCCTCGGAGTAGTCGTCGTCCCACGGCGACGCGTCGGCCACGTAATTGCGGGAGTCTGCGAACTCCCAAACTGTTCCGTGTGTCCGTACACGGGAGCGTCCGGATCGACGTCCTCCAGCTCGTCGACATCGACGTTTGCTGCCGCGAGGTGATCGGCGACTGTTCCGTCCTGTTCGAAGCTGTGAATCCGCACCCCATCGACGGGCCGTGCACCGCTCCGGGCTGCTGTGCGGGTCGCGGTCGGCAGAGCTTTGAGCGTCGCGGACGCAGCCCCGACGATGACAGTCCGGGTTCGTGGGATCTACGCGACGGCGCTGACAGCGGTGCTGGAAGGCGTTGTCCAGGCGTCGCCGCCGATCCGGGAGCGGTTCGAGAAATCGTTTCCCGTCGAACCGGCCGACGCGGTCGTCTCGACGACCGGCGACCGGCAGGGTGTCGGCGTGCACGGCGACGGCGAGGCCGTCAACGGGATCGTCGACAGCCTGCGGGACCTCGCGCTGGACACGTTCGCCTGGGGGGCGGCGCTCCCGCGGGGTGCGGTGTACGCCGGCGAGGTGGTCGAGACGCTCGGCAGCGGCGCGCTGGTCGCCTGCGACGACGCCGGCAACCAGGGTTTTCTGCCGTACTCGAAAACAGCCCGTCACATTGACGAGGGCGACACGCTGCGGGTCCAGGTGACGGAGCCACAGCCACCCTGGACGGACTCCCGGCCGGTGCTCGACACCGCCGTCGAAATCCCGGGCGCGCTCGCGACGCTCGTCCGCGGGGGCGCGACGGGGAGCGACGGGCCGGAGCTGGCCGACATCGTTCCCGCCGATCCCCCGGACGGCTGGGGCATCGACTGGCACCGCGACGCCGACGACGCCGGCCTCGACGCGCTGGGCGAGACCATCGACGACCTGAGCGAGCGCGCCGCCGCCCTCGACGAGGCGCTCGCCGACGCCGACCCCCCCGCAGACGCCGCACCGGCCACGTACTGGGCCGGCGAGCACAGCGTCTACCTGTGGTTCGGCCGCGAGACGCGGTTCGCGCTCGACGAGCGCCGCCGTGCCGTAACGACCACGATGGCCGGCCACCACCGGATCAAGGCCGCCCGGGAGAGCGCGAGCAGCGCCGTCGACTTCGTAGAGGCGGTCTGTGACAGCCCCGGTGACGGCGCGTTCCCCTTCGACGCCGTTGCCCGGCAGTTCGGCCCCCGGGAGGGCGACTCGGTGTCGATCGGTCACGGCAAGCCCGATGGCCGGTGTTTCGACCTCGGGCGCGGCGAGGTGACCGAGCGCTCGCCGGAGGGTGACGTCACCGTCCGCCGCGAACTCACGCCCGGCGGCACCTACGACGCCATCGGCGGCGAGATCCAGCCGGGCGACGTTGCGATCACGAAATTCAAGGAGGGGCGGTGGTGGTACCCGACCGTCTACCGCGGCGAGGACGGCGAGACGCGCGGGACGTACGTCAACGTCTGTACTCCCGTTGAGGTGTTCCCGCGGACGGTCCGGTACGTCGACCTCCACGTCGACGTCGTCAAGTACCCCGACGGAACCGTCGAGCGCGTCGACGAGGACGAACTCGCAGCTGCCGTCGACGCCGGCGACGTCTCCGAGGCGCTTGCAGAGAAAGCGCGCGACGTCGCTACCGCCGTCGAGAACGCACTGTGAGGGCTCGCCTCCCACTCACCGGACCGGCCCGGACGACCGGGACCTGCCGCTCCGGGCGTTGTGTGAGATGTAGAAGGAAAGAGAACCGTACTGACGGGGTCGGGTGGTGTGGACAGAGTGGTGGTGGGTGTGTCCGATCCCGTTGGTGGTTGTGTGTCGATTCTCAATTCGAGTGTTCACGTACGTACAGCCACCAGTATTACGCGGTCGGCGATCGCAGGCAGACGTCGGTACCGGGCACGCAGACGCCGCCCGTCCGTCGGACGAACGCCAGTGCCCGGGTGCCGCCGATCATTGCGAGGCCGCCCAGCGTGAACGCCGCGGCGATCCCGGGGTTCGCGGCCGCGACGAGCACTGCGAAGAAACTCGCCAACAACGCGATCGAGACCGTCGTCTGGGCCGCGGGTGAGACGAACCGCGAACCGTGCGTATCCTGTGGTGCGCTCATACATGTACACCCATGGACTGTACCCACATAAGTATAATCTGAACGATATTTCTGTAATCGGAGTTACTGAAATATCCTTCAGGAGGCTGCGGGCGCGGGCACAGCGTGATAGCCGTACGAGGCGCTCCGGGCGGAGTTCAACACGCTCCGCGACGAGGTCAAGGGGCCCGACGCCGAGGACGATCCGTACCTCGAGGCGGCTCTGGAGAAGCTCGAAGCGCTGTTACACTCGCGGTGAGCGCGACCGGCGTATTACACTCGCAGTGAACGCGATCGGCGCCGTCTGCCCAGTGTGTCGGTGTTCAGGCCAGGCCATCGGCACTGTTCAGGGTGACGCTGTGGGTATCACGCTGGATTTGTCAGTTCTCGCGCCCCGATCAGGTGACGTAATACTACGTCGGACAGTTCCGTAGCGGCGACCACGAGGGAGCGACGTATCGTGATCCGGGAGCTGGACTGGCGAGCGGAGGCGCAGGTGCGAGAGCTATGAACCGGCAGCTGGCGGCAATAGCGATCCTCGGGGTCGTCGCCGTCGGGGCCGTGCTGTTCCCGACAGCCGCGGTGCCGTTCGGCGAGGACGTCGACGAAGTAGCCGAGCTGCCGAACGTCACCATGTCGCCGACGGACGCGCCAAACAGCGTCTACGCGGATGTTGACGATGACACCGGCGAGATCCGTCTCAATCTGACCGAGGAGAACCAGCGGCTCGCCGGCGACGGCGTCAACGGCGACGCTGTGACCGAGATCGACAACCTGTTCACGGTCACGTACACTGGCGACCGGGGAGTGTACGTGTGGCTGACCGACGACGAGGCCGATGACAACCTCCGGTTCTACAGAGACGATGATCCCACGAACTCGTTCGAAGGCGAAGCCGACGGGGTTCGCCTCACGACGGGCGACAGCATCCGCGTCGGGTTCGTAGTGGACACGACCGACCCCGATCACGGCGTCGAGGCGATCGACACGTTCACGCTCCACGCCGAATACCCCGAGGAGACCGTCGCGGTCGAGACGACGGCCGCCAGCGACGTCACCCGGTCCTCGGCGGTACTCGGCGGCGAGCTGACCGAACTCGGAGGCAGTGACGAGGTCCCCGTCTTCTTCGAGTACCGCGAGACCGGCGCGTCCGACTGGCATGAGACTGTTCCCCGGGCGCTCACGTCGGCCGACACCCTCTCCGAGACGGTCACTGACCTCGAACCCGGTACGGAGTACGAGTACCGCGCGGTCGCGACAATGGACTGGACGACGGACAGGGGCGCCATCGAGACGTTCACGACCGACGCGGGGACGTCCTCGGACCCGCCGGAGCCGACGCCGACACCTGGAGACGATCCGCCCGAGAAACCCACGGAGGAGACGCCCGGCGCGACGCCGGACGACGGCACCGCCGCGACCGACGCCGCGGGGACGGCCGGACAGGGGGTGGCAACGCCGACGGACACGCCCGACGCCAGTCTCCAGGGGATGGAAGACGGTTCCGGCGGCGGCTCGGACGGCGGCGGTCCGGAACTGCAACTCCTCGGCGGGCCGGCGGGGTCGCTGCTGTGGCTCCTGTTGTTGCTACTGGTCCTGCTGGTCGTCGGCCTCGCAGCGGCGCTCCGGACGAACCTGAGCTGACGGCGACTTTCTCGCGACCCGACCAAAAGCCCCGCCCGGCCTGGACAGCCACGTCGGGCGGGGCTGAAGGGGGCAGCCGGCTCCGCGAACCCCGACGACGCAAGCATTAGACCGAGCGAAGCGAGCGTGACGTCGAAAGACGAGCGCAGCGAGTCTTTCGGAACGCGGGAGCGGAGCCGGCTGGGGCTTTCATGCTGTCTACAGATCCTGCGGCAGTAGCAGAACAGCAACCCTCTACACCATCAGGAAATCCAAAAAGTGGATCAGGTATCCGGGCGCGCCGTGGGAGGATGGGAGTTGTGGGTGTGAGGCCGTCGGTGCGCGCCCATCAGAGTGGACTGCCCAATCACACTTAAACATCCGTCAGACAGAGGTGTGACGATTCGACTGCCGCCTGGCGATTGTGGCGGATTCGCGGCGGTTGTGGCCGTCACGTCCGTCAGGCGCGGACGGGACGGCCGGCGATCGGATCGGGTTGCCCGCCTGGCGGTCGATTTTTGAGCGTGCCACTCGTCGACGACAGCATGACCTGGGGCGAACTGTTCGAGCGTGCCGGCAGCGTCGATACGACAGTCGGGGAGATCAGGGAGACACTCGCGGAGCGTCGCGAACGGAGGGAAGGCGGGAAGCAGTGAACGGAGCGACGATGGGTAGCGAGACGCCGGCCCCTGCACGGGTGGTCGCCGATGCGGACGTGCTGGCGGCCGACCTGCTGGTCGGGGACGAGGCCCGCGACGCGCTCGACCACGTCCGCCGGCACTCGTGGGTGGACCTGCTGGCGAGCGAACCGCTGCTCGACGACGCGGCTGCCGTCGTGGCGGCGCTCGCAGACGACGCCCTGGCTGTCGACTGGCGCGAGCGGATCGACGCCGAGTGTCGCCTCGTCGACCATCCCGCGGACGATCACCCCGGCCTGGCCACCGCCTACCGCGGCGAGGCCGCACACCTCCTGACGTTCGACGCGGGGCTCTCGGGCGCCCGCACGAACCTCTCGGTCCAGCCCTACGCGGCGCTGTCTATCCGGTCGCCCGGCGCCTTCTCTCGACTGTTCGATCCCGAGCCGCTCTACGAGTCGCTGTTCGAGGACGCCTATCCGGGCCCGGACCGCGATCCGCGGGGGTAGCAGTCAGTACGTCTCCTTCCTGGCGATCTCGACGCGCGTCCCGTTCGCGTTCGCGAACAGCGCCAGGGTGTCCTCGTCGGGCTGGACGGCGAACCGGATCGGCCCTGCGCTCGCGGTTCCGTTCCGGTCCGGGATCGGGACCTCGTCGACGACCGTCCCGTTGCGCAGGACGGACACCTCGAACCCGTCGGCCGTCGGCGCCAGGCTGACGGTGTGGTTGGCGATGAGCGCGCTCGCCAGCTGTGGGGACGAGGCGAACGACCGCGTCCGGTTGCCGCGCAGTCCGAGGTCGACGGCGTACACCGAGTCGTTGCCCAGCACCTCCCAGCCGCTGCGCTCGGCGGTGATCGGCGTTCGCCACCCGACGCCACCCAGTGGAACGGTTACGTTGCCTTCGTGGGCGAGTTTTTGCTTCGAGACTGCGGAGAGCCAGACGTCACGCCGCTCGCTGACGACGATCACGCCGCCGTCGGTGGAGTCGATCCGCCCGTGAGAGGCGTCCTCGGCGTAGGCCACGCGGTAGTCCTCGACGGCGACGGCCCCCTCGGGCACCGCGTCGTCGTCCATGCCGGGGAGGTTGCCGACGGCGCTCGGGATCGCGAGCACACCCGCGACGAGCACCAGCCCGGCCAGCAGTGCCGTCCGCCTGGAGACCGGTGATCCGAAGCGATCACCGGGGAGAAACGGGAGTAGCGCCGGAGCCGAGATGATGGTGAGGATCGCCGCCGTCGGGACGACCGCAGCCGGCGCCCACCCCGATTCGAACCCGATGATGGCCACGATAACGGCGGCAGCACACAGCCACAGCGCACACAGGAGCGTGCCGATCGTGGCGAGGCCGGAGTCCGGCGGGAGCAACGGGCGATCGGAGGCGGCGGCCACTGCCGTGATCAGGGTGGTGAGCGCAACCACGAGAATGAGTCCGATTCCGCGGTACTGGGTGAAGGTGTCGCCGTCCGATAGCGGCAGGAGCCAGAGCTGGCGTGCGATCCCGAACAAAAGCGCCGCCAGGAAGATCCGGCCGACCTGCGGCCGGCGGTCCCTGGCGGACAGCAGCGCGTAGCCGAGCACGACGCCGACGAGGAACCCGAGCAGGTGGGCCTGGACGTTTACGCCGGCCCAGGACGGCGGATCCGGTGCGCCCGAGTCAAGCGTCACCCGCAGGATCGGCTCGGTCAGCGCCCGGTAGAAGATTCCGACGCCCCCCACTGCAAGCATCGCGACGACCGTGGACAGGGGCAGGACGACGACGGCGAATCCGCCGAAGGCGAACACTGTCCCCGAGAAGCCAAGCGACCAGCCCAGCGCGAACACGGAGGTCAGGAGCGAAACCACGACCACTGCGGCCGGGAACGCCACGAACGCCCGAAACCAGGGACGGGCCAGGAGCCTGTCATCTGTCGTCGACCTGGATCCGTCGCGGTCCGCGGCCAGTTTGTCGCGGTCTGCGGCCGGTCTGTCGTGGCCCGCGATCAAATCGTCTGCGGGGTCGGCCGGCGGCGGGTAGTAGTACTCATCAGCGCTGGCATCGCGCTCAGCCCCAGCATCGGACCCGGTGCCGTCGTGGGACTCAGTTCCACCGGGTGGGTAGTGGCTCCAGGCGTACTCGACGAGCGGTGCGAGGACGACGGTCCCGATGAGGTTGCCGACCAGGTGATCCGGGGAAGCGTGGGCGAACCCCGACATGAGCATCCCCGGCAGGTATGAGTACGACCAGCTCCGGAACGCGACGGTGACGGGCTCGCCCCAGTGGTCGAGGCCGCTCTGGGCGACCAGGTAGAAGGCGACGACGCCGACGATCGAGACGAGCGTCCCCCAGGGGATGCCGTAGATGAACCGATCCGTGAGCAGATCGCGCCACCGCTCCCGCCCCTGGAGGTGCCAGAGGTAGCCGATCGCCCCCAGGGCCGACACCACGAGCAGCGCCTGCGTCACCGTCTCTAGGAGCGACATACCCGCCACATTGGCTGGGGTGCTTGTGAGTTATTCGATCCTGGAAGTCCTCCGGCCGGTACGACCGTCGTTCGAGCGGCGCGGTCCCGTGCTGTCCCAGTCCCGGGAGATTTTTTCGGCTCGGCCGCCAGGTGACGCATATGGATCCCGACGAAATCGAGCGGCTCATCGAGTCCGAGATTCCCGAGTCGACGGCGACGGTCACCCTCCCGCGGGGCGTCGAGGAAGACGATCACTACGCGGCGACGGTCGTTTCCCCCGCGTTCGAGGGCGAGTCGCTGCTGGACCAGCACGAGATGGTGTACGACGCGCTGGGCGACCGGATGACGACCGACATCCACGCCCTCGAGCTCGACACGCGGACGCCCGAGGAGTAAACAGAAGCGAACTGTCCGGCGTTACTCGACTTCCAGCGTGACGGTCACCGCCGCGCCGTCGGCGAGCGCGGCGACGAGGTCCCGGTCGACGTCGCAAGCGGCTTTCGTCGCGCTGACGGCGACCGTCCGCTCGTCGACGTAGTCGCTGGTCCGGCCGACCAGGCTGCGGTCGCTGTCGAAGGTGAGATCGGGGTGGCCCCGCGCCCCGATCCGGTCGGCGTGGTCGTCCGTTTCGAGGGTGACCGTGATCGTCGCGTCGGTGTCCTGGCAGGCAGAAATGAACGCGTCGTCGAACTCGGCGGGGGTGCGGTCGGCCTCGACAGCGAGGATGCAGTCGCCGGCCGGCGTCAGGAACTCGTCGCTGGTCACCTCGAACGTGCTTGCGTGCTCGGCGCTGACGTTCCCGTGACCGCGCGCCTGTACCGTCTCGCGGTGTGTCATGGCCGGGCGTTGGTGCCCAGCCGTGTTGATACTGGTGGCTGTAATTCGTTTCCTCACCAGTCTCTGCTAGACAGCCAGACATGACTCCGTCCAGTGCCAGGACGAGCCAGCATACACAGGCGCCGGGTCCGACGCCCGGCAGGTGATGCTCCCCGCCATTGGACCACTGGTTTTATGACGGTTTCTGCCAATCATCTTATTATTCGCACTCTTGGCCAGGACAGGTAGGTTGGGCGGACCTGTACTGTAGCGGAACTCGGGTGCGGGAGGACGTACCATGACAGACGACACGACCGACGACCCGGTCACAGACGGGTCCACAGACAGACGCAGCGACCTGCAA
>PXSQ01000076.1 GCA_003022725.1 Halobacteriales archaeon SW_7_65_23 | reverse complement strand
CACCAGAAAGCCGCCGGGTTCGAGGACGCGGGCGAACTCCCCGAACGGGTCCCGCAGGTCCGCGACGTAGCCCAGCGCGAGCGCGCTGACGACGCCGTCGAACACGACGGCGAGTCCGTGACGATCACCGTCGGCACCGTCGAGGGCGGGGAGGGCAATGGGGACAGCGAAGGGGGCGGCGACGGGGACGCCCCCGCCGGCTTTTTCGTCGCCGACGACGGCGCCGGCTTCCCCGCGGACCGCGACGACCTCTTCGAACCGGGTGTCTCGACGAAGCCGGACGGCACCGGCTTCGGCCTGGCGATCGTCCGGGACCTCGCGGAAGCCCACGGCTGGGATGTCGCTGCGACCGAAAGCGAGACGGGCGGCGCCCGCGTCGAGATTACCGGCGTCAACGTCGTCGAGTGATACGGTCGTGCGTGACTCTGTACCGCCGTTTTGCACAGCGAAAGGGAGAAAATCATAGTGATTATTGCGACTCTTTACCGCTGGAGAGTCACACTGTGTGGGCCTCAGCCCGCGGACCGACCATTCACGTGACGTAGTCACGAAAATAATCGCAATAATCACTATCAGTCGCCGTTGTTCAGCGAGATGTACTTCGTATCGATGATGTGCTCGTCGGCGTTGAGTTCCGCGAGCACGTCGTCGGGGACGGGGTCGTCGAGCGTGTACACCGAGAGCGCCTCGCCGCCGATCGTCTGGCGGCCGTTGAACATCCCGGCGATGTTGATGTCGTTTTCGCCGAGGACAGTGCCGATGAAGCCGATGACGCCCGGCGTGTCGTGGTTGCGCGCGGCGAGCATGTGGCCGTGCGGGACGGCGTCGACGCGGTAGCCGTCGATGCGGACGATCCGGGGATCCTCGCCGGTGAACTGCGTCCCGCAGACGCTGACGCCCCGGTCGGCGTTCTCGAGCCACTCGAGGGGCTCGAAGACGCCCTTGAGGGCGCTGGCCGACACGAGGTCGACGTCCTCGGCGGCGATGTCGCCGGCGTAGGTGATCTCGATGCGCTCGAGACGGTCGTCGAACAGCTGGACGGCGATTTTGCCGGCCGTGTCCGCGAGGTCGACGTACGGCTCGACCGCGCGGAACGTACTCTCGTCGATCGACGGGGCGTTGACGGCGTTCGTGACCGGCTCGCCCGCGAAGGCGGCGATCACCTGCCGGGCGGTCGAGACGGCGACGTTCTCCTGGGCAGCCTCGGTGGATGCCCCCAGGTGCGGGGTGACGATGACGTCCTCGACGTCGAGCAGCGGGTTGTCCGGCTCGACCGGTTCGTCCTCGAACACGTCGACCGCGGCGCCCGCGAGGATGCCGTCCTCGACGGCCTCGGCGAGCACCGTCTCGTCGACGACGCCGCCGCGGGCGCAGTTGATCACGTAGCCGCCCTCGAGCTGGGCGAGCTCCTCCTCGGCGATCATGTGGGCAGTCTCGTCGGTCAGCGGCGTGTGGATCGTCAGGAAGTCCGCGCGGTCGAGACACGTCTCCAGGTCGGGGACGAGTTCAGCGCCGAGCTGCTCGGCGCGCTCGGTGCTGATGTAGGGGTCGAACGCGATCAGCTCCATGCCGAGGTTGCCCAGCCGTTTGGCGACCTCCTGGCCGACGCGGCCCAGGCCGACGATCCCCAGCGTCTTGTCGTTGATCTCGCTGCCGAGGAACTCGCCTTTGGCCCACTCGCCGCCCGACAGGCGTTCGTGGGCCTGCGGGATCGAGCGCGCGGTCGCGAACGTCATCCCGACGGTGTGCTCGGCGGCGGCGCGGACGTTGCCCTCGGGGGCGTTGGCGACGATCACGCCGTTGTCCGTCGCCGCGTCGAGGTCGATGTTGTCGATGCCGATCCCCGCGCGGCCGACGATCACGAGGTCGGACGCGGCCTCGATCACCGGCCGGGACACCTCGGTCCCCGAGCGGACGATCAGCCCGTGGACGTCCTCGACCGCCGACAGCAGTTCCTCGCCGGCGAGATCGTAGCCCGTCTCCACCTCGTGGCCCGACTCGCGGAGCAGGTCGATCCCCGAGTCCGCGATCGGATCCGTCACGAGTACCTTCATGCGCGAACGAAACCGGGCGCCGGGCATAACCCTTGCTCTTCTGGCGGTACCTGCGACAGTGGCCGACGGCGTCGGGACGCCGGCGGTGATCACCGAGCCCCGTCACCGGAGCGACGGCGGCGATCGCTCCGTAGCGACAGCACCCGAACGACCGCCAGAGCGGGATCAAAACAGTATTCCTCGCCAAGACAAACGGGGTAATATGGTCGCGCACGCGGAGGTGTCGCCTCGCCGATTGCCGCTGTTCATCGCCAGCGACTTCGTCACCGGCTCGACGTTCGGGCTGACCGAGGTGGCGCTCACCGGCGTCGTCCTCTCGCTGTTTGGCTTCGTCAACAGCCCGCTGCAGCCGTTTACGGGCCGGCTGTCGGACCGGACGGGGCGGCGGAAGATCTTCGTGCTGATCGGGCTGAGCATCCTCGGCGCCGCGAGTTTCGCCTACACGCTGGCGACGGCCTACTGGCACCTGCTGGTGCTCCGGACGCTCCAGGGGATCGCCGGTGCGTTCATCATCCCGACGACGGTCGCGCTGGTCAACGACCTGGCGGCCGAGGGCAACCGCGGCGGCAACATGGGCACCTACAATACGTTCCGGCTGATCGGCTTCGGCGCCGGCCCGATCGCCGCCGGCGTCGTCGTCGACGCCGGCCCCTACAATCTCGCGGTCGCCGGCCTCGACCTCACCCTTTCGGGGTTCGACGCCGCCTTCTACCTCGCGACCGGGACGGCGACGCTCAGCTTCCTGTTGATCGTGGCGCTCATCCGCAACCCCGACATCACGCCGAGCGACGCCGGCGACAACACGGAGTTCGCCGTCTTCGACCGGTCGGGCCGACATCTCCTGGATCCGGTGTTCACCCTCGGCGTCGTCTCCTTTTTCATGGCCGTGGGGATCGCCCTGTTCGCGACGCTCGGCGACATCGTCAACGCGCGCCTCGACCAGGGCCCACAGATGTTCGGCCTCCAGTTCGCCGCGTTCGTGCTCGCACAGATCTTCCTGCAGGCGCCGATCGGCCGGGCGACGGACTTCTACGGCCGGAAGGTGTTCATCGTCGTCGGGACCGTGTTGCTGATCCCGACGACGCTCGCCCAGGGATTCATCCTCGACCCGTGGCTGATGTTTCTCGCCCGGTTCCTCCAGGGCGTCGCCGGCGCGATGGTGTTCGCCCCGGCGCTGGCCCTCGCCGGCGACATCGCCTCGGAGGGGCAGTCCGGGTCGACGCTGTCGGTGCTGACGATGGCCTTCGGCTTCGGCGTCGCCGTCGGCCCGCTGCTGTCCGGGTTCCTCGTCGCGTTCGGCTTTGCCGTCCCGTTCATCCTCGGCGCGAGCCTCGCCGGGTTCGGGGCAGTGCTCGTGTTGACGCAGGTCAACGAGGTGGCGACGCCGAAACGCCGCGCCGTGCTGGCCGACTGATTGTCGGTGAGCCCCATCGGGAGTGAGTTCACTCGCCGCCGCTTGACTCCTCGGGCGCGCCCTGCGTCCCGTCGGTGCCGGTGGATCCGCTGCCTGCCCCCCGTCCACTGCCGGCGGACTGTCCGGCGACTCCCTGTCCGCTTCCCGCGGTCGCGTCGTCGATCTCCGGCGGGACTCCGTCCTCCCAGGCGAGCCAGTCCTCGAGTGCGTTGAAGACGGGTTCCGCGTTGGCGAGGAACGCGAACTCGACGACGACGTCGCCCTGCTCGTCACGCAGCCTGACGTGGCCGTGGTCGGTCAGCGCGAGCACCGACCATACGCCCTGTCGCAGCGACGCAATTCCCTCGTCTTTGAGTTCGACGGCCGCGATACCGTCCGTCGAGTACGTCGTCGTTTTGCCGCCCTGGATGACCGAGATATGGTCCTCGTACAGTTCGTACTGGGTCCGATCGTACGCCCAGTACAGGTAGGCAGCCACGGCCCCCATGACCAGGACGCCACTGAGAGCGATGCTGCCCATGAGGTACAGCGGTTCATCTCCCAGCCCCGTGAGCCCGATCAGCCAGTCCCGGAACACGTACATGACGACCACGCCGAGCGCGGCGTAGGCCAGCCCGAGTACCAGGCCGTGGATGGCGGCCCCCTGCGGCCGGGGATGGAGTATCGCAGTCGGCATCATGTACCGGCCGCCCGTACTTGCCGCGAGCGTCTCCCCGGAGACGCCGGAGATGCTCGCCGAGTCGACGTCGAGTTCGTCGATCTCCGCTGTGTCGAGCCGGCTGTCGGTCGCTCCCGTGACGTCCGTGACGTGCCGGAGAATGTTCGTCACGACCTCACCCGGGTTCCGGACGTAGCTCATCTTCATCACCTGCTCCTCGTCGTTCTGGTTGATGTCGGTGATGCGGACCGTTCCGGCGCCGTACATCGACTGGACCCGCGAGCGGGTGATCGTCACTCCTTCGAGATCCTCGTAGCTGACGAAGTTTTTCGAGCGCAGGACGATCCCCCGCCGTTCGGTGATCCCCTCGTTGCCGACCTCGTAGGAACGGCGTTTGTAACTCAGCCACGCCAAAAAGAGTGTGAGAACCACCGGGCCCATGAGTCCGACCAGGATGAGCGCGCCCCACCCGACGCTGGACGGGACGCTCTGAAGCACCGAGTGAGCGGCCGTTCCCTCGGCTGCCTCGATCGCGACGAAGTAGTAGATCGGGAACAGGATCATGTACAGCACCCCGAGGGCCGCGCCCCGCGCGGCGCTTCCCGGCGTGACGGCGAAGGAGACTGGGGCGTACGTTCGTGTTGCAGGGCCGCTTGTCGCCATGTTCTTCCCACCCTATTTCTCGTACGTGCATAAAAATTTAATACATCCGAACCGGATTGGTTTGGCAATCGGGAGCACTGATGGAATCACACGGCGAAGGTGGGTGGGGTCGATGGCGTTCCTGAGGAGTTCGCTCTTCAGGCGGGGGGCGCTCGTGGCGATCATCCTTACCAGCGTGTTCGTCGCCGAGTCGACGTTCTTCGCGGGGTTCGCGCTGCTGACCCTGTTCGGCGTCTGGTACGCGGTCTACCTCGTCGTCGTCCCGCGACTCAGAGCGACCGGCGGGATCATCATCGTGCTGCTCAGCATGTTCGTCCTGATCGGCGCAACCGAGGCGAACTGGGTCGCCGGCGTCGCCGCGTTGCTGTTCCTCCAGGGCAACTGGCTCGCGTTCAGTTCGGCGGCGCGCCTCGACGAGTAGCTGTCGTCGCTGAACCGGCAGTGGTGAGATCTTTCATACTATTCCCAGATGATTCACCCCCTGTAACTCCCTCGCACGGACCGTGAACACTCTTATTCCTGGGGAGTATTTGTGCGGATATGGGATTCGACGAGATGGATGTCGAGCGGATCTGGATGGACGGCGAGTTCGTCGACTGGGACGAGGCACAGGTTCACGTGCTCACGCACGCGTTGCACTACGGGACGGGCGTCTTCGAG
>PXSQ01000075.1 GCA_003022725.1 Halobacteriales archaeon SW_7_65_23 | reverse complement strand
GACGGGTCCCGTAAGCGCGGGTCGCAGCACCCACTCCGACCCGCTGCCCGGCCCGTGGACGGTACAAGGAAGCCGGGCCGCGTCCATGCATGGGGTCGCGGGGCACAATGTCGTTGCGGTAAAGCCCCGCCCTCAAAGAGTGACCGACCGCCGCAAGGCGGGAGGGAGCGAGTAGGGCGGGGTAGTTTACGCCGGGCACCCGGCTCCCGTAACATCACTCCCAGCAGCGCGGGCCGACGAGTCCCACCGGGACACCTCATACTGGTGGCTGTACGTACGTGAAAACTCGAATTGAGAATCCAGGCGGAACGGGTCTGTCTCCGCAGAGAGCAGAGACTGGTGAGTAAACGAATTACAGCCACCAGTATCACCACCAGCGTCGCTCGACAGCACACCACAATCAACTCTAACCGGACACCCCCCTAAACAGAATTCTCCCACAACCCGTTCACTCCTCTGGCGGGTTTTTGAGGTGGCAGGCGACGGGGTGGTCACCCGCCAGTTCGGGGACGCGCCGCTCGCAGACGCTCTCGTACTCGGCCTGGAGCATTTCGGCGGCCTCCGCCCACTCCTCGTCGGCGAGCAGTCCGAGCGCCTCGTCGACGGTCCGCTCGTGGCGGCCCGGCAGGTCGACGTCGAGCAGCTGTGCCCGTAGCTGTTCGACGAACCGGTCGCGCTGGCGTTCGTCGAAGGCGAACTCGCCGCCGTCCCTGGCCGGCAGCCCCGCCTCCTCGGCGATCACGTCCAGCGAGATTTCGCGCTCCTCGACCCGGTCGCGGAGGAACATGATCTCCCGGTAGTCTGCCTGGTCGATCTCCAGATCGTCCGGCGGGATGACCTTCGGACACCGGGTCCGGAATCGGCAGCCGCTGGGCGGATCCCGCGGCGAGGGGACGTCGCCGGCGAGGGGGTCGATATCGCGCTCGCGCTCGGCGGTCTCTGCCCGCGGGACACTCTCCAAAAGCGCCTCCGTGTAGGGGTGTTCGGGCGCCTCGAACAGCGTCTCGACGTCCGCAATCTCGACGAGTTCGCCCAGGTACATCACCGCCACGCGGTCGCAAATGTGCCGGATCACCGAGAGGTCGTGCGAAATGAGGAGGTACGTCAGTCCGAAGTCGTCCTGCAGATCCGCCAGCAGGTTGAGAATCTGTGCTTGCACGGAGACGTCGAGCGCGCTCGTGGGTTCGTCGAGTACCAGGAAGTCCGGCTCGACGGCGAGCGCGCGGGCGATGCCGACCCGCTGGCGCTGGCCGCCGGAGAACTCGCTGGGGTAGCGCTCGAAGTGTTCGGCCGCCAGGCCGACGCGTTCGAGCAGGTCGCGGACGCGCTCGTTGCGCTCCTCGCGCGTGCCGATCCCGTGGATGTCAAGCGCCTCGCGGATCGTCTCGCCGATCGTCACCCGCGGATCCAGGCTCGTGAACGGGTCCTGAAACACGATCTGAGCGTTTCGCCGGAACGCCCGCAGCGCCGGGCCGTCCAGATCGAACACCGGGTCGCCGTCGAACCGGACGCTCCCGGCCGTGGGCTGTTCGAGCCTGAGCAGCGTCTCGCCGGCCGTCGACTTCCCGCAGCCCGATTCACCGACCAGCCCCAGGGTCTCCCCTTCGACGACGTCGAAGGAGATGCCGTCGACGGCCTTGACCGCCACCGGGTCGTTGCCCAACAGTCGGTCCCACAGGCTGTCCTGCTCGAAGTAGTGTTTCGTGAGTCCGCGCACTTCGACGAGGGCGTCGCCGTCGGCGTTGCCCGGCGCCGTCGCCCCGCTCGCCCGGTCCAGGTCGTCGGTACTCATGTTCCCTCACCCTCCTCGAAGTACTCCTCAGGTAACGCCTGGCTCTTGTCGTAGGGGTGATCGGCCAGGTAGCACTTGGCCTCGTGGTCGTCGGTGCCCGCCGCGGGGTAGTCCGGCGGCTTGTGCAGACACTCCTCCATCGCCTTCGGGCAGCGGTCGGCGAAGTAACAGCGGTCGCCCATCTCGGCGTCCAGCAGGCTGGGGACGTTCCCCCCGATCGGCTGGAGGCGCCCGCCGGCGGCGTCGAGGTCCGGGATCGAGCCGAGCAGCCCCTGCGTGTAGGGATGGGTCGGCCGGTCGAAGACATCCCCGAGGCTCCCCCGTTCGACGATCTCGCCGGCGTACATGACGCCGACGCGGTCGCACATCCGGGCGATCACGCCCAGGTTGTGGGTGATCAGCAGGATCGTCATCCCTGTCTCCGCCTGGATCTCCCGGAGGAGGTTGAGTACCTGGGCCTGGATCGTCACGTCCAGCGCCGTCGTCGGCTCGTCGGCGACCAGCACGTCCGGCTCGCCGGCAAGCGCTTGGGCGACCATCGCCCGCTGGAGCATTCCGCCGGAGTACTCGTGGGGGTACTCGTCGACGCGCTGCTCGGGGTCGGGGATGCCGACCTGCTGGAGCAGCTCGATGGCGCGGTCCTTGCTCTCGGCGCTCACGTACCCCCGGCCCGGCAGCACCGCGGCCGCGGCGTACGAGCGCAGCGAGTACGCTGACGAGCGGGTCCGCGCCCTCGTCGACCGCGGGTTCGAACTCGCGCGGCGCTGGACCTCGACGGCCTCGGCGATCTGCTCGCCGACCGTCAGGCTCGGGTTGAAACTGCTCTCGGGGTCCTGGAAGATCATGCTGAAGGCGGTCCCGCGCAGCCCACGGTGGGTCTGCTCGGGGATTGCCAGCAGGTCGACGAACTCGCCGTCGACGGCCCCGGGGTGGTCCTCGCGGAGGTCGTCGGCGAGGTCGGCGTCGCGGTACTCGATCGATCCCTCGGTGATCCGCCCTGGCGACTCGATCAGGCGGATCAGCGACCGGGCCGTGACGCTCTTGCCGCTGCCGCTCTCGCCGACGATGCCGAACACCTCGCCCGCCTTGATCTCCAGTGAGAGGGACTCGACGGCGTTGACCTGCCCGTCCGTGGTGAAAAACCGCGTCGAGAGGTCGGAGACGCGGAGGATGACGTCGTCGCTCATCCCATCCCCCCTCCGCTCTCGCCCTCGATGTCGGGGTCCAGTGCGTCGCGCAGCCAGTCGCCGACGAGGTTGATCCCGATGACGGTGACCACGATCGCCAGCCCCGGCATCGTCGAGATCCACCAGGAGGTCGCCAGCAGGTCACGCCCCTGGGAGATGTCGAACCCCCACGAGAGCGTGGTGCCCGAAAAGCCGAGGAACGACAGGGCGCTCTCCAGCAGTATGATGACTGCGACCTGGACCGTCGCGAGCACGAGGATCGGCGTCAGGCTGTTTGGCAACACGTGTTTGAGCATGAGCCGCCAGTCGCTCGCGCCGAGGCTCCGGGAAGCCTTCACGTAGTTTTTCTCCCGGACGGAGAGCGCCTCGCCGCGGGCGACGCGGGCGAACCACACCCAGTTGACCAGCGCGACGACGAACGTCACCGTCACCGGCAACACCGTGGTTTCGGGCATGTCCGAGACCAGGCCGGCGGCGACGAACGGGTCCGGGATGTCGACCGCCCGCGGCCCGAGCAGCCCGATGAGCGCGATCGCGAGGACGAGGGCGGGGAACGCGAGCATGACGTCGGCAAAGCGCATCAGCCCGTCGTCGACGCGGCCGCCGTAGTAGCCGGCGACCATGCCGACCGAGACGCCCGCGAGAGCCGCGATCGTGGTCCCGAGCAGCCCGACGAGCAGGGAGGTCCGTGCACCGTACAGCAGCCGCGAGTACATGTCCTGACCCAGCTGGTTCGTGCCCAGCGGGTACTCGAGGGTCCCGCGGGTCGTCACCGTGACGGTCTGGCGCTCGCCGTCGACGAGGCGGGTATCCTCGGTGATGTCGGTGAACCCGACCGGCGGCTCGTTCGCCCGCGAGAGGTCCTGTGCCTTCGGGTTGGTTGTCGCCAGGAACGGGGCGAAGATCGCCATCAGGAACACCGCCAGGATCAGGACGACCCCGAGCTTCGCCATGGGGCTCCGGCCGAACTCGGCCCGGAGGCTCCGCCAGACCCGTTGCCAGTTCATGCTATCAGTGCTCCCGTCATTCGAAGGTCACCTGCGGGTTGAAGTACATGTACAGTGCGTCGACGACGATGTTGATCACGACGAACCCGACGCCGATCACGATCAGCGACCCCTGGATGAGCGGCCAGTCCCTGGAGTTGATGGCGTCGATGATGAGCGTCCCCAGCCCCGGCCAGTTGAACACCGACTCCGTGATGACGGCCCCGCCGATGAGCGTCCCCATCTGGAGGCCCAGCACGGTGATGATCGGGATCATCGTGTTCCGGAGGACGTGCTTGTACTTGACGAGCGTCTCGGGGAGCCCCTTCGCGCGGGTCACCTCCACGTAGGCCTCGCCGAGCTCCTCGAGCATGCCGTTTCTCGTGAGGCGGGTGATCAGTGCCGTGAAGTACGTTCCCAGCGTGATCGAGGGCAGGAGGATATGCTCGAACCAGACCCGGAGCCCGACCGGGCGCTGCTCGAAGACGAGCAGCTCCAGGGCGGGCCCGAACCCGATGATCCGCCGGCTCGTCGGCAGCCAGCCGAGGTTCACCCCGACGATCAGGATCAGCATGATCCCCAGCCAGAAGTTCGGGGTGCTGATCCCGATCAGCGAAAAGCCCGTCGCGCCGTAGTCGACCGGCTGGTGGCGCCGGGTCGCGCTGATGACGCCCAGCGGGATCGAAAAGAGGATCGCGACGATTGTCGCAGCGATCGCGAGTTCGAGCGTGGCCGGCAGCCGGGCGAAGATGACGTCGCTGGCCGGCCGCCCCTTCAACAGGGAGTTGCCCATGTCCAGCTGCAGAAGGTTGACGATGTAGTCGGCGTACTGGACGTAGATCGGCTTGTTGAGCCCCAGGTCCTCGGCCAGCCGCTGGCGGAGCTCCGGCGAGGCGTCCAGCGGCGCGACGAAGTCGATCGTGCTCCCCGGCGTGATAAAGCGCAGCAGAAAGACGAGCGTAATCACTCCCCAGACGACCAGGATACCCTGCGCAGTTCGCCGCAAGAGGAACCGGGTGAGACGCATGAGCGGGCTCGTCGCCGATCTACGCCTGGTTCATGCCCTGTGCGAGGAAGTATTCGTCCTGGCGGGGGTCCCAGTCGATCCGGCCGTTGATGCCGTACACGAGCCACTCGCGGTTGAGGAACACCCAGACGGCCTCGTCGTGGGCCAGCTGGTTGGCCTCCTGGAGGATCTGTTCGCGCTCGTCGGCGTCGGTTTCGACCTGCCACTGCTCTTTGAGCTGTTCCATCTCGTCGCTCCGGTAGTGGTAGATCGCGGTCCCCTCGGTGAGAAACGGGGTCAGCGTCTGGCTGGCGTCGAACGTCGTGTTCCCCCAGCCGATGTTGTAGAACGACGGCGTCGTCGAGAGGTCGCCGTCGAGCAGTTCGCCGGCGAGCGTCGCGAAGTCGCGGCTCACGGCCTCACAGGAGACGTTCTCGAGTTCGTCGATGAACCCGGCGGCGGCCTGGGCGAGTTCGTCGTTCAGCAGGTACCGGCCGGCCGGGTACTCGAGTTCGAGTTCGGCGCCGGCGTAGCCGCTCTGTTCGACCAGCGACTCGGCCTCGTCGGGGTCGTAGGGGTACGGCTCGAGGTCGGAGTTGTGGCCGTTGTACCCCGGCAGCGTCGGCTGGCTGGTCGCGACGCCGAACCCGCGGAGGATCTCGTTGATCATCTGGTCGAGGTCGATCGCGTAGTTCATCGCCTGCCGGAACTCGACGCTGTCGAACGGCTCCTCGTTGTACACCATGGGACACATCAGGATCCGCGTGCTCCCGATGTCCGCGATCGACATACCGTCCTGCGGCGATGATCTCCACCCGGTCGACGTCGGGCTCCTCGCCCCAGTAGTCCTCGAACTTCTCGAGGCGGACGTACTCCTCGGGCTCGTAGTCGGCGAGCTGGTACGGGCCGGTCCCGTTCATCTCGACCGCGATCTCCTCGTTGTCCCGCTCGGAGATCCAGTCCTCGCTGACGACGTGGGCGTACGAGGCGATGTTCTGGAACGCCATCGGGTTCGGGCCGCCCGACAGCATGTCGATCGCGCGCTCGCCGTCGACGACTTCCGCGCCGGTGGTGCCGGCGAGCTGATCGCGCTGCGGGCTCTCCAGGCCGCCGACCTCGGGGTCGACGATCCGCCGGATCGTGAACGCGCAGTCGCTTGGCTCGAGGGACGATCCGTCGTGGAACTGGACGTCGTCCCGGATCGTGAACCGGTGGCGGTCGTCATCGACGACCTCCCACTCGGTCGCGAGACTCTCGATGATCTCCCCCTCCGGACCGCGCCAGAGGATACCCTCGTAGGAGTGCAGCACCACGTTGTCGGTCGGCGTCTCGCGATGGTTGTGCGGATCCAGCGTCGTCGGATCCTGCCGCTGGGTCATCGTGATCTCGAACGGCTCGTCCATGTTGCCGTTCTCGTCGCCGTCGCCGTCGTCGCCGTTGCCGCCGTCGTCGCCATTGCCGCCGTCGTCGCCGTTGCCGCCGTCGTCGCCGTTGCCGCCGTCGTCGCCGTTGCCACCGTCGTCACTGTTGCCGCCGTCGTCGCCGTTTTCCAGTTCCTCTTCGTCGTCGCCGAGACACCCGGACAGCGCCATCGCCGCGGCCGAGGCGCTCGTTGCCCCGACGAACTTGAGGAACCCTCGTCGCTCGATGTCGGAATCATCTGGCTGTTCCATAGAGGTCCAATGGCTCACCCTTACATAAAGCTACGGCCTCTGCAGCCGGTTTTTCCGGTCCTCGGGTTACGCTGATGTCACTTGATTCGGGCTGGTCTCCGGACGGCCGGCGACGAGTGCGAGCCCTTTTTACGGTACTCGCCATACCGGTGGCTATGACCGAGGACGACGTCGACACCCCCTTCGAGGCGTTCTGGGGGGATCTGCTCGACGACGTGGAGGCGACCGCTGTTGAGTACCGCGAGGAGGGATGGGAGACACACGAACTCACTGTGGGAGACGTGACGGCGCTGTACGCCAGGGACAAGCCCTACGGCCTGGACGTGCTCGTCCCCGAATCGGAGTTCGACCTCGTCGACGATCTCAGAGAGGGGACGATCTTCGACAGCAGCGAGGTGTACGCACGGACGGTCGGCCCGACGGTGTTTCTGCTGATCGTCGAACTCGCCAGCGAGACGAACGACGCCGTGCTGATCCCGGCGTACTTCAACCACACGACCGACGGCGAACTGCTCGACGCCGCCGCCGAGGGCGATGGGATGCGCGTCCACGTCCGGTCGCTGGGCAGCGACCACCGCGTGACGTTCCGCCACGAGGACTACACGCTGTTCGAACCGGATGAGGACGAGGGCGATGCCGAGGGAGCAGAAACTGCTGACGGCGCTGCGCCGGAGTAACCCCCTGCCTGTCGACCGCGTCGGCCCGGAAATTAAAGACCGTACCGCCCCAGGTGGAACCATGCACGGTGTAGGCCTACCACTGGTGACACCGTTCGAGAAGAACGGCGACGTCGACTACGAGCGCCTCCGGGACCTCGTCGGCTGGATCGAGGACCGCGGCGTCGACTTCCTCGTGCCCTGCGGTTCGAACAGCGAGGCCGAACTCATGACTGCCGGGGAGCGCCGCCGCGTCGTCGAGACGGTCGTCGACGAGGCGTCGGTGCCGGTACTCGCCGGCACCGGGACCCCCGGCCTGCGCGAGACCAGGCAGGCGACTGCCGGCGCCGCCGAGGCAGGTGCCGACGCCGCACTCGTCGTGACGCCGTTCTACTACAACCACGACCAGGCGACGCTGGCGGCGTACTACCGCGAGCTCGCCGACGCCGCCTCGATCCCGGTCTACCTCTACTTCGTCCCCGTCTACACCGACGTTCGGCTGGAGCCGGACACCGTCGGGGAGCTCGCCGAGCACGGGAACATCGTCGGGATGAAAGACTCCAGCGGCGACATCGACGCGTTCGTCCGGACCAAAAATCGCGTCGGCGAGGAGTTTTCGCTCATGGTCGGCAGCGGCGGGGTCGTCGCGCAGGCGCTTTCTGCCGGCGCGTCCGGGGCCGTCCTCGCGCTCGCGAACGTCGCACCCGAGGGCGCCTCGGCCATCTTCGCGGCCCACGAGGTCGGCGAGCACAGGCGGGCGCGGGAGCGAAACGCCGACCTCCTGGAGCTGAACCACGCCGTCACCGCCGAGTACGGCATCCCTGGCCTGAAGTGGGCGATGCGCGAGCGCGGCGCGCCGGCCGGCCACCCGCGCTCACCTCACCGCGAGCCCGACGCCGACGCACAGGAGCACCTTGCCGCCCTCGTCGACGACCTGGGGTGACACCAGGCCCGAGGTTCACCCATCAGTCCTCACGTCGACCGAGTGCACGTCGAGGTCGTCGTCGACGACGATGGTCGCGGTGCCCTCCTCGGACGTGATGTCGAGCCCGACGCGAAACGGTTCTTCGGAGCGAATCTCGGCGGCCATCTCGACGACGTTGTCGGCCTCGACTACCGGCGGCTCGATCCCGAGGTCGACCAGCGCCGCGGCGACCCGCGGGACGAACTGCAGGGGCGTGAGAAGGCTGACGCCGACGTGCCACGTGCAGGTGTCGCAGGTTATCCCGACCAGCGGCGGCGTGCCCTCGACGTCCTCGGGGTCGAAGTGGAACGTGACGGGCCCGGCACAGAACGGGCACTGGCCGGTCCGGGCGAGGCCAGTGTGGTAGTCGGCGCGGTACTCGACGGCGCGGTACCGCTCTTGGCCGGCTCTGTTGCGGAGCCCGTTTTTCGGGAACACGTACGTCAGCAGGTCCCAGTTGTCGCAGTCGGTGCAGTCGAGGGTGAAAAACGACCGCTCGTACTGTTCGACGAGCGTCCCGCCGCAGTGCGGACAGGGCTCGTCGAGTTCGCCAGTCTCCGTGGCCATCTCCGTGGGGCGGTAGGCGAGCACCGTCCGGTACAGCGCGACGGCGCTGGCCGTCGGGACGTAGCCGTCCTCGACCCGTTCGACGTAGACGCCACGGAGTTTGTCGAGGTGGTAGTTGAACTTCCCGCTGTCACGCATCCCGACGGCGTCCATCAGGTCCGAGTACGACTGCGGTTCGGTGTACACCGCCGCCCAGTTCTTCAGCAGGGCGAGCACGATGTCCAGGCGGATGTCGTGGGCGAGCAGCGAGAACGCCTCCCGGACGCTGGCCCTGTCGCCATCGGGACCCTCGTCCCGACCCACCCAGTCTGTCATGGCCCTCACTTGTGCGTGACTCCTCATAGTGATTATTGTGACTGGCGCTCGTCCCGGTCGCCAGCCGTCCCCATCTGTCATGTGGTGTGCTACCACAGTTTGTGAACCCGAGTTCTCAAAACCTATAGGTGGCACTCTGCCCTGCTTTCGGGTATGACAGAGAACGCGACAGCAACTGACGACGCGGACCCGCCATCCCGGGCGACCGCAGTCGCGGGACGGCTCCGGCGACTGCTCCGGCGGTTCGACCCGACGCTGCTCGGGCTGCTCGGCTTCCTCTCGCTGCCCGCCTACGTGTCCGACTCGCTTTCGTTTCTGGAGGTGTTCGAACCGTTCTTCCTGTTTTTCCTCTGGTTCTTCGTCGGCCCGATCGTCGATATGGTGCTGGCCCGGGGCGCTGACGAGGAGACGGAGCCGACCGACTGGCTCCAGGTGGGCAGGGTGCGCGAGTTCGCAGTGGGGTACCTCATGATCCCGCTGACGTTCCTGAACCCGCTGGTCATGACGCAGGACCTCCTGCAGATTGCCGGCGGCGCGGCGTCGTTCCTGCGCCACCGCGGTTCGTTTCCCGACAGCGAGAGCTACGAGCAGCAGGTCCCCTACCGGCTTCCGGTCGACGGGACGTGGACCGTCGTCAACGGCAGCCCCGAACGGGAGTACTCCCACTCCTGGATCTACCCGAACCAGCGCTACGCCTACGACGTCCTGGTCACCGACGAGGACGGCCGCTCGCGACCCGACGGGGCGAGTACGGCCGTCGAGAACTACTACTGCCACGACGAACCCGTCGTTGCACCTGCCGACGGCGTCGTCGTCGACAGCTTCGACGCCGCGCTGGAGGCGTCGCGGGGCGGCGGGTTCTCCCACCCGCTGAAGCGCTCCATCCCGGGCGGTCACGTGGTGCTCAAGCACGCCGACTCGGAGTACAGCTTCCTGGCGCACCTCCGGCCGGGCAGCGTGCCGGTCGAGCCCGGCCAGCGCGTCGAGCGCGGCCAGGAAGTCGGCCGCTGCGGGCACTCGGGCAACTCCAGCGAGCCCCATCTGCACTTCCAGATCCAGGACGGCCCCGACTTCCTGACGGCCGCGAGCCTCCCCGTCCAGTTCGACGACATCGAGGTAGAGTTCCCCGGCGTGGCTCACGACCCTGATTTCGTCCCCGGGTACGACGTCTGGCACGCCGACGATCCCGAGGACGACCCGGAGGGGTACCACGAGCGGACGTTCCTCGTGGAGGGCCAGCGCGTGACCCACGCCGGCGGAGGCGACGCCGATGGATCTGCCGACGAGGGGAGGACAGGGACGCCAGCGGAGCCCACGACGCCGGGTGGTGCTACCGGACTGGTCGCGAGCACGCTCAAGCGGGCGATGCTCGGGGTCGCCGTCGGCGGCGTGATCGCCTTCGCTGTCGGGCTGTTTGCGTCGAGTACGGTTGCAGTCGGAGCGATCGCCGGTGCCGCCGCCGTTGCGCTTGCCGTCCGGATCGTGGCTGTCCTCCGCGGGAGCACGTCCAGGGGGCGGACTGGCTGGTTCGGATCCCCGATCGGCTTCGCGATCGCCGCAGGCGCCGTCGCGCTGGGCATCGTCGTCGGTTTCGAACTCACCGTGGCCGGGCTACTCGGGTACGTCCTGGTCTCTGCGGCCGAGTCGCGGCGACTGCGCGGCGTGTCTGGGCAGCCTGCCGCGTCGTGAGTTCGGGTACAAAACAAGCGTCGCGATGCTGTTGCTCAGATCAGTTCCGTTCGAATAGACCCCAATTTCAAGCGCACAGCCACCTAACACGGTCCATGGACAGAAACGAGGTGCGTCGCGCGTGGAACCAGGTCGCCGAGCGCTACGCCGAGCAGCGGGACCCGGACGGTCCCGACGCGGCGCTGGTCGACGACCTGCTCGCGACGCTCCCGGCGGATCCGACAGTGCTCGACATCGGCCCGGGCGACGGTGCGCGGACCCTCGCGAACCTCCCACCGGGTAGCATCGGCGTCGACATCTCCCGCCGGGGGCTCGAACTCGCCGCCGAGCGCGTCCCCGACGCACGGCTCGTCCAGGGCGAGATGTCCCAGCTCCCAATCGCCACCGATTCGGTCGATGCGATCACTGCCTATCACGCCGTCTTTCACGTCCCGCGGGACCAGCACCCGGCAGTCTACCGGGAGTTCGCGCGGGTGCTCCGCCCCGGCGGCCGCCTGCTCATGACGCTCCCCTCGGGCCGGTTCGAGACCGTCCGCCGGGGCTGGATGGGCGGCGAAATGTTCTTTTCCGCGCCCGGCCGCGACCGCACGCTCGCCGCGCTCGCTGACGCGGGCTTTGCGGACCACCGCACTGTGACCTCTGGCGACCCCCTCGGCAGCAGCACCGAGTTCGTGTTCGCCCGACTGGGGACAAAATAGCGTGCTCGACTCCCCCGGACGCAGCACTCACGTATCACACAGATGTTAAAAACTCGTTGTAGTAAGGTTATCATAGTTCCCCCATGGCCGTAGCGACCGTTTCTGGCGTTCTAAGCTGCGAAAATTCGATACAGTGATATCACGAAGTCACTATACAAGTGACAGATGATGTATAAAAGCCGACCGTTTGCGCGAATGAAACGACGACACAGACCGTTAAGCGGCGTTTACTCGGCTGAAGCCGTCCAAAGCGCTTCCCCTTTTTATGCAGTCTCCAGCCATGGCTTCGCGTGCATGACGCGCAAACAGGCAACTCGGCGGACGGTGCTCAAAGGTATCGGCGCGGCGGCGGTCGCCGCAACGGCGCCCGCAGTCGCGGCCGGGGACGACAGTGAGGCGGAATGGGACGCAGTCGAGTCACCGACGGGCAACTCGTTGTACGATGTCAAATACACGCAGGCAGGCGCGTACGCGGTGGGGAGCGGCGGGCTCGTGCTGGAGCGAACCGAGACCGGCTGGAAGAAAGTGCTCGACGGCGGCCCGACCGGCAACGGCAACGACCTCTACGGCGCGGACGTGACCGACGACGGCAAGCGCCTGTGGTTCGTCGGCGCCAGCGGCGCCATCGGCGAGTACGACGTCGAGTCGGGCGTGCTGGTCGACCACTCGGCGCCCGACGACGTCACCAACAACTTCAACGACGTGGCCGTGACCGGGCGCGCGGACGAGGCCGACGTGTACGTCGCGGGCGACTCCGGGTCGATTTACTACAGCTTCGAGAACGGCGAGACGGGGTCGTGGGACTACGTGACCCCCGGCAGCGGGTCGAACATCAACGCCATCGATTTCCACGGCGACGGCAAGGGCCACGCCGTCGACGGCAACCAGACCGTCTTTGTCACCGGCGACGGCGTCACCTGGGACAAGCTCGGCATCGAGGACGCCGACTACAACTTCTACGGCGTCGACTCCGACGCCGCCGACGAGGTCCACGTGTCGGGCGGCGGCGGCTCCATCTACGACTGGAACGGCAGCGAGTGGCGCCGCGTGAGCACCGGCGACGCCGACCTCCGCGACGTCACTGTCGACGGCAGCGACGGCCTGACGGTCGGCGGCGGCGGGGCCGCCTTCGAACTGGACGACGGCAAGTGGCACGCGACGACGACCCCGACTGGCGCCAATCTGAAAGCCGTCGTCCGCGGGTCGACGGACATCGCCGTCGGTGCCAGCGGGACCATCCTCGAAAAGTAACCGCTGTGTTCAAAACTCCTGCTGACGCTTGACTCTCCCGGACCCCTGCTGACGCCTGCCTCTCTCCCCGCCGACGTTTGTGACGCGCCCATCCCAAGAACAGTCGGCGGACGCTGACGGCGACCGCGTCAGTCGTCTTCGGCCGGCGCGGCCTCCTCGGGCGCGTCCTCCTCCAGCAGGTCCTGGCCGGCGTACTGCTCGCGGAGGTCCTTCTTCGAGAACTTGCCGGTCGCAGTCTTGGGAATCTCGTCGATGAACTCGAAGCCATCGGGGAGCCACCACTTGGGGTACTCCTCTTTGAGCATCGCCTGCAGCTCCCCGGTGAGCGCCTCGCGGTCGACGTCCTCGGGGGTGACGATCATCGCCACGGGGCGTTCCTGCCAGCGCTCGTGGGGGACGCCGATGACGGCGGCCTCGGTGACGTCGTCGTGGGCCATGATCGCGTTCTCCAGTTCCTGCGAGGAGATCCACTCGCCGCCGGACTTGATCACGTCGTCGGCGCGGTCGACGATCTCGATGTAGCCGTCCTCGTCGACGGTGACGATGTCGCCGGTCCGCAGCCAGCTCCCTTCGAAGTCCGTCTCGTTGGCCTCGGGGCGTTCGTGGTACTCCGTGGTGACCCACGGTCCACGGACGAGCAGTTCGCCGAACTCCTCGCCGTCCCAGGCGAGTTCGGTGCCGTCATCGTCGACGACCTTGAACTCCAGCCCGGGGACGATCAGCCCCTGCTTGCCCTGCTTTTCGAGCTGGGTCTCGTAGGGGGCGTCCCGCAGGTCGTACTTGAGGTTCGCGACGGTGCCGACCGGCGACATCTCGGTCATGCCCCAGGCGTGGACCACCTCGACGCCCAGGTCGTCGAACTGCTCGATGACTGCTTTGGGGGCCGCCGCGCCGCCGATGACGACCGACTGAAGCGTCGAGAGGTCGACGTCGTGGTCCTCGAGGTACTCGAGCAGACCGAGCCAGACCGTCGGGACGCCCGCCGAAATGGTGACGTCCTCCTCCTCGATGAGGCGGGCGATGTCCGCCGGCTCCGGCACCGGCCCGGGGAACACCTGCTTGGCGCCGGCCGCCGTCGCCGCGAACGGCAGCCCCCAGGCGTTGACGTGGAACATCGGCACCACGGGCATGAGCACGTCCGAGTCCTCGATGCCGAGCCCCTGGGGCGTCAGGATCGACATGGTGTGCGACCACATCATGTCCTGGGAGTACTCGACGCCTTTCGGCTTGCCCGTCGTCCCGGAGGTGTAGCACATCCCCGCGGGCTGGTCGCTGGACAGCGACGGCCACTCGTAGGAGGGTGGCTGGTCGCCGACGAACGACCCGTAGTCGGTCAGCGGTTCGATCGGGAGGTCCGGCGCGTCAGAGCCCATCACGACGAACTGCTCGACGCTCGCGAACGCCTCGCGGTCGTACGCCCCCGCGAGTTTCTCCGCCAGCGACGGGTCAACGAACAGCACACGGTCTTCGGCGTCCTCGACGATGTACTGGATGTGCTTGTCGGGCAGGAGGGGGTTGATCGTGTGGACCTGCGCCCCCATGTTCGGCACGCCGAAGTACGTCTCGAAGTGCCGGGTGTGGTTCCAGCAGAACGTCCCCACCCGGTCGCCCTCGCTCACGCCCGCGCCCTCGAGCGCGTTCGCCAGCTGCCGCGTCCGCTCGCCGTACTCCGCGTACGTCGTCCGGCGCGTCCCCTCGTGGGTCCGGGCGACGACTTCGCGGTCGGGGTAGATGTTTTCGGCACGCCACAGGAACGGTTCGAGCGTCTGGTCGTGACCTCCCATGGTTGCCACTGACACACCTCCAATCAATAATACTACTGATAGTGATTATTGTGAGTCGTTCCGGGATCGACCGCGCGACTGCGTGCGGTCGACCCGGTAAACAGTCACAATAATCAAGCTGGCAGCAGCTGATACTGGTGAGTAAAAGAATTACAGCCACCAGTATGAAACGGCGTGGAGATCAGAGTGGAAAACGGCGGGCGTGGACGGAACCCACGTCACCAGCCCGCGGCCTGCACCCCCACAGACAGTGCTACTGCCGTCCAGTTACCCGCGACTGAACGTGCTTGGGAAAGAGTTCCTCGACGCGCTCCTCGCCGTACTCGGCGGCAATCAGCGCCCGGAGTTCGGCCTCGTAGTCACCTTTCGGTATCTCCTCGGACGGGCCAGTTTCGACGGTCAGCGCCTCGCCGACCAGATTGTCGATGGCGTCCCGGCCGAACCCGGCCAGTGGCGCGAGGTGGGCGACGCCGTGGCGGTCCTCGATACTTTGGGCCAGCGATCGGGGGACCGCCGGGGTGCGGTCGTCCCGGCGGGTGCCGTCGGAGATCGCGTCGAACGGGCCGGCGGCGGCGCGCTCCAGTGCGTGTTCGTGGACCTGCTGGATCCCGTTTCGGGGGAACCCATCCACGACGATGCGGTCGGCAGCGTCGCGGGCGACGTCGGGATCAAGGTCCAGCCGGCGGGCGGGCAGGTCGACCGCCGCGGCCGCTCGCTGAGCGTGTTCGTGGTCGTCGGTGACGCCGAAGCTGCCGCACAGAAGCGTCACCGCACAGAACCGTTCGAGAAGGAGGGCAGCGAGCGTCGAGTCCTTGCCGCCGCTGTAGAGCAGCCCGACCTCCATCACCGGCGCTTGATGTCGAAGCTCTTCGAGTCCGGCGTGATCTCCTGCAGCAGCTTCTTCATCTTCTCCTCGTCGATTTTCCCCCCCTGGATGCGCCCGCTCTGGGCCAGCGCCACCACCTGCTGTTCGACCTTCTCGCCGACCTGCGGTTTCGACATTTTGACCGTGTTGAGGCGCTTGCGCGCGCCGTCGGTGAGGTGCTGGCGGAGGATCGCCTTCTTCTGGGCTTCGGCCTGCTGGCGCTGGGCCTCCATCGCCTCCTCCTCGTCTTCGCTACCCATCTGGTCTTTGAGCTGTTCGCGCTTCTGTTCCCGGAGTTTTTCGAGCTCCTCGTCGCTTGGCTCGCCACTCATACGCCCGTGTTGTCCGCTCGGCGGCAAAACCATTACGGAGCGGCGAGCAGCTGGCCGCGCCGCGTTGCAGTCCCGGCCAGCCAGCCACCTGTCTTTTTTTCTTCCCGCTGCCGGCCTGCCGCCCTACCGCAGAAATAGATCAAACAAACCACGCCGTGTCTGCCGATGACGTAGTCCACGCCCCTGGCGGACTGAAAGGGCGAGGCCGTCTCGCGGTCGCTGAGCGGGATATCTTCGCTCCCGATGGTCGCTCAGATAGCGCCCGCTCAGCGGGACCCGTGAGCGCGCCGAGGGCTTTCTACGATGCGACGCCAGCACAACCCGAGAAAACAACTCCTCGCAGAGAAACGCGGAGAAAGACCAATACGACTGGGCCACATAGCGGCCGACATGAGCGAGCGCGACACCCAGATCCAGCGGGACGTCGGCGTCGACGTGAGCGTAGGGATCGACGAGGAAGCCGACTCCACCGCGGAGGACAGCGGCGGCATCACGGGGAGGCTCCGGCGCATGTTCGGGAGGATCGGCTCCGCCCGTGCCCTGCTCGTCTCGCTGGTGCTCACCGTCGGTGGCGTCCTGTTGCTCGGCGGCCTCCTCCCGTTCGGGATGGTGAGCGACGCGCTCGGCATCTTCGTCGCCGCGTTCCTCTACGGGACGCTCGCGGGCGACAGCCGCTACGTGGAGACGAGCCTCGCCGGCGGCCTCGTCGGCGGCGTCTGGGCGTTTCTCGGCAACCTCGTGCTGACGCTGGTCGGCCCCGGCCTCCCGATCGTCGTTGTCGGCGCCCTCATCGGCCTGCTGGCAGGCACGGTCGGCCACTACTTCGGCCGCGATCTCCGGAAGGGCCTCACCCAGGACCTCGACGCCGATTCCGGTGCCGGCCGCGGCCCCTGACCGGCGAAAGCAACCAGTTGCGGCCTACGACACCAGCGACCAGTGGCGACCCTCGCGTTCGACGATCCCGCCGGCGGCGAGCTCCTCCAGAACGTCCTCGACGACACGCGGCGGCGCCTCGGCCTCGCGGCTGATCTCCTCGACCTGGGTCGCACCGTCGGCGACGGCTACCAGCACCGCCGAGACCAGCCGCGGATCGCCGTGGTCGACGCGCTTGGCCAGCGCCTCCCGCAGCGCCGTGATCCGTCCCTGTGCCCACCGCTGTGCCAGCGAGAGCTCCCGTTCCAGTGCCTCGAACTCGTTGAGCCGTTCGGCCAGCGTCGCGATCGCCGGACCCTCGACCTCGTCGTCGGCGTCGCTCCCGTCGTCCGCCACGAGCTGTCCGTCCTCGTCGGGCGCCTCGTGGCTGTCCCCCTCCAGCCCCGCCTCGACGCTGTCGGGGTCAAGTTCGATGCTGACCTGCCGGCAGGAGGTGATGTCGAGCCCCGAACTGGCCGGGTACGCGCTCTTCGTGCCGAACTCGTACGGCGACACCGTCACCTCCAGGCGGACGTGCCGGGAGATCGAGAAGTACTTGCGCCGCCTGTCGTCGGTCCGGCTCTCGACCAGCCCCGCGTCCTCCAGCTTCCGGAGGTGATCGATCACCGCTTTCGGGCTCACACCGAGGTACTCGCTGATCTCCGTCACGTAGCAGGGCCGCTGTGACAGCAGCCGGAGGATCCGGCGCCGGTTGGCGTTCCCCAGGAGATCTAGAAACTCGGCGGAGTCCATTTACGTAACGTAATCAAGAGAAATATAAAAGCGTACCCCCGTGTGCCGCCTGCGCTCCTCGCCTGCAGGGCGCGCACCGGCGGGAGAGGGTCACTTCGACGGCCGGTACCGGATCAGTCGCCGCCGAACAGCGACCGGACGTCGATGTCTCCAACGGAGTCGGGATCGCCCAGCTCCCCGAGGGAGTCGTTCTGGAGCCGGTCGGCGTCGGGCTGGCTGACGCCGTTTGTGAAGTCCAGAAACAGTGCCTGGGCGTCACTGATGATGACCGCCGGAGGGCCCTGCTCGTCGAAGTTGAAACACTCGGGGTTGTTCTGGACCACGTCGGAGTCGCGGTTATTGAAGAAGACTTGGACGTCTCTGATGGTGAACTGTCCGTCGCCGTCGACATCGCGGTAGAGGCCGTCACCGTTCAGGTCCTGTGGCGGGTCGTCTTCCCCCGGCAGCGGCGGCGGGTCGTCGCCTGGATCGGTGTCGGCCTCGCCGCCGCACGGTCCCTCGCCGTAGCTGCTCACCCCGTAGCCGTGGGAACTCGCGGCCTCCTGTGCGAGCGCGCCCGCGCCGCCGCCCTGGGCCGCGACCCCGGCGCTGCCCCCTCCCATCGCCGAGGCCGCCGCGATCGTCCCGAGGAACGTCCGCCGCGTCGTCGGCAAGTACCCTGTCCCGTCCTCCGCCGGCCCGGCCGGCGAGGTGTGCTGGTCGTCGTCGGAATCGTGTGTGTCCTGCGTCATTGATCAATTCTCCACGTACTGGGTCTGCTCCGTCGGTCCCGCGGCCTCACTGGTCGCCGTGCGAGCATCGCACACAGCCGATAACTGCCATCGTTGTGCTCGCTCCGTTGAACCGCCAGGCGGGCAATCGATCGCAATACTGTCGGACGTAATTTCGTGGAGTTACGCGTCACGTTCAGCCGTTCACCCGTGCGAATACAGCCAGGAGAGTGTCACGATGTGACACAGAGTTACGTCCGACAGTATTAGGAGTACACCCCAAGTACGTAGTGTCCCGCGTGCTCCCCGGCGTCTCCCAGTAGTTGCGTTCAGGCATTATCCGGCTGCTGGGAGTCGAAACCCACAAGCGCCGGCCTGCCGAACCGACACCGATGACTGTGCTGGAGCGTTACGAGCCGCTCGTCGACGACCCCGCGACGTTCTACGCGGCGTGCGAGCGCCCGCTCCCCGCGGTCGTACGCGTGAACACGATCAAGACGACGGTCGAGCAGGCTCGCGCGGCGCTCGAAGAGGTGGGAATCGCCTACGAGGCGACCGACTGGCACCCGGGCGTGCTGCGCCTGCCCGACGCCCAGCCCGGCGCCAACTGGCCGTACGTCCACGGCTGGCTCCACGGCCAGGAGGAGGTGTCGGCAGTCCCCGCCGAAGTACTGGCCCCCCAGCCCGGCGAGCGCGTCTGGGACGCCTGTGCCGCCCCTGGGAGCAAAACCACGCAGCTGGCGGCGCTGATGGACGACGAGGGGCTCGTCGTCGCGACGGACGACAACATGGGTCGCGTTTCCGCCCTCCGCTCCAACACCGAACGGCTCGGCGTCACCAACATCGCCGTGACTGTCGAGGATGCCCGCAATCACTCGCTGAAACCCTTCAGTTCCCAGGCGGACGAGCCGGGACCGACGACGGCCGACGGGGCCATGTACGACCGCGCGCTCGTCGACGTTCCCTGCTCCTGCGAAGGGACGGTTCGCAAGAACCCCGACGTGCTCGACGAGTGGGAGCTCGACCAGGTCGAGGGGATCGCCGGCGTTCAGAAGGGCATCCTCCGCCGGGCCGTCCAGGCCACCCGTGCGGGCGGCACCGTCGTCTACTCGACGTGTACGTTCGCCCCCGAGGAAAACGAGGCGGTGCTGGAGTACGCGATCGCCGAGGAGCCGTGCGAAATCGTGCCGTTCGATCTGCCGCTCGACGCCTCGCCGGGGATCACCGAGTGGCAGGGCGAGACCTACGACGACAGCGTCACCCGCGCGAAGCGGATCTACCCCCACCAGAACGACACCGGCGGCTTCTTCTGCGCGAAGCTGGAGGTGACCGGCTGATGGCGCCCGACGACGCTGACGGCGACGCGATGCAGGACAACCACAGCGACCGGTTCGACCGCCTGCCGACGACGGCCGACGAGCGCGTCGTCGAGGGGCGACCGACCCGGGCAGCGGTGCTCTCGTGGTGGAATGAGCGGTTCGGCATCGACCCCGCAGTGTTCGAGCCCTATTCGTTCTGGGAGCGCGGTGCGGGCAAGATCTGGATCTTCTACGGTGACCTCGCCTCGCCGGTGGATGTCGACGGCCTCGGGATGATGGCGCTGCGGACGCGCCAGGAGCACTGGAAGCCGACGCTTGAGGCGGTCCAGCGCTTCGGCGGCCACGCGACGACCAACTGCATCCACCTCCCGCGGCCCGCCGCCGCGACGTTCCTGGCCGGCGAGGACCAGGAGCTCGACTGGGACGGCGACTGGGGATACCTGATCGTGACTCACGAGCTGGCGGGTGAACCTGAACCCCTGGGTGTTGGGCTGTACGTCCACGACGAACTCCGCTCGATGGTGCCCAAGGGCCGCCGGCGGGAACTGGGGTAGGTCCGCGCCTACAGGACGCCCATCTTGTCGAGGCGTTCGGGCAGGTAGGTGTCGGTGACGAAGTCCAGCCCGCGGGCGGCCAGGGACTGCTGTTCGGACTTCTTCTCGATGTCGAGCTGGAGTTCGATCTGTTCCTCCCAGAAGTCGGTCTGGAACCGGGGGTCGTCGAGCTCGGATTCGAGGGCGTTGACGTCCGAATCGCTCAGCGGATCGGTCGGCAGGTCGTACTCGACGATGTCTTCGGGCCGGATGCCGATGAAATCGGCTTCGGGCGTCGCGAGGTACTCCGAGAGGTGCGCGCTCTTGATCGACCCGTAGGCGACCGAGCCGTAGATGCGGTACGACCAGGGGTCGCCGTCGGTGAACACCGTCACCGGCAGGTCGAGTTCGTCGTGCAGGCGCTTGGTGAGCCGCCGGGTGGCGCGGGCTGGCTGGCCTTTCAGGTGGACCACCAGGGCGTTGTACTCCTCGTCGAACCCGTTCTCGACGAGGCGATCGCGCATCCCGCCGGTCTCCACGGCGAGGACGAAGTCGGCGTCGTTGTCCAGAAACTCGATCGTGTCGGGGTTGTTGGGGATCTGGTAACCGCCCTCGCCGACGTCCTCCTGGCAGTGGATCTCGCGCTCGCCGCGGCGGGTCTGCTCGCGCAACAGGAGCGGGCCCATGATCGTCGCCCCGGACTCCTCCGGGCGCATGTGGAAGTCCTCGCGTGTAGCCCCGGAGACGATTTCGAGGTCCTCAACGAGCTGGTTGGACTCGTCCTGGCTGGAGAACTGCGCCTCGTCCAGATCCCAGGACTCCGAGAGGTAGTACAGCTCCCGCAGCGTCGAGGAGCGGTCCTCCTCCAGCTGGCGGGCGAGAAACTCGATGGTGTAGGTCGCCTTCAGCAGCTTCTGGGCGCCCCGCACCGACTTCGCGCTCCGGGTCGACGTGCGGTCGCCGTACACCCAGACTTTCGAGTCGGGGTCGTACTCGATGTTGCTCTTCGTTCGGGTCGGGACGGCCATGTGGGGCACGTCGCCGTCGGCGAACTGGTCGTAGAACTGTGCGGCCAGGTCCAGCAGCTGGTCCCGTGCGTCGGGCGTCTCGGTGCTGGCGTCGGTGGTGTCGTCAGTGCTCATTGATGGGGTGTCGCAGGTCAGGTGTCTATCGTCAGTTTCTCGTCCTCGATCCCGTCGACGGAGAGCTGGGGATCCGCGTCGCCGTCAACGGCGTACTCCAGCGTTGCCTCCTCGTCGCTGCCGACGGTGGGGCTCCACTTGAGGAACCACTCGCCGTCCATCTCGACGACGTTGGCCCCGTCGGCGTCCGCCGGTTCGGCGTCGACGATCTCCGTGATTTCGAGGTCGGCGTTCGTGTCGGCGTTGTTCTCGACGACCACCCGGACTGTGCCGTCCTCGCGCTCGCGGGTCACCAGCACGTCGTTCATGATGCGGGCCATCGTGTCGTCGATTTCGAGGGGCTCGCGGCCCGCCACCGCCGACAGCTTCTGGGCCATCTCCGGCAGGATCGTCGCCAGCTTGTCCTGCTTCTCGCGGCGCTGCTGCATCGAGCGGCGCTTGTTGAGGAAGCTTTTGAGTTCCCGGGCCGCTTCGCGTATCGCGAGTTCGATCTCCTTTTCGATCTCGGGAATGTTCGCGACGGCGTCTTTCGACTCGCTCGTGAACGGCACGTTCGTCGAGGCGACGTGGACCATGACGACGGCGGGCCCGTTCGGGATGCCGGAGCCGCCGGGCTGGTCCAGGCCGTAGTTGCGCCAGTTGATGCCCTTGACGACGTCCGTCGTGGCGCAGGCGCCGCGCTGGTAGACGAGCGGGACGCGGTTGGCAAAGCGCAGCACCTCGGCTTTCCCGTCGGCGTCGACGTCGCCGCCGTAGGCGATGCCGGCCTCGACGATGAACGGGTCGCCGCCGTGGACCGCCGCGTCGCGGGTCGAGGCGGCGTAGAAGTCTGCGTCGTACTCCTTGCGGAGGCCGGCCTCGACGAGTTCTGCGGTGATCGGCGCCAGGCAGCCCGTCGGCGGCGAGATGATGTCCGTCTCCCGCATCGCCGTCAGCAGGTTCGAGGCCATGTCCCGGTCCTCGGCGACGTCGTGGATTCGGGGCGGATCGTCGGGCACCCGCAGGGCGGCGTCCCACAGCTCCGAGACGACGTTCTCGCGGGCCGTGTCGCCGAAGGTGGCGTCGTCGCGCTCCTCGGTCATGTCCGCGGCGCGGTCGACGTACTCCCGCAGTTGCTCGCGCGTGACGCGGTGGCGGTCGCCGGGCTCGAACTTCGCGGCGAGGCGCTCGGCCAGCGCCTGGATCACGGCGTCGTCCTTCCGCGTGGTCGTCGCCGCGTCGACCAGGGTGTAGCTGTCGGGCTCGCGCGTGGCCGTGATCGCGCCCCAGGCGGCCGCGACGGCCTTCTCCCGGACCGTCGAGCCGAACGTCGTTCCGTAGTCGGCCTGGATCCCGTCGGCCGCCTCGCCGACGGCCGCGACGACCTGGTGGCGGGCGACGCGGTCGTGCTCGGCGAGCGCTTCGGCGACGCGCTCGGCGAACTCGGCGGTCGCCTCCGCGCCCTTGTTCGCGACGGCGTCCTCGACGGCGGCTTCGAGGTCGGCGTCCTCGTGGGCCTCGGGGAACCGCCATGTCAGCTCCCGGCCGGCGTGGCGGTCCATGAACTGGTCGATGATCCCGTCGGCGGTTTTCGAGCCGACGCGCGTGAACTCCTCCTGGAGGAACCCCGAAATGGAGTACGAATCCGTCGCCTCGGCCATCTTGATCAGCGTTCCGAGTTCGACGCCGTGGGGGTGGGGACGGATCTCCTCGGTCTCCGCGGGGAGTTGGTCGGTCGCGCGCTCGAACTTGAACTCGGCGCTGGGCTCACGGAGTTCGATCCGTGCGTGGGGGTTGACGACCGCCGTGTGCTTGACGTAGTCCTGGAGTTGCTGGCGGGCCCGCATGTTCGCTTCCATCTCGAGTTCGATGCGGGTGCCGTGGGGGCGCTCCCAGGTTGTCGTCTCCTCGACGCTGATCTCCGGTTCGTTCTCGTCGGTGTCGACGATCACTTCGAAGTACTCCGCCTCGTCGTTCGCCTGCGTGCGCGAGGTGATCCTCGCCGGCTTCCCGGAGGTGAGCTGGGAGTACAGCACTGCAGCCGATATGCCGATCCCCTGCTGGCCGCGGTTCTGCTCGCGCTTGTGGAACCGCGAGCCGTACAGCAGCTTCCCGAAGATCTTGGGGATCTGTTCTTTCGTGATCCCGGGCCCGTTGTCCTCGATGATGACCCGGTAGTAGTCGCGCTCCTCCTGGATCTCGACGTAGATGTCCGGCAAAATTCCGGCTTCCTCGCAGGCGTCGAGGCTGTTGTCCACACCTTCCTTGACTGCGGTGACCAAGGCCCGGGCCCCCGAGTCGAACCCGAGCATGTGCTTGTTCTTCTCGAAGAACTCGGCGATAGAGATCGAACGCTGGCTCGCCGCCAGCTCCTCGGCGATCTCTCCCTCCCCGCCGAGTTGCGACTGGTACGATGGCATCGTCTGTCTCCACGTACCGTCCCCGGGTTTATATGATGTTCGCAAGCGCGGTGAAAGTGATCGCTGGACTGCGGCTTCGGTCGACTCGCGCCGGATCACAAGTGTGGGACCGTTCCTGTGACGTGGTCACGAAAATAATCGCAACAATCACTATGAGGCGGTCGCAACCGAAGCATTCAATCAAGCGCCCTCTCTAGGCTCACCTGACAACCAATGACGGGCTCAGAAAGGCGTGAGATTCTGAAAGCGGGCGGCGCAGCACTCACGGTTGGGCTGGCAGGGTGTATCGGGCCGTTCCAGGACGGCGAGGGCGTACCGGGATCGGTCGAGAAGGACCCGGATGCCGACAACGGCAACGAGAACGGCAGTGGTGGCAACGGCAGCGGGTTCCCGCAGGTCGAAGACTACCTCGGCGACGCCAACAACTACGAGGGCTCCGTCGAGGACATGACCGGCGAGGACAGCGTCACCGTCGAGGTCGGCGCCGGCAACGGCCTCGCGTTCGGCCCCGCTGCGATCCAGGTGGATCCCGGGACGACGGTTACCTGGGAGTGGACCGGAGAAGGTGGCGGGCACAACGTCGTCGACGAGGACGGTAAATTCGAGAGCGAGATCGTCAGCGAGGGAGGCCACACCTTCGAGTACACCTTCGAGGAGTCGGGGACGACGCTGTACTACTGCGCCCCGCACAAGGGCTCGGGCATGAAAGGCGCCGTCGTCGTCGGAGACGGCGGCGGTGGCGTATCTCTCGGACGCCAACAACTACGACAGCGTGCAGGACATGACCGGCGAGGACAGCGTCACCGTCGAGGTCGGCGCCGGCAACGGTCTCGCGTTCGGACCTGCCGGAATCCGGGTCGACTCCGGGACGACGGTCACCTGGGAGTGGACCGGCGAGGGTGGCGGCCACAACGTCGTCGACGAGGACGGCAAGTTCGAGAGCGAAATCGTCAGTGAGGGTGGTCACACCTTCGAGTACACCTTCGAGGAGTCGGGGACCACCCGCTACTACTGCGCCCCGCACAAGGCCTCGGGCATGAAAGGCGCCGTCGTCGTCGAGTAGCCCAATGATTCCGCCGATCGCGAGCAATTTTGTGGCGGGGGAGACGCCGGAGGCAGCGCTGGCTCACGTGGACGGGCTGAACGCGGACGGGATCGCGGGCATTCTGAACCTGCTGGGCGAGCACTACGACGAGCGCGGACCCGCCGACGCCGACACGGAGGCGTACATCGACCTGGTGGAGCTGATCGCCGAGCGCGAGACCGACGCCTGCATCTCGGTCAAGCCCAGCCAGCTCGGCCTGGACATCGGCGCGGACGTCTTCGAGGAGAACCTGGCGCGGATCGTCGACGCAGCGGACTGTTTCGTCTGGATCGATATGGAGGATCACATGACGACGGACGTGACCCTGGACGCCTACGAGGAGCACGCGCTGGCGACCGACGGCAACGTCGGCGTCTGCGTGCAGGCCAACCTGAAGCGCACGGGCCAGGATCTACAGCGGCTGGCGGAGCTGCCGGGGAAGGTCCGCCTCGTGAAGGGTGCGTACGACGAACCGGGGGGGATCGCCCACAAGGAGAAGGCGACAGTCAACGCCGTCTACCGGGACTACCTGGAGTACATGTTCCGTGAGTTCGACGGCGGGATCGCCGTCGGTAGCCACGACCCCGCGATGATCGACCACGCCCGCGACCTCCAGGAGACGTACGGCACGCCCTACGAGGTACAGATGCTCATGGGCGTGCGCGAGCAAGCCCAGCGCGACCTCACCGACGAGGTGGATGTCTACCAGTACATCCCGTACGGCAGCAAGTGGCTCTCGTACTTCTACCGCCGCGTCCGCGAGCGCAAGGAGAACCTCGGGTTCGCCCTGCGGGCAATCGTGAGCGGGTGAATTTGCCCTCGTGCGTTCCTGGCACTGTCAGACGTGAGTACGTGGAGATTTCTACTTCGTAACCGTGCTGAAGCATGTGAGTACACCGGTTTGCGTGTCTTGCCATTCCACAGAGTCACGTCTGACAGTATGAGCGGGCCAGTGGCAATTCTTGCTAGCGCCTCCCACAGCCGGGGTGATCGGGCAGGAGTTTTGTAGGAGTGGGGAACATATCTACAGGTATGTCCGATACCTACCAGCACTACGTGGACGGCGAGTGGATCGAGGGCGCCGGCGACGAGACGTTCGAGAGCGACAACCCGGCGAACGGCGAGACACTCGGCACGTTCCACCGCGGGACACCGGCGGACGTCGAACGGGCAGTCGCCGGCGCCGACGAGGCCGAGGCGGAGTGGCGGGCGATGTCGCGGATCGACCGCGCGGAGTTCCTCTGGGACGTGTACCACGAACTGCGCGACCGTCACGAGGAGCTGGGCGAGGTCGTCACCAAGGAGTGTGGCAAGGAGATCTCGGAGGGGAAAGCCGACGTGACCGAGGCCTGGCACATGGTCGAGTGGGCTGCCGGTGACGCCCGCCACCCGAAAGGTGACATCGTCCCCAGCGAGATCCCCGAGAAGGACGCCTACATGCGCCGCAAGCCCCGCGGCGTCGCGGGCTGTATCACGCCGTGGAACTTCCCGGTCGCGATCCCGTTCTGGCACATGGCCGTCACGCTCGTCGAGGGCAACACCGTCGTCTGGAAGCCCGCCGAGCAGACGCCGTGGTGCGGCCAGATCATCGCCGAGATGATGGTCGACGCCGGCATCCCCGACGGCGTGTTCAACATGGTCCAGGGGTTCGGCGACGCCGGCGCCGCCATCGTCGAAGACGACCGCGTCGACACCGTCCTCTTCACCGGCTCGGCGGAGGTCGGCCACGAGATCGCCCAGAAGTGCGCCGAGGACCCCGGCAAGCGCGCAGCCTGCGAAATGGGCGGCAAGAACGGCGTCGTCATCACCGAAAAGGCGGATCTGGACATCGCGGTCCACGCCGCGGTGATGAGTTCGTTCAAGACGACGGGGCAGCGCTGCGTCTCCAGCGAGCGCCTAATCGTCCACACGGACGTCTACGACGAGTTCAAAGAGCGGTTCATTGACGTCGCCGAGGACGTCGCCGTCGGCGATCCGCTCGACGAGGACACGTTCATGGGGCCGCTCATCGAGGAGCAGCACGTCGAGAAGGTCACAAAGTACAACGAACTCGCGCGCACGGAGGGCGTGAACGTACTCGTCGACCGGACGGAACTCGACGACGACGAGATCCCCGAGGGCCACGAGGAGGGGCACTGGGTCGGGCCGTTCGTCTACGAGGCCGACCCCGACGCGGACCTGCGCTGCACCCAGGAGGAGGTGTTCGGCCCCCACGTCGCGCTGCTGGAGTACGAGGGCGACATCGAGCGCGCCGTCGAGCTCCACAACGACACTAACTACGGGCTCGCCGGCGCGGTGATCTCAGAGGACTACCGCCAGATCAACTACTACCGCGACAACGCCGAGGTCGGACTGGCGTACGGTAATCTGCCCTGCATCGGCGCCGAGGTCCAGCTCCCGTTTGGCGGCGTCAAGAAGTCCGGCAACGGCTACCCCAGCGCCCGCGAGGTCATCGAGGCCGTCACCGAGCGCACCGCCTGGACGCTCAACAACGACAAGGACATCACGATGGCCCAGGGTCTCTCTGCGGACATCAAGACCCGCGACGAGTGAGTACTGACACTGGTGGTCCACGTGACCGAGAAACGCGAGTACACCGGCGAGTATGCCGACAAGACGCTGTATCTTCCGGGGCCGACCGAAGTCCGCGACGACGTCATCGAGGCGATGGCGGAACCGATGTTCGGGCACCGCATGGAGCGGATGACCGACCTCTACACGACGATCGTCGAGGACACGAAGGAGTTTCTGGACACCGACCGGGACGTGATCGTGCTCACGGCATCGGGAACGGCGTTTTGGGAGGCGACGACGCTGAATCTCGTCGAGGACCGGATGCTCGTGCCGACTTCGGGGGCGTTCAGCGAACGACAGGCGAACGTGGCCGAACGGCTCGAGAAAGACGTCGATCGCATCGAGTACGAGTGGGGGCAGGCGGTCAAGCCCGAGGACGTCCGGGACGCGCTTGACGCCGGCGACTACGACGCCGTCGGCATGGTGATGAATGAGACGTCCACCGGCGTCCGGAACCCTGTCGAGGAGATCGGCGACCTGCTCGGCGAGTATCCGGACACCTCCTTCGTCGTTGACGCCATCTCCTGTCTCGGCGGCGACTTCATCGACATCGAGGACCACAACATCGACGCCATCTTCACGTCGACCCAGAAAGCGTTCGCGATGCCGCCGGGGCTGGCGGTCTGCACCGTCAGCGACGCGGCCTACGAGCGCGAACTTGAGAGGGACTCGGCCTCCTGGTACGGGGGCTTCCAGCGCTGTCTGGACTACTACGACCGGAAGGGCCAGACCCACTCCACGCCAGCGATTCCGCTCATGCTCGCGTACCGCACGCAGCTGAAACACATGCTCGAGGAGGGCCACCACCGGCGCGACGAGCGCCACCGCGAGATGGCCGAGTACACGCGCGAGTGGGCACGCGAACACTTCGATCTCTACGCCGAGGAGGGATACAGGTCCCAGACAGTAACCTGCGTCGAGAACGCCCGCGACATCAACGTCGAGGCCACGGTGGAGGCCGTCTCCGAGCGGTACGACATGGTCTTTGCGAGCGGCTACGGCGCGATCAGCGAAGAGAGTTTCCGGATCGGGCATATGGGCGAACACACCGTCGAGAGCATCCAGGCACTCACGGACGCCATCGAGGACGTCGCCGGACTGTAGGGCGGCGGTGCGATAGAGGTTCGCCGAGTGACCTTGGGGGGCTCGTTTTTCAGTGCTGTGTCCCCAGCCACGAATCGAGGGACAGCGAAACGTTTGGACGGATTTGCGAGAATGCCCTTTATACCAGACCACCACTCTCCGGATGCAATGCGCGTCAACAACGTGATCGCGGTGTTGCTCGCCGCGCTGGTGGCCGGGTCGATGGTGGCGCCGGCCACAGCGTACAGCGACACCTCCGGATCGCAGTCAGTTGAACTGACGGTCGAAGTGAACGAGGACTGGACAGTCGTCACCGTCGAGCACGGCGGCGAGGCGGCGGCAGGTGCCGACGTGGCGGTCGACGCACTCGCGACGGCTGACGCCGAGGCCGAGGGCGAGTACCAGGCCGACGCCGAGGGCACAGTTCGGATGCCGACCCCCGACGCCGACGCGACGGTCACTGTCGAGGTCGAGTCCGACAGCCTGTACGCGGCCGGCACGGTGACGCTGCAGGCCTACGACGGCGAGGAGCGGACGTATACGGTCGAGTTCGAGGCCGAGGGCGACCTCGAGAGCGAGACCAGCGCCGAGAACGACGGCAACTCCACCGAGGCAGAGAGCGAGACCAGTGCCGAAACCGAGGGCGAGGCGAACGTCACCGCCCAGAACGGCGAGGACGACCGCGAGGAAACTGACGCTGACGACAGCGACGAAGAGAACGGTAATGAGGACGAGCGTGGCGATGATGAGCACGAGAGTGAGGGATCGCTCCAGGCCTCACTGACGACCAGCGCCTCGACATTCGGCGAGGTCGCGCTGACGGTGTTCCAGTCGGTGTACAGCGTCACTGTCGACGGGTCGGCCGTGGCGGACGCGGAATCGACCCTCCAGGTGAACGTGGATGGCGATAGCGAACTCGGCGTCGAACTCGAGGGCGAGAGCGAGTCGAGCGCCGAAGCCGAGGGCGAGGCCGGCGACGGTGACGGGGCCGACGGCGAGGACGATGAAGACGCAGATGACGAGCAATCCAGCGAGGACGATGAAAACGCAGATGACGAGCAATCCAGCGAGGACGAGGAAGCTGCTGGTGACGAGGGCGACGAAGGTGACAACGGCGACGAGAGCGATAACAACGATGACGAAACCGACGCCGACGATGAGGGAGATGATGAGAGCAATGACGACGAAGACGACGATGACGGGGGCGTGACCATCGGAATCGAGACGTGAGGTCGAGCCGGTACCATCCCCTGCGGCTAGGTGCTCCCCCGATTGCAGCGCTGCGTGGCGTCGGTTGATTGCGACGCTACGGGGCGTCATCCCGATTGCAGTCTTCTTCGATCCGATTGCAGTCTTCTTCGATCCGATCGCAGTCTTCTTTGATCGCGGTACCACGTGCAAGCTGTCGATTTCGGCCACAAAATATACACCATTCAGCGGACGATAAAACAATAAGAGCATGGTATCTATCCGTCGCTCGCTGGCAGTGTTGCTCGTCGCGATACTGCTGTGTGGGTACGTGCCAGCCAGCGGCATCGCCGCCGGGTCGGTGGGGGGCGGTGGCGTGCTCGACACAGGAGACAGCGGTGACACTACCGGTGCCGGGACGACGGCGGACAAGAGTACCGAGCCATCATCTGCAAACACGCCCGCTGACGCCCAGGGACACGATGCCGAGTCGCTCGCGTTCGAGGCCAGTGTGATCCCCGAAGACGTCGAGAACGAAACCGAGGACACGACTGACGACATCGACGACACGACTGGGGACACAGACGACACGACAGACGAGGTCGACCACACGACAGACGAGGTCGACGATACGACAGACGAGGTCGACGATACGACCGACAACGTAGAGGAGACGGCCGACGGGGCGACTGACGATGTCGACGATACGACCGACGACGTAGAGGAGACGGTCGATGGGGCAACTGATGACGCAACGAACACGACGGAACTGCCGGAGGGTATCGACGGGACGACTGCTGAGCTCCTCGGTGACGTCGGCTCGACGGCGACGCTCGATCCGAGCGACGCGGGCGCGATTCTGGCCGTCGACAGGGTCGACGTTGCAGTCGCCGTCGACGATGGATCGATCGACGCGAGCGTAACTGCCGACGAGGACGGCGTCGAGGTGGCGTCGAGTACTACTGACGGTCAGGAACAGACGGAGGCTGCCGACCGTGAGCAGCCGGCGGACACCAGCCCACCGGGTGAGGAGTCCATCGATGCGAGCACTGACGGAGCGAACGACGTGGAGAGCGGGGCCGAGAACCCGGCCAGCGGCGACAGTGACAGCGATAGCGGAGTGCCGCTCCCCGGCGACAGGACCAGCTCGGGCATCGCTGTCAGTGCCGTTCTGATCGGGGCCGCGCTGATCGCGCGCAACGCCGGCACGGCGGCCGCGTTGTCGGCGCTGGGCGGCTCCGGCGGGTCGCTGCTCGCGACGCTCGTGTCGGTGCTTCGGGACTGGGCGGCGCGGATTCTGGGCCTCTTCGGTTACAAGCGCTACAGTGACGACGATCCGCTGGAACACGAGACACGCGAGCGCCTCTACGAGTGTATCCGCGACTCGCCGGGGGTATATCTCTCCGAGATTACCGAGGAGACCGGCCTGAAGATGGGGACGGCGCGGTACCACCTCCGGATCCTGGAGTTCGAAAACATTGTCACCAGCGAGGAGATCCGGGGCCGCCGCCGGTACGTCCCAGTTGGCACCGAGTGGGCCGAACTGGAGGCGGCACTCCACGACGAGACGACGGCGCGAATCATCGAGTCGCTCGCCGACGAGGGCCCGGATTCGGTCACCGGACTCGCCGAGCGGCTCGACCGTGACCCGAGCACGATCACCCACCACCTCGACCGTCTCGCCGAGGACGGCATCGTCGAGCGCGAACGCGACGGCCGGGCCGTCGTGAACAAGCTCGCCGAACCTGCCCGGATTGCGATGGCGGACGACGACGCGCCTACGGTGGCCCGCGAACCGGTGCCAAGTGGTGCTGACTGAGATATTTTTTCTCTCGAAGGGATTTATTTGTGCCGTCTCTGAGGTCGCTGTCTTCCTAGTTGCTACCGTTGTCTCGACGAAAAATATAGGAAATTTGATAGGAATCGATGGTGTAACAATCGCCACTGGCTGTATAGCCAGCAGAAACGCGGTGGAGCGTGTCATAGAAGAGTTCTCACGGAATTGGTGAATCAGTACAATCCGTGTATTGAGCACTCGCGACTGCTGGGGTGGTGGCCGCGAACAGTCAGAG
>PXSQ01000074.1 GCA_003022725.1 Halobacteriales archaeon SW_7_65_23 | reverse complement strand
GTGATTAGTGCGATTATTTTTGTGCCCACGTCACGTGAACGGTTGGTTCGCGGGCTGACGCACACGAATTGTGACTCCTTGGCGGTAAAGAGTCGCACTGATCACTATTAGAGGTCGATGTCGACGCGGAGTTCCGTGTCGGTCACCGTCGCGACGCTGCCGGCAGGGACCTCGATGTCGTCCTCGTCGGCGTCGCCGAAGCCGAGCCCCTGGATCACGGCCTCGCCGATCCCGGGGTCCGGTTCCACGTACGCGACCTGCGCCTTGGCGTCGACCTCGGTGACGACGCCGATCTCCTCACCCTCGATGTCCATCAGTACCTTGCCTTCGTCCGCTGTTGACAGGACAGTCATCGTATCGAACCTCGCCCGGCGGTCCTATAAGCACCACGGAAACTCTTTGCACCCGAAACGTTTCCGGGAGGTGGCGGCCCTCGATGGGCCTGCTGGCGTACCGCGCACGGACCGAGAACGAGTTCGAGCGCCGGGTCGAGCGGCTCCTGGAGAAATCGACGGCGTGACCGGCAGTTACAGCTGGTCGAGCCAGTCGGCGGCGCGGGACTCGTTGGTCTCGGCGATGTCGGCTAGCTCCGCGGCGTCGTACTCGGCGAGGTCGGCGGTCGTCTCGACGCCGGCCGCCCGCAGCCGCTCGGCGAACGTCGGGCCGACGCCGCTGACGGTCTCGACGTCCGCAGCCTCGGTCGACTCGCTCTCGTCGGCCTGGACCTGCTCGGCGGCTTCCGCCTGGATATCGCTTACGTCCTCGGCAGCCGCCTCCTCGGATTCGTCGTCACGCTCGGAGCGCTCCCAGAACCACTCACAGACCTGCGGCCAGACATCCTCGTGGGTCGACGAGGAGACGGACATCCCGATGTGGCCGGTCGGGTACTCGATGGTGGTCACGTCGTCGCTGCCGACGACCTCGTTGAACGGCTTCGACGCCTCCGGCGGGATGAGGTGGTCGTACTCGCCGATGATCTGCAGGATCGGCATGTCGATGTCCCCGACGTCGACGCGCTCGCCGTTCAGCTCCAGTTCGTTGCGGTACAGCTCGTTGTTCTGGTAGATCTCCTCCAGGAACTCGACGTACGCCTGCCCCGAGAGGTCGATCCCCTCCTCGAGCCAGCGCTCCATCCGGGAGAAGTTGCCCACGAAGGAGTCACTCTCGAGGTTCTCGTACAGCGTGATGTACTTGCTGACGTAGTTGTCGACGGGGTCCATCAGCGCGAACCCGGTGTCGAGGTACTCTGCGGGAACGTTGCCGAACGTGTCGACGACGTCCTGGGGGTCGTAGTACTCGCTGCTGCCCCACTCCTCGAGGACGCCGCCGGTCCGGTCGAAACAGAGGCCGGCGGCCATCAGCCCGAGCGCGTTGATCTTCTCGGGGTTCAGCGCCGCGTACATCGTGCTCATCGTGCCGCCCATGCAGTAGCCCAGGAGGTTGATCGACTCCTGGTCCGAGCGCTCGGCGACGGCATCGACGCAGTTGTCGATGTAGCGGTTGACGTAGTCGTGCAGGCCGAGGTGCTGGTCGAGCCGCGAGGGCTCGTTCCAGTCGATCAGGTACACGTCGTGGCCGGCCTCCAGCAGCCGCCGAACGACGCTACGGTCGGGCTGCAGGTCGAGGATGTACGGCTTGTTGATCAGCGCATAGACGATCAGGATCGGCACCTCGTTCTGCTCGTCGGTCATCGACTCGTAGTGCAGCAGTTCGAGCTTGTTCTCCTCGTAGACGACGTCGGCGGGGGTCATCCCCACTTCGATCGTCTCCATCTCGACGGCGCGCTCGGGTGCCATCGACGCCTTCCGGGTGGCGTCGGCCATCGCGTCGATCGTCGCGGTCTGTGCGTCCAGTGCTGCTGCCAGTGGGTTGAACGACATGGTTACTCCTCTACCGCGTCGAGAATCTGGTCGATCTTGTCTTCGAGTTCGTGCTGGCGACGCTCGAGTTCGACGAGGCGCTCGCCGACCTCCTCGACGTCACCGCGGGTCGCCATCCCCATCTGGGCGAGGGTGTCCTGTGTCATCTCGTCGGCCTCCTGTTGCATCTCCATCATCGCCTCGACGAGCTGGCCGTTCGCGGAGGCGAAGGCGGAGGTGGACATGACCTCCTTGAACGCCTCGTTGGCCGACTGCAGCCAGATGTCGCGGAACTCCGTCGGCTCGACGTCTTCGCCTTCCGCGGCGGCGGCCGTCCGCTCGAACATCTGCTCGGCAGCGTCCATCCACACCTCGTAGGCGGCGGCGTACCCCTCGATGCCTTCCGACAGTTCGTCCTCCTCCAGCATCGAATCGCCGACCGCGTCCGACCAGGACTCGACGAACGCCGCCTGGGCCTCCATGTTCTGCTCGATCGACTGCGCCACCGCTTCGTTCATCTGCTCTACCATTTCACTCCAGTCGTTGAATTCCTGATTGCTCATAGTTGATCGTACGTGTACGCGGCAAAAGACTCCAGCGGTTTGGTCACGGGCGGATCAATCATCTCACTCCTCGCGGTTGCGCTTGACGGGGAACACGACCGCCTGGACGATGTCCCCTTCTTCGATGTCGAGCGCCTCCCGCTCGGCGTCGGGGATGCTGATGCGGCCGCCGCTCTGGACCCGCGTCTTGAACGTTGCCGTCCCGGTCATCGTTCCCAGCTGGTTCATGTTCATGTCCATCCCGCCTGACATGCTCGCCTCCAGCATCTTCTGGAACATCTCCTGCTGGGTCTCGACGGCCTGCTCGCCGGTCTCTGTGAACAGCTTGAACATCTCCGGTGGCCACATCGGCCCGTCGCTGTCGTCTGTCATCGGTCACCTCCGAGTACACTCCTCTGACACATAAGCGTTGCGTGAAATGTCACTCACACCCATCTGATGGCGTCAGATGTCACCCATTGTGAGGCGATCGGGAGCATATCCCGGGCTCATCCCGCAGTTGTGCGGCTTCCGTCGGCCGAAAACGGGTGATTAGCGTGGCCGATAACGACCCTCGCAATTTATTACTGACGGTCTCATAGGCGGCTGTGATGAGTTCTCAACCGGAGCGCAGTGCGCTGCTCGACACGTGGGCGGAGACGTCCGCACACGTGTTCGACAGCGTGGTCGCTGCCAACCGAGCAGCGTTCGCGGCCCTGGGTGTCGAGCCGACGACCAACGACGAGGTGCCGGCCGAGCGGATCGAACCGGACGAGGACCTGCCGGAGTGGCACGCCGAGACGACGGCCGAGACGGCCGAGGAGTTGAGCGTCGGCGACCGCTTCGAGTTCACCAAGACGATCACGG
>PXSQ01000073.1:634-5289 GCA_003022725.1 Halobacteriales archaeon SW_7_65_23 | reverse complement strand
TCGTACCAGCCCGCGTCGCGGAACACGTCGACGAGCCCGTCGAACGACCCGTTCTCCAGCGGCGAGACGACGTTGATCGGCGACGTCGGCTCGAACCGGGCACCGCCGTCGGCCGGGACGTACTGCCAAACGGCGTACGGCGTTTCCGAGTCCGCGACTGCGTCGGCCTCCGCGTCGATGGGGCCAGCCGCCGCTTCTTCGATCGCCGGCGACTCCGTCGCGGCTGGCAGGAGCACGCTGGCGAGGCCGCCGCCGACGACGCCGGCAGCGATCGCTTTGATCGCCCGCCGCCGGGAGCGATCGACGTCGAGCGGGCCTTCGGAGGGTGCGTCGTCCACGGGTCTGTCAGCTCCCGTTACTCTCCTCGGCGCATTGGGGTATATGCTTCGGAACGTGGGGGTACTGCGGGGCGGCCCGTCGCCTCATACGGTCGTTCGTGATTCGTTAACGACCGTATCATACTGGTGGCTGTAAGTACGTGAAAACTTGAATTGAGAATCCAGGCAAAAAGGGTCTGTCTCCGCAGATAGCAGAGACTGGTGAGTAAAAGAATTACAGCCACCAGTCTCAGTCATGCACAGTCAACAGTCACCGTGACGTCCTCGCCGACTCCCAGGTCGATCCCCTCGCCGACGAGTTTGATCCCGAACGCGTCCTTGCCGCAGAATAGTGCGATCCCCCGAACTGGGTCCTCGTTTGCCCGCACGGTACAGTCGTGCCACGTCACGTCTCGACCCGAAACGGCACCCACCGTGGTCCCGGCGATCATCGCGCCCGCCGAGGAGGCCGCCACAGTCGTAGTGGGGGAACCCGCCGTCGAGGACGCCGCCGTTGCTCTCCAGGCCGACGAAGTGGCCGCCTGGATCGGGGTGTGCCGGCGCGTCCAGCCTGGCCCAGGTATCGCCGATCTCGACGACCGTTCCGGTGCCGTCCCACGGAAGCGGCTCCGGGTCGACCGCGACATCGATCGGCAGCGAACCCGAGGCCCGGTAGTGGTTCACGTCCGGTTCCCGGAAGCCGAGGTGAACGTGGTTGGGGACCCAGGGTGCGAAGAAACCTGCCCGCACGAGTTCGCCGATCTCCTGCCCGCGTTCGACCGTCTCGCCTGGCTCGACCCACGGTTTCACGTGCAGCAGGCGAGCGACGTGGGTGTCCGTCCCGATCAACAGGAGGTGGTCGTGGGTCGCCGCGTAGGGTTTCGGCGGGGCCTCGACAGTCCGGGTGTCCAGCCCCTCGCCGGCGACCGGCGAGGGAGCGACGTCGGTCTCGGGGTAGAGGTCGATGGCACACCCCCCGTCGTGGGCGACGTACGGGGAGTTGTAGAGACTGAAACGGCGGTACTGCGCGAGCACGTCGCGGGGGACCGAGACTCTCATCGTGGGCGTAACTCTGTGTCACATCGTGACACTCTCCTGGCTGTATTCGCACGGTTGAACGGCTGAACGTGACGCGTGACTCCACGAAATTACGTCCGACAGTATTAGTGACTCTTCTCTTATGGCACTGTTCGGATACGACTGCAACAGTTACAGACCTTCCCAGGGTTGCGCAACTGTTACGAAATGTGGTAGTATCAAGTAGTATCCGGCAGTGATTCTGAGTTACTTTCGCTCCGGGGGCTGGTTTTTTCACCAGTGCGTCTGTAGATGACGCTGCCACATGACCGCACCCATCGGCCTACATGGACGCTCTGGGCGGTCAGTGTGGCGGCCAACAAATCCACACGCTTGCTTGCCGTTCCGCAGGCGTGCGTGCCTTGATGACCAAACCTGCGCTCCGCTGGTACCGGGAACGTCACCTGAACGACCACAGAGTCGCCCGGTGAGCCGACCGAGAGGCACGAAAATAGATGGTCAACTTGAGAGCGAGGCCCAGCCGCTCGCAGTACCGATCACTTCTAATTGGTACCAAAGACTACTGAAAATCGGAACGGTTCCTCTCACAGCCGCGGGGGCTTTATCAGCCAGCGACTCCATCGTTCGCGTATGTCAGTGTCGTTCGACTTCTCCGGCGACGTGGTACTGATCACGGGCGTGGGCGGCGCGCTCGGCAGCGCGGTCGCGGAGGCGTTCCTCGACGCAGATGCGACGGTCTGTGGCGCGGACATCGTCGCAGCCGACAGCGAGGACTTCCTTTTGTCCGACCCCGACCGGATCGACTTCTACCAGGGCGATTTCACGGACGAGAGCGAGGTCGAGGAGACGATCGACGCCATCGTCGAGAAACACGGCGGCCTCGACTACCTCGCGAACATCGCCGGGACGTGGCGCGGCGGCGACCCGATCCACGAGACCGACGCCTCGACGTTTGACTTCCTGTTCGACGTCAATCTCAAGACGATGTTTCTGGCCTCCAAGCACGCGCTCCCGCACCTCCGCAAGCGGGAGGGGGCGATCGTTAGCGTCTCCGCGCGCTCGTCGTTGGAGGGCGGCGAGGGCGACGGGATCTACCGCGCGACGAAAGCGAGCGTCCGCCTGCTGACCGAGACCATCGCCGAGGAGAACAAGGGAGCCGTACAGGCCAACGCCGTCATGCCGAGCGTGATCGACACGCCGATGAACCGCGAGATGATGTCCGACGGGGACTACGACAAGTGGGTCAAACCCGCCGAAATCGCCGACATGATCCGCGTGCTCTGCAGCGACGCCGCGGACGTCACCAGCGGCGCTGCCGTCCCCGTCTACGGCGAAGCGTAGAGCCGGTCACGTCTGCTGCGCCGGCCGTGTCCGCCCAACGCCGTTAGGTCCAGGTGTCGGGCGTCCCGTACCACATCGTGAGGCCGACGAACACGAACAGGCCGCCGAAGAAGAACGCGACCGCCGCGGCCAGTGCGGGGTCGAGCCCGGCGGCGCCGTCCGCGGCGCTGGCAGCGCCGTCGGCCACGCTGTCGAGCGCGCCGTCGGCCACGCCGTCGACCGCGCCATCGGGCGCGCTGTCCGGTTGCCCGCCGTCGGTCGTGGCGACAAAGTCGACAGTTTCGTTGTCGACCTGGCCGTTCAGGTCCCCTGTCTCCGCCTCGGGCGTCTCGTGGGGCACGTCCCCGGCGTCGCCGCCGTTTTCCATCCCGCCTTCGGTGCCGTTCCCGCCGTCGTCGTTGGCGGCGTCCATCCCGTCGTCGCCGCCACCGTCCGCCTCGTCACCGTTTGCGTCGCCGCTCCGCGTTTCCGGCTCTGACTCCTCCTCCGGGACGCCGTTGGCCATCCCGTTGGGATCGCCGCCGTTCGCTCCGTTCGCGCTCCCGTCATCCGCACCGTTCGCGGTCGCGTCGTACGCGCCGTCGTCTCCATCACCGTCGCCGCTGCTCCCGCCGCCGAACAGGCTGCCGAACCCGTCGCCGCTCCGGCTCGTGGCGTAGCCGGCCAGTGCGCTCCCCGGTACCAGCACGCCGAGGACGCCGACGAGCCGGCGCAACAGCGAGCGCAACGACCGCTGCTTGTCCCGGCCGGCGAACAGGACCAGCGACTCGTCCTGGGGGGCGTACACTTTCATCTCGGAGCCGCGCTCGGAGTACCACGTGTCGACGACCTCGACCAGCTCGGCGTCCAGCAGCTTCTCTAAGTGGTACTGGACGTTCTGCACCGACGTGTCGGTCACGTCCGCGAGGTCGGACGCCGTCTGGGGTGCCTTGTGCAGCTCCAGAAATATCTTCCGGGTCGTCCCCGAGGAGAGCGCGGTGAACACCTCGTCTGCCGTCTCCTCGTCGAGTTCGACGAGCCGGGGCTCGCGGTCCTCGTCGAGGGTAACGTTGTCACGAAGCGGGAAGATACTGCTCATTGCTACCTACTCCTCCTTACATCGCACACCATAAAGAGGGTGTCTAAGGCACAAATGGCTGTTTTAGCGACGTATCTTGACCTTAGTTTGAGGACAGAAGATTGTTTAAGCCGATACTGTACGGCGGTTTACTCGCGTCGCGGGAGCCGAGTGGCGGGTGTCGGTTTAGGGCGATGACATGTCGCCGAGTTTGGATAACCTGTGGTGATCGCGTCGGCGCGGATGGCTGCCGGCCGACGTCTGCCAGGCGTCTGACAGCCACGTCACACTTAAGCCGTCCACTCTGTTCAGTGGAGGTATGACCAACGGCGAGGGCAGCGACGGTGCGGCAACCGAGACCGTTCCGATCGAAGCGGCGCTGTCGAGCGAGCTGCTGCGGGAGATCGACGAGTTCGCGGCCCGCCACGGGTACGAGAGCCCCGACGCCGTCGTCGCCGCGGCGCTCGCGCGACGGGCCGACGAGTAGCCCCGCTGATACTGGTGGCTGTACGTACGTGAAATTCGAACGTTGCAGAATCCGCCACGTTGAAGCCCCCCGGCCGCAAGCTACTCCACATGACACGTTCCGTCTGGCTCAAAGCGGACGACGAGGTCGGCGACTGGGAGGCCCGGAAACGACGCATCACCGCCGGACTGGAGGCGGGGGTCGACTGGGTCCTGGTCGACGAGCGCGACGTCGAGCGGGTTCGGGAACTCGGCGCGGTCAACGTCGCAGCCTTCGCCGGCGAGGACGTCCACGTCATGGAGGCTGAATCGAAGGAGAGCGAGGCCGACGTCACGGTCGTCGGTAAGGACGCCGAGGGCGACGGCACGGTCGACCTGCCGCCAGATCTCTCGGGATCGGCGGATCTCTCGGCGCTCCGCCGCGAGGACAGCGACAT
>PXSQ01000073.1:0-607 GCA_003022725.1 Halobacteriales archaeon SW_7_65_23 | reverse complement strand
TCGGCGAGGAGACGACGCTGATCGCCGGCGTCCGGGACGCCGCGGAGGCCCAGACCGCCTACGAGACGCTCGAAATCGGCGCCGACGCGGTGCTTCTGGACACCGACGACCCCGACGAGATCCGCAAGACTGTCGAGGTGCGCGACGAGGCGGGCCGCGAACAGCTCTCGCTGCAGTGGGCCACCGTCACGGAGATCGAGCAAACCGGATCGGCCGACCGGGTCTGTATCGACACCGGCTCGCTGATGGACGACGACGAGGGGATGCTCGTCGGCTCGCTCGCTCGCGGTCTGTTTTTCGTCCACGCCGAGACCGCCGAATCCCCGTACGTCGACTCCCGTCCCTTCCGGGTGAACGCCGGCGCGGTCCACGCCTACGTCCGCAGCCCGAACGGCGAGACGAGTTATCTCTCGGAACTCGGCAGCGGCGACGAGGTCCAGGTCGTCGACACCGACGGCAACACCCGGGAGGCCATCGTCGGGCGTTCGAAGATCGAACAGCGCCCGATGTTCCGGGTCCAGGCCGAAACCGAGGACGGGGATCGGATCGAGACACTGCTGCAGAACGCCGAGACGATCAAGATCCACACCCGCGACGGCCGCCGCGC
>PXSQ01000072.1 GCA_003022725.1 Halobacteriales archaeon SW_7_65_23 | reverse complement strand
ACGGATAGCGACGGTCGCCTACAATACTATTTCGCCTACACAGTTTACGACGCCCGACCCCGGGGGCACACGGCGGAGTTAACCCAAACGAACTCGTCTTCCGAACATACTATGACACGCTCGTCTCTGCTCTCTGCGGAGACAGACCCGTTCCGCCTGGATTCTCAATTCGAGTGTTCGCGTACGTACAGCCATCAGTATCAGTCCCCGGCGTGCATGACCGGGGCCTCGTCCGTCGTCGCGGAGTGGTACAGCGCCCGGCCGGAGTCGGCGTCGAAAACGTGCAGGCGCTCGGGATCGTACCGCAGTTCGAGCGCGTCGCCGTGATCGACGTCCGCCCGCGGGTTCGCGTTCGCCCTGATCACGTCCTCGCCGACAGTGCACTCCAGCAGAAGGCTGTCGCCCAGCGGCTCGATCACCTCGACGGTTGCGTCGATACTCCCCGGGTAGGCCCCGTCCGACGCCTCGACGAGATACAGGTCTTCGGGGCGGACCCCGAGTACTGCACTCGACCGTTCACCGAGGGCGGACGACGCGTCGTCGGGCAACGGCAGCGTGAACGCCCGGTGGTCGAGGAGGGGCGTCCCGCCGTCCGCCCCGTCGACGGTCGCCGGGAGCATGTTCATCGCGGGATCGCCGATGAACTCCGCGACGAACCGGTTCGCGGGGTAGTCGTACAGCCGCTGTGGCGGATCGACCTGCTGGACCCGGCCGTCGTTCATCACCGCCACCCGGTCGCCGAGCGTCATCGCTTCCGTCTGGTCGTGGGTGACGTAGATCGTCGTCGTCTCCAGTTCGGTGTGGAGCTTCGACAGCTCCGCGCGCATCTGGATCCGGAGCTTCGCGTCGAGGTTCGACAGCGGCTCGTCCATCAGGAACACGTCGGGGTCGCGCACGATGGCGCGCCCGAGCGCGACGCGCTGGCGCTCGCCGCCGGACATCGCCTCGGGTTTGCGGTCGAGCAGGTCCGCGATGTCGAGCATCTCTGCGGCCTCCGCGACCAGGTCGTCGATCTCGCCGTCGGTAAAATCGCCCGCGGATTTCATGCCGAAGGTCATGTTGCGGCGTCCAGTCATATGCGGGTACAGCGCGTAGTTCTGGAACACCATCGCGACGTTGCGCTCCTTGGGCTCGTCGTCGACGACGTCGCGGCCGTCCATGCGGACCGCCCCGTCGGTCGCCCGTTCGAGTCCCGCAATCAGCCGCAGTGTCGTACTCTTCCCGCAGCCGCTCGGGCCGACGATCACGAGGAATTCGCCGTCCCGCACTTCGAGGTCGATGCTCTCGACCGCCGTGACGTCGTCGAACTCCTTGCGGAGGTCGCTGAGTGTGACGGTCGTCACGGCGGATCACGTCCGTGCTGTGGTCGAGTTCGGATCATTGGCTTCACTGGGATCGGGATCGGATCGTGGGTTCATTTCTGTTGGATGACGAACGCCCGGAGCAGCGGTTTCCGGAACAGGATCAGCAACAGCAGCGGCGGCAGCAGCGTCAGCATCGAGCCGGCCATCACGAGCGACCAGGACACCTCCCCCCCGACGACGTCGCCTTCGAGCAGTGCCAGCCCGACCTGTGCCACCTGGTCGGCCTCGGCGTTGATGATCACCAGCGGCCAGAGGTACTGGTTCCAGGCGAACACGAACATGATGACCGACACGCCGACGAGGATCCCCTTCGACATCGGGAGCAGCACGAAGGCCATGAACTTCAGCGGGCCGACGCCGTCGAGTTTGGCCGTCTCGACGATCGAGGAGGGGATCGAGAGGAAGTGCTGGCGCAGGATGAACACTGTCGTCGCGCTCGCCAGGTAGGGGACGGTGATCGCGAGCATGCTGTTGGTCCAGCCCATGTCGGCGACCAGCTGGAACAGCGGGATGAACCGGACCGGCACCGGCAACAGCAGCGTGAACAGGATGAACAAAAAGAGCAGATCCTTGTACGGGAGGTCGTAGTAGACGATTGCCGTCGCGGCGAAAATCGACAGTGCAAGCTTACCGATCACGATCACCGTCGCCATCAGAAAGGAGTTCCACATGAACCGGCCGAACTGGTAGTCGACGAGCACCGTCCGGTAGTTCTCGACGACGTGGCCCCCCGGCACGAGGTCCGCGAGGCTCGTCACGATTCCCGTCTGCTTGGTGCTGACGATCGCCGCGACGAGGATGGGGAACACGATCAACAGCACCGAGCCGACCAACAGCAGGTGCAGGCCGATCGTCTCAAGGTCGCGCCGGTCGGGCAGTGCGAGCGCGGCAGTCTGTCGCTTGGTCGCGCGGAGCAGCCGGGCCGGGTACTGGATGAGTCCGAGCATGTCAGGCACCGTAGTGCGAGTACTTGTCCGTCAGGCGAAACTGGACGTACATCAGGACGCCGACGACCGCGAACAGGACGACGGACTTCGCCGAAGCCAGCCCCCAGTTGAAGAAGTCAAACGCCTCCTGGTAGAGGTCGAAGATCAGGATGTTCGTCGCCCCCGAGGGGCCGCCGCCGGTCATGATGTCGATGAACGCGAACGTCCCGAAGAAGGCGTAGATCGTGTTGAGGATGACGAGGAAAAACAGCGTCGGCGTCATGATCGGGACGTACACCCACAGGAGCCGGCGGAGCCGTCCCACCCCGTCGAGGCGCGCGGTCTCGGTCAGCGTCTCCGGGATGTTGTTCATCGACGCGATCATGAAGATGACGTTGTAGCCGATCTGTTTCCAGATGGCCGCCACCGTCACGACGACGAACGCCTGGCGGCCGTCGGCGAACCAGTCAAGGTCGACGCCCAGTGTCGCGAGCGGCCCGCTGAGCACGCCCAGCGTCGGGTGGACCAGGAAGATGAACACCAGCGCCGCGACCGCCGGCGGCAGCGCGTACGGCCAGATCGCCGCCACGAGGTAGATGCTCTTGCCCGTCCCCACCTCGTGGACGAGAAACGTCAACAGTAGCGCGACGGCCATCACGCCGGCGACGACGACCGCGGCGAAGCCGACGGTGAGCAGCAGCCGCGACCGGTAGCCGCCCGACGTGAGCAGTTCGGCGAAGTTCTCGAACCCGACGAACTCGTCGTCGAGGCCGAGCTGTGAGCTGTACAGCGCCCGGCGCGCCGCGCGGGCCGCCGGGTAGTACAGGAACACGAGCGAGACGAGTATCGTCGGCAGGAGCAACAGCCCCGCGGTGCGCCGGTCGGTGTAGATCTCCCGTGATGACATTGCTCGGTGTGAGTCGCCGTCGTCTTACCCGTAGTAGTCCTCGAGCTCCGCGGTCGCCTGCTCCTGCATGTCGTCGATCGAGCCCTCAAGATCGCTCGACCCGATGATGTCGACCGACTGGTCCTGGACGGTGGTCTGGACCTGGCGGGCGGGCCCGAGCAGAATGCGCTTGGTAGCGGGGTCGCTCGCGTCGCCGTTCCGGAGCTGGTTGAGCGCGGTCTCGTAGTTCGGGTTCTCCTCGAACCAGTTCTCCGACCGGAGCTCCTCCAGCGAACTCTCCGTGATCGGGTAGTAGCCGGTCCCTTTGTGCCAGTCGACTTGGACCGAGGGGTCGGCCATGAACTCGAGCAGCTGGCCGATCTCGTCGTAACGGTCCTCCGAAAACCCTTCCGGGACGTAGAAGGAGGCGCCGCCGATGACCGGGCCGACGCGCGTCTCGCTGATCGTCGGGTACGGCACGGCGTCGACCTCGAACTCGGAGTCGGCGATCAGCCCGGCGACCGACGCCGTGCTGGTCAAAAGCATCGCGCAGTTGCCCTCGACAAACAGCGACGTCGCCTCGCCCCAGGCCTCGATCCCCGGGTTGGTGTAGAGGCCGTCCTCCTCCATCCCCCGCCACCAGTCATAGAGGTCCGTGACCGCGTCGGGGGCCCGGAACTGCGAGGGGTCGCCGGTGTGGCCGTTCTCGGCGTCGGTCATCAGCTCACCCTCCAGGGAGTACCAGTGCTCGACGAACCAGACGTGGTTCGGCCAGGTGATCCCGTAGTCGGTGACCCCCTCGCCGACGAGCGTCTCAGAGGCGGCGCGGACATCCGCGATCGTCGACGGCGGGTCGTCGGGGTCGAGTCCAGCCTCCGCGAACGCGTCGCGGTTGATGTACATGATCGCGTTCGAGTTGTTGAACGGCATCGAGGCGAGCTCGTCGTCGATCACGAAGAAGTCCGTGACGTTGTCCAGAAAGTCGTCGGTGTCGAAGTCGTCGGGCAGGATCGTCTCGACGGGCCTGATCTCGCCGGTGTCGAGCACCTGCTGTGCGAACAGGCTGTCGACCTGCAGCATGTCCGCCATCTCGCCGGAGTCGAACCCCGAAATGGTGTTCTGTAGCACGTCTTCGTAGGAGTCCTGGAACTGCATCGTCACCTCGATGTCCGCCTCGTCCTGGAAGTCGGCCGCAATCTGGTCAAGTGTCTCCCCGAGCTGTCCCCCCATTGCGTGCCACACCGTGAGTTCGTCCGCGAGCGGGTCGACGCTGCCACTGCCGCTGTCACCGCCGTCGTCGCCGACGCAACCGGAGAGGCCGACGACGCCAGCCGTCACTGCAGCTCCCGCCCCTTTCAGCGCCCTCCGCCGGGATACGCACCGATCGTATGGTTCGTCTGATCCCATACGTACAACGCCCGCTTTCGCCACTAAATCGATTGCTATGATATATATAGTTCATCGGGTTTTCGATCTTTCCCCTATATACTATATATACTATGCTCGGGGTCGTACGTTCCTGTACGGGGGTTCCGACTCCGGGACAGTCCGATCAAATCGGGCTGGCGCTCACTCGCTGAGCGCCTCGGCCACCTTCTCGACGGGGTGGGGCGGCTTCCCCGCGCCCGAGCGGTCACCCAGTTGCGTCCGGCAAGAGGTGCCGGGTGCGGTCACTGTCCCGCCGGGACTGTCCTTAACCTGGCCGAAGAGGATGTTCCCGATAGCTTGCGAGAGGTCGTAGTGTTCGGCCTCGTAGCCGAAGGAGCCGGCCATCCCGCAGCAGCCCGAATCCAGCGGGTCGACGGCGTAGCCCGCCCGCCGGAGCACGCCGACCGCGTGGTGGTCCCTGTTCGTCGCCTTCTGGTTGCAGTGGCCGTGGTAGGTGAGCTGCTCCGCGGGCGCGTCGGTGTCGAGGCCCTCGACGAGGCGCATGGCGTCCAGGAACTCCATGACGCCGTAGGTGCTGGCCGCGACGGCCTCGACGTCGTCGCCGTCGAGCAGGTCCAGGTACTCGTCCTGGAACATCACGGCGTCGGAGGGTTCGACGAACAGGACCGACCAGCCCTCGCGGACGAGCGGCGCGAGCGCCTCGACGTTGGCCGACGCGTGCTCGCGCGCCCGGTCGAGAAAGCCAAGCGAGAACGCCGCCCGGCCGGAGGGGTCGAGGTTGGTCGGTACCCGGACGTGGGCGCCCGCGGCCTCCAGCACCTCGACGGCGGCTTTCCCCGGGGCAGGCTCGCTGTAGTTCGTGAACGTGTCCGGGAACAGCAGCACCTTCGCCTCTGCGTCCGACTCGGGCACGGCGGCGCCACCCCGGTCCTCGAACCAGTCGGTGAACGTCTCGCGGCGGAACGTCGGGAGCTCCCGCTCGGGTGCGATCCCGAACAGCTTCTCCGCAACGAGGCGTGCACCGGGGAGCTTCGGCGCGACGTTCGACAGCGGCGCGAGCGCGCTCCCGATCGCCGCCCAGCGGTCGACGTTGGCGAACAGCTTCGAGCGCCGGCTGGCGCCCTCCTCCTGGTGGTATTCGTGTTTCACTTCGGCTTTGAGCTTCGCCATGTCCACCCCGGTCGGGCAGTCGGACGCACAGCCCTTGCAGCCGACACAGAGGTCAAGCACCTCCGACTGGAAGCGCTCGGAGTGTAGCTCCTCCTCGTCGAGTTCGCCGCTGATCGCCGCCCGGAGCATGTTCGCCCGGCCGCGCGTGGTCTGGATCTCCTCCTTCGAGGCGCGGTAGGTTGGGCACATCACGTCCGAGTCGGTCTGCCGGCAGGTGCCACAGCCGTTGCACAGCTCCACGAGGTGCGAAAACCCGCCCTCTTCGGAGAAGTCAAGCGTCGTCTGTGGCTCCAGGGACTGGTAGGCGGGGCCGTACCGGAGGTGGTCGCGGTTGTCCGCGCCCACGCCGCGGTCGCTGTCCGGCCCCGGGTCCGCCGGGCCGTCCCGGTAGACGACGTTGCCCGGGTGCATGAGCCACTCGGGGTCGAAGGCGGTTTTCAGCTCCTTGAACGCCGTCCAGAGCTCGTCGCCGTACATCTTGGGGTTGAACTCCGTCCGGGCCATCCCGTCGCCGTGCTCGCCCGAGAACGCGCCGTGGTGTTCGAGCACCAGGTCGGTCACGTCGTCGGTGATCGAGTGCAGCGACTCGACGCCCTCTTCGTCTTTGAGGTTGAGGATCGGCCGGATGTGCAGCGTGCCCGACCCCGCGTGGGCGAAGTACGCCGCCGAGGTGTCGTGGTCGTCGAGCACGCCCTCGAACGTGCCGACGTACTCGGCGAGTTCCTCCGGCGGGACGCTGGCGTCCTCGATGAACGGGTACGGCTTGGGATCCCCTTCGAGGCTCATCAGCAGCGGGATGGCGGCTTTCCGGAGCTTCCAGATGCGGTTCTGTGACTCGTCGGTGTACGCCTCGATCACCTCGAAGGCGTCGCCGCCGTCGACGAACCGGGCGGTCGTGTCCGCGACGGCCGCCTCGAACGCCGCCCGCTGGCTCCCGTGGTCGGCAGCCGCGGCGCCGCCATCGGTCGCTTCGACGGCTGCGTCGTCAGCCGCCTCGTCGTCACTGGCAGCCGCGCTGTCGGTCGCGCCGCCGGCCACCCCGTCCGCGGGGACGAGTTCGTCGTCCCACTCCAGCATCAGCGCCGCGGCGGTCCCCTCGGGAATCGGCTCGACGTACTCGGCGTAGCCGTCCGAGTCGGCGGCGAGGCGAAACACCTCGTCGTCCATCAGTTCGACGGCGCTGACCGGGTACTCCAGCGCCTCGGGGACGGCCGACAGCGCGTCGATGAGGTCCTCGAAGCAGTACAGCGCCAGTGCGGTCTCCTCGGGTTTCGTCACGAGCGACAGCGTCGCTTCGACGATCACGCCCAGCGTTCCCTCGGCACCGACGAACAGCTTCGAGAGGTTGATCACCGCCTCGCCGTCGTCGTTCTCGTAGATCACCTTGTGGAGGTTGTACCCCGAGACCGAGCGTTTCAGCGTCGGGTAGCGCTCCTCGATCTCCTCGCGGTTGTCCTCGACCAGTTCCCGGACCGTCTCGTAGATGGCGGCCTCGCGCGTGTCCGCAGAGACGATTTCCTCGTACTCCCCGGAGTCGAGGACAACCTCGCGGGTGTGGATCAGTTCGCCGTTGGGGAGTACGACCCGCAATTCCTCGGTGTAGGCGTCGGTGATGCCGTACCGAACGGAGTGGGCCCCCGTGGAGTTGTTGCCGATGCCGCCGCCGACCGTCGCGCGGTTCGAGGAGGCGGGGTCCGGCGGGAACTTCAGCCCGTGCTCTTCGAGCGCGGCGTCGAGGTGGTCCTGCACCACCCCGGGCTGGACCGTCGCCCGACGGGCGTCGGGGTCGATCTCGACGACGTCGTCCATGTGCCGGGAGAAATCGATCACGACGCAGCCGGGGCCGACGGCCTGCCCGGCCAGCGAGGAGCCCGTACCCCGGGGGAGAATCGGGGCGTCGTAGGCCGTCGCCACCTCGATCGCGGCCCGGACGTCTGCCACGTCGCGGGGTACCACGACGCCGGCCGGCCGGGCCTGGTAGATGCTCCCGTCTGTCGCATACAGCACCTGTGCGTACTCGTCGAACTGGACCTCGCCCGTCACGCGGTCGCGGAGATCCTCGGCGAGCGCCCGATACCGCGGATCGGGCGGCCGGTCGTGACCGAGCGTCCGGGCCGAGGCAGCGTGCACGTGTTGCTCGTTGCCAGTTGCCATACCTCTCACTTGTGAGATTCCCCAAATAAAGCTTCGGCCGCCGCGCAGTATCGTGTTCAGGCGTTGATATTCGGGTCCCGTCCCCCGCGACCCCGCTGGTCGCTAGCGTCGATCGTGTATATAAAACACCCAATGAATAGTGGCCTCGTGACATCCTCCGCGCCGTAACCGGCGGGGCTTCCCACCACCGCGTGGCGGCTGGTTTGGGAACCTCGGGTTTGCACACCGACGAGGTGCGGGGAGTGCCACGCCCCCGTTACTCCTATCCCGTGGGGGGATTCAGAGGTACCTTGTTGTGTTGGGTCGGTATCCTGCGCCGCTCCCGCAGGGGATACCTGCGAGAGTCGGGCAGGAATCCCGAAATTGTCCGATTGTCCCGACATGGGGGCGGTCATGCCGCCTCGGTTGGGTGGCCAAACGGGCCGAACGGGCAAAAACGTACCGACGCTGACGCGATTCACGCCCGCCGTGAACAGCGTGGCGTCGGAGACGCCACGGGCAGTCGGCCGCAGGCCGACGACGACGGGATTCTCTCGCTGACTAAAGATAGTTACCGTGTTACAAAGTGACACCGTAGACGATGTGTGAGGAAGTGGATGCCCGGCGGGGTCTGCCCCGCTGGCGTCCACGGGCGTCCGACCGAGGGTGACGTCGACACGTCAGGAGGGTACTTCGAATGAACGCACGCAGACACGAACTGACAGGGAGAACAGACACGGACAGTCAACGGAGGTGCTCGCGTGAGTAACGGACTCACAGCGGCCGCGAGCGTCGTGCTGCAGGCGGAGGCGGGCGGGATCGGCGCAGTCGAGTTGCTGGCGGCCGCGGCGCCGCTGATCGTGGTCGCGGCGCTGTTGGTCGGCCTGCTGTGGCCGGCGACCCGGGTGATGCCGGTCGCCTGGCTCGTCGCGCTCGCGGTCGGGTTTTTCGTCTGGGGGAACGACCCCACCTGGCTCGCTGCCGCGTCGGTCAACGGCGCGATCACGGCGATCACGATCCTGTACATCGTCTTCGGTGCACTGGTGTTGCTGTACACGCTGATGCAGGCCGGCGCGCTGGAGCGGATCAACAGGGGGTTCGCCGCAGTGTCGGAGGACCGCCGCGTCCAGATCGTCATGCTCGCCTTCTTCATGGCGACGTTCATCGAGGGGGCGGCCGGCTTCGGCACGCCGGCGGCGGTCGTCGCGCCGCTGCTTTTGGGCCTGGGCTTCCCGGCGCTGGCCGCGGTGATCGCAGCGCTGATCGGCCACGTCATCGCCGTCACGTACGGCGCCGTCGGCACGCCGATCGTCATCGGCATCAGGAACCCGATGGACAGCGCGGAGTACATGGGTGACCAGGATATCGTCGCCGGCTCCCCCTACGAGGGGATGGACCAGCTGGCCGCCGCGACCGAGTTCGCCAACAACGTCGCGGCGTGGGCGGCCACGTTCCACGCGCTGGTCGGCTTCGTGATGCCGCTGTTCGCGGTCGGGATGGTCGTGTACTTCTTCGGCGAGGAGCGCTCGCTCGCGCCGGTCAAGGAGGTGATGCCGCTGTGTCTGTTCGCCGGCATCGCCTTTGCGATCCCCTACGTCGTCGCCGCGTGGTTTATCTCCGCGGAGTTCCCGGCGCTGATCGGCTCGATGGTCGGCGGCGGACTCACGCTCGCGCTGCTCAACAACGGCTACCTCCTGCCGGAGGACGAGTGGGAGTTCCCGGACCGGGACGACTGGGCCAACCACTGGGTCGGCGACATCGAACCCGGCGGTGCGGGGCTGGAAACCGACGATGACACCGGCGAGATGAGTCTCGTCAAAGCCTGGTCGCCGTACATCATCCTCGCGGTGTTGCTCGTCCTGACGCGGTTGATCGACCCGATCAGCGACGCCATCACCGACGCCGACGTCGGCGTCACCGTCGGCGACGTCACGCTCGGGATCGTCCTGGCCTGGCGCGACATCCTCGGGACCGGGCTGGACGGCTCGATCGGCTGGGTCAACGTGCCGGGCTTCTGGCTGCTGCTCAGCGCGCTCGTCGCGATCCCGATCTTCGGCATGAGCAACACCCAGGTCAGGAGTGCGTGGGGCGAGGCGGCCCGGAAGATCGCCGCGCCGTTCGTCGCGCTCACGTTCGTGTTGATGATGGTCGAGGTGATGCTGTCGGCCGGCCAGCCCGCCGCCAGCCCCGATCAGTTCGTCGGCGACGCCGAGTTCACGGTGAGCATGATCGACGCGCTGGCCATCGAGACGGCGGATGTCGTCGGTAACGCCTACCCGCTGATCGCGTCGCTGATCGGCGGCCTCGGCGCCGCCATGGCCGGCTCCAACACCGTCTCGAACATCACGTTCGGCCCGTTCCAGTTCACCGCCGCCGGCGAACTCGGCATCTCCCGGACGATCATCGTCGGCGCCCAGGCCGTCGGGGGCGCGATCGGCAACCTCATTGCGATCCACAACGTCGTCGCCGCGCTCGCGACGGTCGGCCTCGTCGGCCAGGAGGGCCGCGTAATGCGCCTCAACCTGATACCGCTGCTGTACTACGCGGCGATGGTCGGCCTGCTGGCGACGCTGTTCGTGTTCGTCCTCTTCACGGGGGTGTTCTAGCTCCGTCTGTCACTCCCCGTCTGAAGCTGCTCGAACCGAGGCAAAAATCGACTGCGCTGCATGACCGCGTTTTTTCGACCGACAACCGTCGATCAGCCGCGGCAGCGACTGACGTCAGTTATCGGCGGCCGGGACTACCGTCGTCGGTCAGCGACGGCCGGGACTACCGTCGTCAGTTAGCGACGGCTGGCTCAGTGCTGGACGTCGTCTCGTCAGTCTCGTCGGGCGGTCGTGGTGTCGGAGCGCCGCGGCCGACCGTTCGGACGCGGTCGACGACGGCAGCCGTCGCGGCGCCGGCGACCATCGCGGCGGTCGCGACGGGAGCCGTCGCCGCGACCACGACGGCCGCGACGGCGGCGACGGTCACCGCAGTGCCGGCGACGACCTCGCCGACGGTGTGGGTCATCTCGGTTCCGGGGCTGTACTCCACCATCGTATCGGTGCTTCGTTGCATTGTATCCGATCCAATGGACCGTACCCCCATAAGTATAATCTGAACGATGTTTCTGTAGAACGAGTTACTGAAACTCTCTTCACCGGCGATAAGCGAGTTACGACGGGGACGGGCAGGAGGATCAGCGAGCGTTAGCCGGTGTTCTGCATCCCGGCGGCGATCCCCTTGACGGTCAGGCGCAGCACCTGGTTTTCGATTTCGGTCCGGTTGTCGTCGCGCAGCAGGTGGACCTGCAGCAGATTCAGGGGGTCGACGTACGGGTTGCGCCGTTCGAGGCGGTCCCGGAGCCAGGAGCGGTCCGCGAGGTGCTCGCGGCCCGTGATCTCCAAAACGAGGTCGCAGGTCGCCTCGTACTCGGCGCGCATCCGCGGGAAGAACCGCTCGCGGAGGTCGGGGTCCGCGAGATCGGCGTACTCCTCCGCGATGCCGAGTTCGGTCCGCGCCAAGGCGAGCGCGGCGTTGTCAAGCATCGTCCGGAAAAAGGGCCACCCGTCGTACATCTCCTGGAGCGTCTCGATGTCGCCGCCGCTGTCGAGGTACGCCTCGAGGCCGGCGGCAAGTGAGTACCAGCCGGGGATGATACACCGCGTCTGGGTCCAGGAGAACACCCACGGGATCGCCCGCAGGTCCTCGACGCTGCGGTCGTCGCTGCGGGAGGCCGGCCGGGAACCGATGTTGAGTTCGCCGATGATCCGCACGGGGGTCGCCTGTTCGAAGTACTCGACGAACCCCTCCGTATCGAGCAGGTCGCGGTACGCCTCGCGGCCGGCCTCGGCGGCGGTCTCCATCGCCGCGTGCCACTCCTCGGGCACGTCCCCGTTGCCGTTCCCGAGCGCCTCGTACCTGGCACGGAGCTGCGCGTGCAGCATCTGCTCGAGGTTGCGCTCGGCGATGCGATCATTGGCGTACTTCTCATAGATCGCCTCGCCCTGCTCGGTGAACTTCACCTGGCCGGTGACAGTCTCGCTGGGCAGCGCCAGCAGCGCGTCGTTCATCGGGCCGCCGCCGCGCGAGATCGAGCCGCCGCGGCCGTGGAACAGCCGCATCTCGACGTCGTACTCGTCGGTGATCGCCGCCAGGCGCTTCTGGTTGACGTGCAGGCTCCAGTTCGCACCGAGAAAGCCGTTCTCCTTGTTCGAGTCGGAGTACCCAAGCATTATCTCCTGGACGTTGTCCCGGGCGACGCCGGCCTGGTCGGCCAGAAACAGCACTTCGAGCACGTGGCTGGGCTCCTCGCACATCGAGATGGCGTAGGTGTCGATCGCCTGGACGCCGTACTCGCGCTGCCAGTCCTCCAGGCGGGCAAAGCGCGTCAGCACCCGGTCGGCCGTCTCCGAGAGATCCGCGGTCTCCGCCAGGTCGAGGACCGGCTCGTCCTGCATGATCGCCTCGGTCAGGAACTCGACGCGCTCGTCCTCGTCCATGCCGGCGTAGTCGATCCCCTCCCAGTCGAGCGCCTCCTCGACAGCCGTCGTGTGCTGTTGCTGGTGGTCGCGCAGGTCCAGCCCGGCGAGGATGAACCCGAACGTCTGGGCCTGCCGGCGGAGCGGCTCGACGTACTCGTCGGCGACCCCCGGGACGCCGTTCTCGCGCAGGTTCGCCTCCAGCGCCGCCACGTCGTCGACGAACTCGCTGGCGTCCCGGTAGCCGCCCTGCCGGACCCCGGAGACGCGGGCGAGGGACTCCCGCATCAGCATCAGGTACTGGCGGTACGGTTCGCCGGGGTACTCGTCGGCGACCGACGTCGCCGTCGAGGGCAGCCGCTCCTGCCGGCGCTCGATGCGCGCCGCGAGGCGGTCGCCGACCGTGATCTGGCGGTCGTGCTGGCTCAGCCGGCCCAAAAGCTCCTCCAGCCGGTCGCGGTACAGCGAGAGGACGATGTCGCGCTGGCGTGCCAGCGTCTCCTCGGTGATTTCCGGCGTGACGAAGGGGTTGCCGTCCCGGTCACTGCCCGCCCACGAGCGGAACTCGTACAGTTTCGGCACGCCGACCTCTACGTCGGTGTGGTCCGCGAGCGCGCGGTCGATCTCGTCGTAGATCTCCGGGATCACGTCGAACAGCACGTTCTCGATGTACCAGTGGACGTTGGCGGCCTCGTCGAGCACGTCCGGCCGCTCTTTGCGCACGAGCGCAGTCCCCCAGAACGTCGTGATCTCCGCGTCGAGGCGCTCCAGCAGCCGCTCCTGCTCGTGGTCGGTGAGCCGGCGCTCGTCGAGCTCCTCGATGATCCCCGCGATCGTTCGCAGCTTCGATTTGACCGTCTTCCGCCGCGCCTCCGTCGGGTGTGCGGTGAACGTCGGCTCGATCAGCACGTCCTCGAGCACCTGGCCCCGCCTGCCGGCCGGCCCGGAGCTGGCGGACCCGCTCGCGCTCCTCGGCCAGGTTCGTGATCGCGAAATAGGTGCTGAACGCCCGGGCGATGGTCTCCTTGCGCTCGGGGTCGGCCGCCGCCAGCAGCTCCCGGATCGCCGACCGCGACGCCCGCTCGCCCGTCCGGTACTCGATCGCCGTCCGCCGCACGTCCTCGATGCAGTCGAACTCGGCCTGGGAGCTTTGCTCCCTGATTGTCTCACCCAGCAGTTCGACCACCTCGCGGATGTCCTGAGATAACTCCCGCGTATGTAAGTGGCTCTCTCCCATACCCCCCACTCTACGTTACGTGCATAAAAATGTACGTCTTCGAACAACTATGTGGAAAAATAAGGCAGGATCGGTCCGGCGGCGCCGCGGGACGTTCCCAGCAGCCTGGAATTGCGGGGGATATTAAACGCTCGGGGCCTGTTGTGCGAACACATGACACGACAGCAGCCGGACGGCGGGAGCTACGAGGCGTTCGCCGCGGCGGCCGGCACGTACGGGGTCGACACCCGACGGGTGTCACGCGAGGAGCGGCGAGCGTGACGACCGAACCGACGCCAGCGGAGCTAGAGACAGCGACGACCGGCGTCACCGCCGCGTCGCTGGCGATCGCCGACTACGGGAGCGTCGTGCTCCGGGCCGACGAGCACGGCAGCGAGCCGATCAGCCTGTTCACCGACCACCACGTCGCCGTCGTCCACGAGGACGACATCGTCCCGGACATGCCGGCGGCGTTCGACTGGTTCGGCGAGACGCTCCGGGAGAGCCGCGACTCGGCGATCATCGCGACCGGCCCCTCCGCGACCGCCGACATGGGCGCGCTCGTCCAGGGGGCACACGGGCCAAAGACCGTGGAGGTGCTCGCACTGACATGAGCTCGGACACATCGAACCCGGGCGCGGCGTCCAGGGAATCGAAAGCCGAGCACATCCGGCAGCTCCTCGCCACGGAGGGCGACGCCGTCGCCGCGAACACCCGCGGGTTCAACGCGGGGCGCTACGAATCGGTGGCGAAACTCGACGACTACGAGGCGCTCAAAGACGAGGCGCGGGCGATCAAGGCGGACGCCATCGAGCGCCTGCCGGAGCTGATCGACGCGGTCGCTGAAGCCGTCGAGGACAACGGCGGCACCGTCTACATCGCCGAGGACGCCGCCGACGCCAACCGCTACATCAGCGAGGTCTGCGAGGAGGCTGACGCCGACCGCCTGGTCAAAAGCAAGTCGATGACCAGCGAGGAGATCGAGGTCAACGAGCACCTCGAGGGGCAGGGTGTCGACGTCGTCGAGACCGACCTCGGCGAGTGGGTGCTCCAGATCGCCGACGAGGCACCCAGCCACATCGTCGCGCCGGCGATCCACAAGTCCCGCGCGGAGATCGCGACGCTGTTCAACGAGTACTTCGACCCCGAAGAACCGCTCGAGACCGCCGAGGAACTGACGCTGTTCGCCCGCGAACGCCTCGGCGAGCAGATCAAAGAGGCCGACGTCGGCATGACCGGCGCGAACTTCGTGACCGCCGACTCGGGCACCATCGCGCTTGTCACCAGCGAGGGCAACGCCCGCAAGACCGTCACTGTCCCGGACACCCACGTCGCGGTCGCGGGCGTCGAGAAGATCGTCCCGACGGTCGAGGACCTTCAGCCGTTCATCGAGTTGATCGGGCGCTCGGGCACCGGCCAGGACATCACGAGCTACGTTTCGCTGTTCACGCCCCCCATCAACTCCCCCACGGTCGAGTTCGACGACCCGGAGACGCCGATCGGCGGCGACGGGGAGGATCGGGAGTTCCACCTCGTGTTGCTCGACAACGGCCGGCTGGCGATGCGCGAGGACGAGGACCTCCGGGAGACGCTGTACTGCATCCGGTGTTCGGCCTGCGCCAACACCTGCGCGAACTTCCAGTCGGTCGGCGGCCACGCCTTCGGCGGCGAGACGTACTCCGGCGGCATCGCCACGGGCTGGGAGGCCGGCGTCCACGGCCTCGATTCGGCGGCGGCGTTCAACGACCTCTGTACGGGCTGTTCGCGTTGCGTCGAGGCCTGTCCGGTGGGGATCGACATCCCCTGGATCAACACGGTCGTCCGCGACCGGATCAACGACGGCCACGAGGGCGAGTTCGACTTTCTGGTCGACGGGCTCTCACCGGACGTCGAGACGTCCGGTCCGGATCTCCAGAAGCGGCTGTTCGGCAACTTCGAGACGCTGGCGAAAGTCGGGAGCGCGTTCGCGCCCGTCTCGAACTGGCTGGCGAACGCGGGGCCGACTGCGGCGCTTTTGGAGCGGGTCGCCGGCGTCGCACGCGAGCGCGACCTGCCCGCCTTCCAGCGGACGACGCTGGTCGAGTGGGTCGAGAGCCGCGACCGGATCCCGCCGGCCGACCCCGAGCGAAAAGTGGTGCTGTACCCCGACGTCTACACCAACTACATGGACGTCGAGCGCGGGAAGGCGGCCGTCCGGACGCTCGAAGCGCTCGGCGTCGAGGTGGTCGTGCCGTCGGTGCCGGGCTCGGGCCGGGCGCCGCTCTCCCAGGGGATGATCGACACCGCCCGCGCGAAGGCCGAGGCGGTCGCGGCCGACCTCGACCCGTACGTCGAGGCGGGCTACGACGTGGTCGTCATCGAGCCGAGCGACCTGGCGATGTTCCGCGAGGACTACCGCCATCTCCTGCCCGAGGAGTCGTTCGAGGCGCTCGCCGACAACAGCTTCGAGGTGATCGAGTACGTCTACGGGCTGCTGGAGGACGGCGGGGACCTGGCGGCGCTCGACCACGCGACCGGCGAGGAGACGGTCGCCTATCACAGCCACTGCCAGCAGCGGACGCTGGGGCTGGACACCTACAGTGTGGCCGTCCTCGAACGGTGTGGCTACGGGGTCCGGACCACCGACGCCGAATGCTGTGGGATGGCGGGCTCCTTTGGCTACAAACAGCAGTACTACGACCTGGCGATGGACGTCGGGGAGAACCTTGCGGGCGAGGTGCGCGCGGCCGACGCCGACCACGTCGTCGCCAGCGGTACCTCCTGTACCGACCAGCTGGACGACCTCCTCGGCGACCGGCCGGCCCACGTCGTGGAACTGATTGCGCCCGAGGGTGAACAGAGCGTCCTGAGCGCTACAAGAGACCGACACACAGGAGACGGGAATCGATGAGCGACACGGCAGACACGGGGCGGCCGGACCCGGCCGCCGACGGGCGCAGCGAGTACGACTACCGGAGCGACGACGTCGAGCGGCCGGGGCTGGTGGCCAACCTCGACGCGCTCGTCGACGGCGAGGTCCGGTTCGACAGCTACACCCGGAATCTCTACGCGACGGACGCAAGCGCCTACCAGCAGCTCCCCATCGGCGTCGTCGCGCCGACCTCGACGGCGGACGTGCAGGCGGTGATGGAGTACTGCGCCGACAACGACATCCCGGTGCTGCCGCGGGGCGGCGGGACCAGCCTCGCCGGGCAGGCGGTCAACGAGGCGGTCGTCCTGGAGTTCAAAAAGGAGATGAACGCCGTGCTAGACGTCGACCCGGAGGCGGGGACTGCCCGCGCCCAGCCGGGGATCACGCTCGCGCGCCTGAACGACCGCCTCGCACCCCATGGCCTGAAGTTCGCCCCCGACCCGGCGTGGGGCGACAAGAGCGTCCTCGGGGGCGCGATCGGCAACAACACGACCGGCGCCCACTCGCTGAAATACGAGAAGACCGACGGCTACCTCGAGGCGGTCGAGGTTGTCCTCGCGGACGGCACGGTGACGACGTTCGGCTGGATGGACGTCGAGGAGCTGCACGACCGCGCCGCGGGGGTCGACGACGACGATCCGATCGAGAAGCGCGTCTACGCCGAGGTGTCCCGGATCCTCCAGAAGGAGACGAGCGAAATCGAGCAGCGCTATCCCGACCTGACACGGAACGTCTCGGGGTACAACCTCGACACGCTCGTCGACGACGTCAAAGAGCGCGGCGAGGTGAACGTCGGGCGGCTCATGGCCGGCAGCGAGGGGACGCTGGGCATCGTCACCGGGGCGACCGTCTCGCTGGAGCCGGTGCCCGAGGCGAAGTCGGTCGTCCTGCTGACCTACGACGACGTCATCGACGCAATGGGCGATGTCGCGCCGATCCTCGAACACGGCCCGGCCGCTGTCGAGGTGATGGACGACGTGTTCCTGGATCTGGCGCGGCGAACGCCCGAGTTCAGCGACCTCGTCGGGACGCTGCCCGCGGGGACGGCGGCGACGCTGCTGGTGGAGTTCTACGCCGCCTCCGTCGACGACGGCAAACAAAAGGTAGCGGAACTGCTGGCGGATCGGCTGCCCGACTACGAACCGGAAACCGGGCTCGACCCGGCAGAGGGGGCGATCAGGACCGACACGGCGATCCAGGCCGTCGACGCGCTGGAGGCGTACGACCCCGACCGGCAGACGAAGTTCTGGAAGATGCGCAAGGCCGGGCTGCCGATCCTGCTGTCGCGGACCGGCGACGAGAAACACTGGCCGTTCGTCGAGGACACCGCCGTCCCGGCCGAGAACCTCCCCGAGTACGTCGCGGACATCCAGGCGCTGTTCGACGAGTACGACACGTTCGCCTCCTACTACGCCCACGCCGGGCCGGGCGTGTTGCACATCCGCCCCCTGCTGAACCTCAAGGCGGCGGACGGCGTCGAGACGATGTACGAGCTCTCGGACCGGGTCACCGACCTCGTGATCGAGTACGGCGGCTCGGTGTCGGGCGAGCACGGCGACGGCCGCGCGCGGACGACCTGGAACCGGAAGCTGTACGGCGAACAGCTCTGGGGGACGTTCCAGCGCCTGAAGCGAACGTTCGACCCCGACCTCCTGTTGAACCCCGGCAACGTCTGTGGGGACCACGACCCGCGCGAGCACCTGCGATACGACAGCGGCTACGAGTTCGACGCGGGGTTCGAGCCGACGATGCACTGGGACAACGAGAACGGGTTCCAGGGGATGGCCGAACTCTGTCACGGCTGCGCGGGCTGTACCGGCCACCAGGACACCACCGGGAGCGTCATGTGTCCGACGTACCGCGCGACCGACAACGAGGAGATCACCTCGACGCGGGGCCGGGCGAACATGCTGCGGCGGGCAATGAACGGCGAGTTGCCCGACGATCCCACCGACGAGGAGTTCGTCACCGAGGTACTCGATCTGTGTATCGGCTGCAAGGGCTGCAAACGGGACTGCCCCAGCGGCGTCGACATGGCGAAGCTGAAAGCCGAGGTCAAACACGAGTACCACCAGCAGGAGGGGATCCCGCTCCGGGATCGGGTGTTCGCGAACGTCGAGACGCTGTACGGCCTGGGGAGCCGACTCGCGCCGTTCTCGAACTGGGCGCAGGCGCTGCCGGGCGCGGGGCTGCTCGCGGAGAAGACGCTCGGAATCGCCCGCGAGCGCGACCTGCCGACGTTCACGCGGGGAACGCTGCGGAAGTGGGACCGGGCGCGGACGTCGTCGGTGGCCGCGGCCGACGCCGAGCGGCAAACACTGCTGATCGCGGACCCGTATACGAACTACACCCAGCCCGAGATCGGGAAGGCGGCGGTCAGAGTGCTCGAGGCTGCGGGCGTCCACGTGGCGATCCCCGGCGACGTGGGCGACAGCGGGCGGCCGGCCCACTCCAAGAGCATGCTTGACCACGCCCGCGAGACCGCCCGCGAGAACGTCGGGACGCTCGCGCCGTGGGTCCGGGAGGGCTGGGACGTCGTCAGCGTCGAGCCCTCGGACGCCGTGATGTACCAGAACGACTACCTGGACCTGCTCGACGGCGAGGATGTCGAGACCGTTGCGGCCAACGCCTACGGCGTCATGGAGTACCTCGACACGTTCGGACTGGACGAGCACCTTACGGTGGACGCGCCGGCGGAGCACCTCGCCTACCACGGCCACTGCCAGCAGACGGCGATCACGAAAGACCACCACGCGGTCGCGGTGTTCCGGCGGGCGGGGTACGCGGTCGACGACCTCGACTCGACGTGCTGCGGGATGGCCGGCTCCTTTGGCTACGAGGCCGAACACTACTCGCTGAGCATGGCCATCGCGGACCTGTTGTTCGACCAGGTCGACGACTCGCCGGGCGAGCGCGTCGTCGCGCCCGGGACCTCCTGTCGCTCGCAGTTGCTCGAACGGGAGGGCCGCGACGGCAAGCCCCCCCACCCGATCCAGGTGCTCGACGAAGCGCTCGTCGAGTAACCTGGCGCGTCATAGTGATTGCTGTGATTGTTTTCGTGACCACGTCACGTGAACGGGTGGTTCGCGGGCTGAACTCCAGGAACTGTGACTCCCCGGCGGTAAAGAGTTACAGCAATCACTATCAGTCCCCGAGCAGGCCGCCCAGCAGCCCGTCGTCGTCATCGTCGTCATCGTCGTTGTCGCCCGGCTCCGGTCGGGACGCTATTTGAATCACGCTCCATGTAGTTTTTATGTGATTATGCGTCCATCATGAACTTTTGGGGTAATGGTACCAGCGACGGATTCCCTGCGGACCCACAGGCTTAATCGGCCCCACGACACTGTTCAACCATGGACGTGGCAGTACTCGGAGCGGGGACCGCGGGCAGGGAGATCGCCCAGCTCTGTACGCGCGCCGGCGAGGGCGTCAACCTCTACGCCGAGGACGCGACGGCCGTGATGGACGGGATCGACGCCGTCGAGCGGCGGCTGGACGACGCCGCGGCCGGCGTGACGGGTGACGGAACGGCACCACAGGATCGTCTCAAGGGGACGACCGGGCTGGAGGCCGCGGTCGCGGACGCGGCGGTCGTCATCGAGACGGCGATCGAGGACGCGAGCGGGCTCCAGCAGCGGTTCGCGGCGATCGAGGACCACGTCGCCCGCGAGACGCTCGTGGCGACAAGCCGGTCGACGGTCCGGGTGACCGCCGCTGCGGCCGGGCTCCGGCACCCCGACCGGGCGCTGGGCCTGCAGTTTCACCGCCCGCTGACGTCGCCGCTGGTCGAGGTCGTCGTGGCGGAGCAGACCACCCGGTCGGCGACCGACCGGGCCCGGACGTTCGTCGAGGGCCTGGGCGCACCCGCCGTGACCGTCGGGGACACGCCGGGCCACGCCGCGACGCGGCTCGGGCTTGCACTCGAAGCGGAGGCGATGCGGATGGTCGCCGACGGGGTTGCCGGCGTCGCCGGCGTCGACGAGACGCTCAGGCAGCGGTACGATCATCCGGTCGGCCCGCTGGAGCAGACCGACAGGGCGGGGCTGGAAAACCGCCGGCGAAGGGTTCTACGTCTGGGAGGGCGGCGAGCCGACCGAGCCGGCGCTACCCGATCCGGCGCTCGCCCGCGACGACGGGGGGCTCGACGACCCCGCACACGAGTGAGCGGCGGCTCCCGTCGGGGTGGCACACCACCGGCGTCGGGTGGAACGTAACTTGATAAGGGTTAAAAAGCGCGCCACGAAACAGGAGGTATGAGCGAGAGCCGGCAAGACAGCAGGCGCAAGTGCATCTCGTGTGGCATCAACATCGCCGGCACGAGCGCCGCGGCGTTCAAGTGTCCGGAGTGTGGCCACCAGATCTACCGCTGTGCGAAGTGTCGCAAGCAGAGCAACCTCTACGAGTGCCCGGACTGCGGGTTCAGGGGGCCCTGACATGGGGAAGGTCGCCGCCGCGATCAAGGTGATGCCGGAGAGCCCCGAGGTCGACCTGGACGCGCTCCAGGAGCGCCTCGAACAGGTGCTGCCCGAGGGTGCGAAGATCAACGGGTTCGAGCGCGACGAGGTCGCGTTCGGCCTGGTGGCGCTGATCCCGACCGTCGTCGTCCCCGACGAGGCCGGCGGGACCGAGGCCGTCGAGGAGGCGTTCGCCGAGGTCGACGGCGTCGAGAGTGTCTCCGTCGAGAACGTCGGCCGGCTCTGAAGTAGGTATGTAGCGCCGTGCGAACCGAACCCATACGAACGATGAGATTGTAGTCTGTCAGTTTCGGTTCTCATCCGGTTTTTGGCCCGTCGCGACTGGCGGGTCAAGTGCCACAATATCCACACCCGGAGTCGAATTGTGCCGTCGTCGATGCGGGCGTCGACGCGAGCGAGGTGACCCATCTACGGTCATAACCGCGCCCTCACGTCACTAATCGTTGCTCACATTTGTTCGCAACAGAATAGTGGGTTCGGGCGGGTTCGAACCGCGAGGACGTCGCTACGCTCGCCCTCTGGGCCCGAACCCGCCGGACCCGGACACTTCTCGTCACGTTCGTTCCTCGCAGGTATGGGTTCGGGCGGGTTCGAACCGCCGATCTCGGCCTTGTAAGGGCCGCGTCATAACCAACTAGACCACGAACCCGGCAGTACGAGCAAGTCGACCGCGAGGAATAACAGTTTCTGTCTCCGTCGGAACGCTTACCGGCCCGCGGCTGTTGGCTCCGATATGCGACAGCGGCTGGCACTCGGCGTCGTCGTCGTCCTGGTCGCCGTGGGCGCCTGTTTCTTCTTCAACCCGCCGCTGATGTTCGTCGACACCGGCGAGTACGACCGGACGAACGTCACCGCCTACGGCGAAAACGGTGACCAGCTGGCGACGGTCGACGTCCGCATCGCTGACGACCGCGACAAGCGCCGGGTGGGCCTGAGCCGCACCGATTCCCTGGAATTCGGCGAGGGGATGCTGTTCGTCCACGGGAGCGAGGACACCCACACCTACGTGATGCGCAACATGTCGTTCGCGCTCGACATCATCTTCGCCGACAGCGACGGCAGAATCACGACCATCCACCACGCACCTGTCGACGGTGACTCCTACGACGGTTGGGGCAAGTACATTCTCGAAGTGCCCCGCGGCTGGGCCAACGAAACCGGCGTCACGACCGGCGCCCGAATCGAGATTCCGCCAGACGTGGACGACTGATACTGGTTGCTGTGACTCCGTACCGCCGAGCGGTCGCGAGGCTACCGTCGATCGGGACGAACTGGCCAGGACAACGGTGCGAACAGCCGCGGATGGGGATCAACCCGGCGCGGTGGCACGGCCGACCAGGCTGAGGCCGCCGACGAACAGGAGCAGGAGAAGCAGCCCTCCGCCGATTCCGAAAAGCGCTTCGCCGGTCGAGAAGGTCCCGTACTCGGTCAGCAGGCGGTGCACGAGCAGACCGAGGTACAGCACGCCCAGCACGACGGCCGACTCCGCGACCGCGTGAGAGTGTGGGTGGCCCAAGCGGGAGCCCAGCAGATACACCCCGACGAGGACGCCGGTCACGACTGCGCCGGCACCGAAGGCGTACAGCAACTCGGTCGTCCCGCCGCCCAGAAACGTGACCACGAACGCGGCCGCCGCGAACGCGAGTACACCGACGAAGACCGGCAAGACGCGCTTGTTCTGCAGTAGAGCTGTGACCATGGCGATTTCTGCTCGACTCTACTTGCTCGCCCGTTATAACGGTTTACAAACCGTCCCGGGAGGATGGTGCGCCAGCGGAGACAGCTGTGCAGCTGTCGGGTGGTGATCGGTAAATTACCAGCCACGCTGCTATAGAGAACCGCCGTGAGGTCAGTTCGCGGACTTCACGTGATCGAGTAGGCCGCGCCGGCGACCAGTGCGAGGACGCCGATGACGGCGGCGATCGCGAGGTAGCTGATCGCGCGCGGCTCGTCGAACACGTGCATGTACCAGCCCGCGACGCTGACGGCCTTGATCGTCGACAGCAGCAGCATGAGCGCCATGACCGGGACGTAGAACTCCTCGAGGAGCCCCGTGAACTCCAGGGCCGCCTGCATCGTCGACAGGACCATCAGTACGCCGAAGATTGCCGTGTATAGTTTGATTGATGACATGTTGATAATCTACAGGATGTAGAACAGCGGGAACAGGAACAGCCACACGATGTCCACGAAGTGCCAGTACAGCCCGAAGTACTCGATCGTCCGGGCGTTCTCTTCACCCTGGTAGGCGCCGGTGTAGCTGCGCACCATCAGGAACAGCATGATCATCATGCCGATCACGACGTGGGCCGCGTGCAGCCCTGTCGTCAGGTAGAACGTCGAGGACATGATGTCCGCGTTGAACGTCCACTCCTGGTGGTAGTACAGGTCGACCCACTCGATGCCCTTGTTCAGCAGGAACAGGCAGGCACCGAGGAACGTCGTCCCGATGAACCCGAGCGTCAGCTTCCGGTTCTCGATCGACAGCGGACCGATCTCGGTGGTCCCGACGCCGCGCCTGGCGAACACCAGCGCCAGCACGACCGTGAAGCTGCTCGCCAGCAGGATGTAGGTGTTCAGCAGGCCCGGCCACACCGGGTGGTGTTCCAGCCCGCCGACCTCGTGGGCGACGTGCCACCAGTCCTGCCAGCCGAACTCGAAGCGCGTGAACACGTACGAGCCGATGAACGCCCCGAAGAGGATGATGTCCGACCCCAGGAACATCCACATGCCGAGCTTCGTGTTCTCGACCTCACCGAACGGCCACTGCTCGGAGCTCGTCGGTTCGGGTACGTAGAACGACTCAAAGCCCATGTTGACGAGCGCGTACACGCCCAGCAGCGAGCCGCTGAGCGCGAGCCAGAAGTACGTTGGCGCGCTCTGCAGCCCCGTAATCACGCCGTGTGCGAGGTGGAACAGCGCCAGGAACCCGGCGAACACCAGGAACGACGCGGTGAGGAACGCGCCGTGCAGCGGCGTGAACCCGTCGCGCCTGGCGCCGACCGCGCCGACGAAGTAGACGAACGCCGGCAGCGCGAACAGGAACGGCCAGATGAACAGCGAGGGCGAGAGGCCTGAAAGCCCGAGACCGGCGAGCAGCGCGGCGCTGCCGGCGAACACTGGCCACCAGCTCGCGTGGTCGGGGTGGGGCTCGTGCCCGTGGTCGGCGGCCGCCGTCACCTGGCCGCCGTCGGGTGCGGTCTCGTCGGCCTCGACGCCGCCGTCGGTCGCCTCCGGCCCCTCCAGGAACCGGAGCGACCCGGACGTGAACGACGGGGTCCCGGGGAAGTTCTCTGTCGGCGGCGGCGACGGCACCGCCCACTCTGTCGACCCGGTGTACGCCCACGGGCTGTCGTCGACGACCCGGTCGCTGTAGAGGCTCATGAACAGGTTGTAGATCATGATCACGAACGACGCCGCGAACAGGACGGCGCCGACCGAGGCGACGCGGTGCCAGAGCGTGAAGCCGGCGCTGTACTCGAACATCCGCCGGGGGGTCTCCCAGACGACGAACATCGGGAAGTACAGCAGGTTGAAGCTCACAAAGGCCACCACGAAGTGTAGCTTCCCGAGGAACTCGTTGTACATTTTCCCGGTGATCTTCGGGTACCAGTAGTACAGCGCGCCGATCAGCGCGACGGCGCCCGACGCCATCACGTAGTGGAAGTGTGCGACCACCCAGTAGGTACCCCGGAACGAGTAGTCGAGCACGATCGCACCGAGGAACACGCCGGTGATCCCGCCGACGATGAAGATCAGCAGCGCACCGAGCACGAACAGGAACGGCGTCTTCCAGCGGACCCGCCCTTTGATCATCGTGTAGATCAGCGCGAACACCATCAGGTCAAAGGGCAGCGAGATCCCGATCGTCGTCACCATCATGATCGTCTTGATCGGGAGGTTGATCGTCGTCAGGAACATGTGGTGCATCCAGACGATGAAGCTCTGGATCGCCACCAGCGCCATCGCGATGACGAACCACTTGCGGCCCACGAGGCGGCGCCCGGAGAACGTCTGGACGAT
>PXSQ01000071.1 GCA_003022725.1 Halobacteriales archaeon SW_7_65_23 | reverse complement strand
TAATCAAGTGTCCGACCGACGTGAACGAGATCAAGTTGATGATCGCGGTTTTCGTCGGTAAAGGCTGTGACGATACCGGAATCGCCGTCACTGACGACCAGTTGACTGCAGGCCCCGGGTCAATTGCCGTGATCCGCCAGTTCGTCGCGCCTGTAGAGGTAGACCGCCACTACAATCCAGCCCAAAAACAGAAAGACGACAGCTAGTCGCCACTGCTCCGGAGTCTCGATGTTCAAGCGTTTCGCATCGAGCCTGACGAGCAGGGCAGCCGGATACTGCAATATGAAGAGAGCGAACAGCAAGACGGCGATACTGGACTCCACCATTGCCGATTACTCTGGCTGGGCAACGACGGCCAGATGGTCGTCGTGGTACGGTTCAAGCCGCTCGGTCGCGAGAATCTCGTAGGTCTCCTCGAGCGTCTCGATCGCGTCCTGGAAGACCGCCTCGGGATCGCGTGTCACGTCCTCACTGCGCGCCTTGATCGCGAGGACGAGCTGGCCATCGTCGTGGAGAAACTGGCGGTTCTCGACCGCCACTCGCGCTTGCCCACGGGTCGCGACGTCCTGAACGATGGCGTCGACAGGTTCGACGACGTGGGCGTACGTCTCGGGACTGCGGACGTCTTTCAGGAGGGGGAACAGCCGGTCGCGACTCTCTGCGACGGAAAGCAGGTCCCGCATCGGTCGAGCGGCGAACTCGACCGCGTAGGTCGGACCGGCAAAGTCGACGACGTGGCTGACGGTCGTCCCGCTCGCAGCCCCGAGATACAGCACGGTGTCGTCGCCAGCGAGTCCCGTGTCGATGTCCTTGGTCAGCATCGCACCCAGTTTCGACCGATGTGGGTCCCAGCGCCGCCACTCGCCGTCGGTCGGTTCGCCGTACACCGGGTCGCCACGCGTCGCAAGTCCAGTTTCGCCGCCGATTGAACGGTGCTCGACCCCCTCCGGGAGCGTCATGCCCCATCACGAGCGCGGATGCGCTCGATCCGGTCGGCCAGCTCGGCCTCCAGTTCCGGGCGGTAGTCGCCGCTATAGTGATCGACGCGTGCGGCGATCGTCAGTTTGCCGGCAAGCGCCCGCGCCGCGGAGCCGCGGTGCTCCCTGGTTGTCCCTCGGACGGCCTCGTGGGTGAAGATGACGCCGTGTTTCGGCGACGGTGCGTTCCCGCGAAGGTGGGCGAACAGCGCGTCCTCCGCCCCGAGCACCTGGACAGTCCCCGAGGGCATCCGTGCGAGCGCTTCGAGGCCGCCGGCGAGCGAGATCAGCCGCGCCGCGAGCACCGGCCCCGCCAGTGCGGAGAGGTTCGGGGCCACGTCCGGCGCGGACCGCTCGACGAACCTCCGGAGTTCGTCGGCCTCGTCGTCGAGTTCGGCCGTGCGCGTAGCGAGCGCCGAGAGCCGCTGTTCGACTGGGTCCTCTCCCGCTCCTTCCGCCACTTCTCGGACGTACTCCATGTCGACCCGCGCGTCCTCGTCGTGGGTACCGGCCCACTCGGCGACGCGTTCGGCGATTTCGTTGCTGGTTCGCGTGCAGTCGTCGAGCGCCCTGATCGCATGTGCGAGCTGTCGGTCGTCAGCGCTCTCTCGGCGCGCGACCTCGGCTCGGGCAGCCCGAATCGTCGCCCCGTGCAGCAGTTCGTAGTACTCCTCCTCGTCTTCGGCGAAGCCTGATTCGAGCGCCCGGCCCGGCCAATCACTGGACTCGGTGGCGTGGCCGTCCCTGATCCCCCTGGCGACAGCCTCCACGTCGCCGGGCTCGACCCCGACGAACCACCCGGGTTCCGGCGGGTTTCGCGCGTTCATGCCTCTTCCTTGCGCGGCGTCCTGTAAATGTGTTCGCGAATCCCCTCGGATCACTCTTCGAGGATCCGGACGGCATCCGACGGGTCGCGCCGTTCGACACCGTCCTGCTCGCCGAACGCTTCGTGCAACCGGTCGTACGTGTCCGCGACGGCCTCGACGATCACCGTCGTGTCGCTGATCGTCGGCATGAAGTTTGTGTCGCCGCTCCACCGTGGCACGACGTGCGCGTGGAGATGATCGCCGATCGACCCGCCTGCCGCGTCCCCACCGAGGTTGTACCCGACGTTGTACCCGTCCGGCGCCATCGCCGTCTCCAGTGCGTCGATCGTCCGCTGGACGAGTCGTTCCTTGGCGAGCAGCGACTCGTCGTCCAGATCACGGTACTCTCCGGTGTGCTCGTACGGAATCACCATCGCGTGTCCCGGATTATACGGATAGTTGTTGAGCAGGACGTAGGCGTTCTCGCCGCGCGCCAGCAGGTTGTTCTCGCGGTCGGTCTCCTGGTCGGGTAACCCACAGAATACACAGTCCTCGGTCGTTTCGGGGGGCTGTGACCGCTCGATCCACTCGATCCGCCACGGTGCGTACACCTGGTCCATGTGTTCGCCTGGGTCCCCGTCGGGTAAATGGCTCATCTTCTCGGCCAAACTCTCCTTTCCGACTCCATCACGTTCGATCCGAAACCACAGCGATCAAAACTCATATTTAAATCTATCGGCCGTTTACGGCCGGTTCATCCGCCACCTCGGGTTATCGCGGAATACTCCCATAATAGGCCGTATGCGGTGTTCTGCGGGGTATTTTCGACGGTTTATTGGCGTTAAACCAGTCAAATCGGGGGCAATCGTCGTGCCGGTTTATGCGGTGGCTACACCAGGGGAATAATACGATGGCAACGACAGACAGTCCAGTTTCGGACGTTACGGAGGATTGTGAGCACTGTGGCCGGTCGACACCACACGATGTGGAGGTGCAGATTCTGACAGAGAGCCGCAAGGCCCAGAACGCGGAGTTCTCGCGCGAACCCTACAGAGTCAGCGAGTGCCGTGTCTGTGGGACGCGACAGAAGCGTCGGATGAACAACGCTTGACATCCTCCCCGCCCTCCCTCGGCGCGATGGGCCTGGGTTGAGGACGGGGATTGTGCTTCCGCCGGGGGCCGGAAGCCCGGCACTCCTTGAGGGAGGGGTCGTGCGCCTGTTTCCAGATAATTCGGTCTGTTCCTACGTGGCGTTGTGTGGAAATCGGATAGCAGCTTGTGAGGGTCCAGGCTGCGAGAAGAGATCGTCACCCGCTGTACTCGTCGTCGAGTGGATCGTCGCCAGGCGGGTCGTCACCAGGCGGATCGTCACCGGGAGGGTCATCGCCAGGCGGGTCGTCACCAGGAGGATCGTCGCCAGGAGGGTCGTCGCCAGGCGGATCGTCACCGGGTGGATCGTCACCGGGTGGGTCGTCACTAGGTGGGTCTTCACCGGGCGGATCCTCGTTCGGGCCAGGCGGATCGTCACCGGGAGGGTCGTCGCCAGGCGGATCCTCGTTCGGTGGGTCGTCGCCAGGCGGATCATCGCCAGGCGGATCATCGCCAGGCGGATCATCGCCAGGCGGGTCGTCACCGGGCGGATCATCGCCGGGTGGATCATCGCCAGGCGGGTCGTCACCGGGCGGGTCGTCGCCAGGCGGATCATCGCCAGGCGGATCATCGCCAGGCGGATCGTCACCGGGAGGGTCGTCGCCAGGCGGATCCTCGTTCGGTGGGTCGTCACCTGGTGTGTCGTCGCCCTGGCCCGGCGGCACGGTTTCGTTGTCCGGGCCCCGCGTCTGGTTCACGGGCGGACCGAGGTCCTCCGGTGGCCCTCCGCCGATGTCGCGGGCGATTTCAGCGACCTCTCCACCCGAGAGTTCGTTCGCGCGCTCCTGCAACGTCTGGATTGCAGTCACGTTGACCCCGCGCTCCTCCAGCAGCTCAGCGGGGAGTTCGCCCGCAGCGCGGGCGGACTGGTTGCTGAGCGTCTCGAGCGCTTCGATCTGGGTAGCGACCCGTGCGATCTCCGCCCGATAGCGGCCTTCGCTGATCTCACCGGCCTCCCGCATCGCCTCGAGTTCGTCCTTGCGCTGTTCGAGTTCCTCGATCCGCGTCTCGACGTCTCTGACCTGTTCGCTGACGGTATCGGCCTGCTCCGCCTCTGAAGCCGCCCGCTGGAGCCGGATGTTGAACGCCCGGTGTTCGAGCCCAGCCTCGATCTCCGCCTGCTGGACGCCGACCACACCTGCCAGTCGTTCGCCCGGTGCCGTCGCGTTCGACGCCTGCTCGGCTGCTCCCGAGTCGCTCAACGTCGCCATTCCGACCGCCGGCACTGTGACTAGCAGCGCCAGCCCGATCGCAACGACGCCGATGAGCGTCATCCGTCGCATCGTATCTTCCTCTTTATCCCCGTTCATCGTATAAACCCTCCTTGCTAAAGCCCAATCGTCCCGGATTAAGCCGGATTAATCCCTGCCCACCGCCGGGCTCAGTTCCTGATACCAGGCGCTCGCGGTGGGGGTTCGTCGAAGAACCCGCCTGAGGCCCCACCACCGTGTAGCGATCACGCGCCAGTTTCTGCATTCGAGTCACCTCCGTCGCCCGTATCGGTGCGGTCCGCCGTCCCACTCTCGATGTCGACTTCCGGCAGCGTCAGCACGTTCTCGCGGCCGAGCCTGAATGAGTCGACCTCGTCGTCATCCCGCAGGTCGCTGACGACCTGGCTCGTCTTCGCCGCCGTCCAGTCGAGCTGTTCTGCGACCTGCTTCTGTTTCATGCGGCCGCCGTTCTGCTGGAGCAACTGCAGGACCCGTTCCTCGTTGCTCAACAGCTCCGCCGGGGGCGTCGCGTCGGCCCCGGCCGGCGTTTCAGTCGCCTCCTCGTCCGCCCCTTCCGTTTGCCGGACGAACAGCGCAAAACCCGACACAGCCGCGAGGAGTATCAGGCCGGCGACGCCGAGGAGCGGGAGCATGGCGGTCCCGGTTCCGCCGTCACCGGATCCACCGTCGCCGCCGGTCCCCCCGTCTGACGCCGACGTCGAGAGCACGACCCGCGGTTGGCCGGCCTCGAAGTCGATCGGGCCGCGCCAGACGATCCGTTCCGCGTCGGTCTGCTGTGGCCGGGGATCGTTAGACTCGATCCCGTAGTCGGCGGGCCAGCGGAATTCCAGAGTCTCGCTTTCGTCGAGGAACAGCGAGTCGACCGCGTCGCCCGCCCGGATCCTCCCATCCCCGACGTCCGCGAACCCGCTCCACTCGACTTTGAACTTGACGTGACCCAGCTCTGTCTGGGGTTGGCTCTCGCTCTCGGTGGTGATACCGAACTCCCGGGCCGCCATCTCACGGCCCGTCGTCTCCTCGGCAGCGCCGATCGTCCGGTTCATCCGCTCTTTGAACGGGTCGAGGTACGCCGACTGGTTGGCCTCGATCTCCGACTGGATCTCCTCGAACGCATCCCTGTCGGCGTCGCTGTCCAGCCTGATCGTGTACTCGATCTCCATCTGCCCCGTCCCGTTCTCGTGCAGCTCGACGCGCATCGTGATGTCGTCGGCGTCGATCTCGATCTCCGGCGGCCCCCCGGCCTGTACCTGTGCTTCGGCCGCTAGTGGATCGGTTCCTTCGCCGGGTGCTCCGTACTGTTGCCCGAGGCTGGCCCCCCCGAGCGCAACGAGCAGCGCCACGCAAGTCAGACAGATCAGCAAGCCCCGTATCGCTGTACCGCCGGTCCGCTCCATTACAAATGGATTCGTATTGCTGCGTCAAATGTGTTCCTGTGACCCCGGAGCCAGAAGGCATTTGTACGAGGCATTCGGCGGCCAAAAGACATTTGCCTCCGCTGTCGCGGGTAGCGTGGGGTTGCGGATTTGTACAGCCAAACGTGATTCCGTACAGGGCCAGGACAGTCCATCGGCTGTGTCATGCCCCGAACAACGAGATCTGGGACGGCACGGCGTGAGTGAATCACGTCTGGCTGTATAACAGGCCATCTACCAGCGTGAACGCATCTGGCCGATCCCGAACCCCGCACGGCGCAGGCGCCACCGCGAGATCGGGTCCGTCCAGTGCCAGGACAGTCCATCGGCTGTGTCATGACCCGAACAACGAGAGTTGGGACGGCATGGCGTAACTGAATCACGTCTGGCTGTCTATCTGCGGAGACAGACCCGCTCCGCCTGGATTCTCAATTCGAGTTTTCACGTACGTACAGCCACCAGTATAGCAGAGACTGGTGAGTAAAAGAATGACAGCCACCAGTATCAGGACCACTCTCGGCCCTGATAGTGACTGTTGTGAGTCTTTACCGCTGTCGACCCATCAGACTCCGGTGTCAGCCCGTGAAACACCCGAGAATGCGATTCGACTCCGAAAATAATCACAACAATCACTATGAAACGTAGCCAGAAGGTCTTTGGCCGAGGGGCTGTCAAGCCCGGATGTGCGCGGAAAAATCGAGGTCGAGACCCTCCTGCAGATCATCCTGGTGCTGATACTGGTGTGGCTGGTCTTAGGGATCCTGGACCTGGTGTTCGGCCTCCTCGGAGCGTTGCTCGGACCGTTCACGAACATCTTCGGGCTGATCATCGCGGCGCTGATCATCCTGTGGTTCCTGGACCGCATCTGATCGCGTGTATAGCCTCAACGTCCCCGTGCCCGCCGACGTCGCCCGCCTTGCTGCCGACTTAGCAATGGACCTTCCGGAGGCGCGCCCACGAGCGCGTGAAGAGCATACACTGATCGCGAAACGCCTCGGAGACGACTCGGACCTCTCGCTGCTCACTGCGCGCGTCCGGGAGCACCTCCGTGGGCAGCCACCGTTCGAGGTGCGCGTCTCGGGCGTCGACCTGTTCCGGGACGCGGCCGCCGGCCCGTCACCTGTCGTCTATCTGACGGTCGAGTCGCCCGAACTGGTGGCGATCCACCGAACGTTAGCGGCGGAGTTCGATCCCGTCGAGGGGATCGAAGGAGCGGACTACGTGCCGCACGTGACAATCGCACGCGGCGGTTCGCCGGAGCGAGCCGAACAGCTGGCGAACCGCTCGATCGATCCCGTCACCTGGGCTGTGACGGAACTCGTCGTCTGGGACGCCGAACGGAACCTCCCGACGACGCGGCTCTCACTTCCGATTTGATACTGGTAGCTGTAAGTACGTGAAAACTCGAATTGAGAATCCAGGCGGAACGGGTCTGTCTCCGCAGATAGACAGCCAGACGTGATTCAGTTACGCCATGCCGTCCCAACTCCC
>PXSQ01000070.1:3040-22275 GCA_003022725.1 Halobacteriales archaeon SW_7_65_23 | reverse complement strand
GGAGGTGTCGCCGGATTGGCCGGCTTTCGCTTCGAGTTCGGCGTACTCCTGCTGGGCGGCGCTGATCTCGTCCTCTAGGTCGTCGATCTCCGCCCCGAGGTCGCGTTTCTCCGCCCGCAGGTCGTCGACTACCTCGGCGATGCTCTCGCGGTTCTTTTGGGCCTTCTCCAGCTCCAGCTGGAGGTCGTCGATCTCGTCCTCGAGGTCGGGAATCCGCTCTTTTGCCTCTTCAATCTCCTCTTTCGTCTCGCGCTGTTCGTTCGACCGGCGCCGAGCTTCGTCGAGCAGGCGATCCTGCTCGCGCTGGAGGTCGTTTTTCTCCGATTTGGCCTCCTCCAGTTCGGCCTTCCGCTCCTGGAGCTCGTTTTTGACTTCCTCGAACTCCTCGCCGACCTCGTCGATCTTCGCCTCGACCTCGGCGAGATCCGCCTCTTTCTCCTGGATATCCGCGGCGACCGACGACTTGGTGACCTTGGTCTCGCGGATCTCCGACTCCAGGTCGTCGATCGTCTCCTGCTTGCGGTCGATCTTGACGAACGCCTGGCGGCGCTCGTTCTCGGCGGCCTCGACGCGTTCCTCGGCGGCTTCGATCTGATCCTCGATCCGGGAGATATCGCCTTTGATCTCCTCGATCTCCCGCTTGATCGCCAGCTGCTCGTCTTCCCCCTTGGACTGGATCTCCTCGTTGAGTTCCTCGAGTTCCTCCTCCAGGCGCATCACCTCGCCCTGGCGCTCGTCGAGGGTCGACTGCCGCTCGGAGAGCGTCTCCTCCAGATCCGCGATCTCGTCTTTGACGTCCCCGAGTTCCTTGCGCTTGTCCTCGAGTTCGGCGGCTTTCCGGTAGCCCTCGTAGGTCTCTTTCTCCTCGCGGAGCTCCTGGTACTGGAGGGCGGTCTCGCGTTCGTCTTTGAGCTGGTCGAGGCGGTCCTGTTTTTCCTCGATGCGCAGTTGCGCCTCCTCGATGCGGTCCTCGACCACGTCGAGTTCCTCGAAAGCGTCCTCCTTTTTCGCGTCGAACTGCGCCACCCCCGCAATCTCGTCGATGATCCCCCGGCGGGCCCCCGGTGTCATGTTGATGATCTCGGTGACGTCGCCCTGCATCACGACGTTGTACCCCTCGGGGGCCACTCCAGCCTGCGAGAGCAGATCCTGGATGTCCGAGAGGTTCACCGAGCGGCCGTTGATGTAGTAGTAGGAGTAGTAGTTCTCCTCGGTCTCCTTGACACGGCGCTTGATCGCGATCTCGTCGACGTCGCCGATCTTCTCGGTGCCGGCGGCGTTGACCACCTGCGCCCGGTCGAGCGTCCGGTCGCCGTTGTCCAGGACGACCTCGACGCTGGCCTCGCGTTCGCCCTGGAAGGACTCACCCTCCTGGTGGCCGGGGTTGAAGATCAGATCCGTCAGCTTCTCGGCGCGGATGCCCGACGTGCGGGCGAGGCCGAGCGCAAAGAGGATCGAGTCGATGACGTTGGACTTGCCGGACCCGTTCGGGCCGGTGACAGTCGTGAAATCCTCATAAAAGGGGATGCGGGTCTTCCGGCCGAAACTCTTGAAGTTGTCGAGGATGAGCTCTTTGATGTGCATAGGGGTGCTCGCGGAGGGTGGCCGGCCTCACGCGATGATGATATCGCTGTCCCCCGGGGACGAACCCGAGGTCCTCGTCGATGGCGTCCTCCAGCTCGCGCAGCCGGACCTTGCACTCGACGAGTTCGTCCGTGAGCCCCTCCACCGACGCCTCGAGTTCCTTGACTCGCGATTCGAGCTCCTCGACTCTGTTGCCGCACATATATCCCAGAGACGCCTCCGGTACTATAAACGTACGTCAGACAATGTTATCGAATCCGAGACATCGGCACACGGCGACCCGTCCCCGTCCCCCGACCCGATCGTACCTCGCGCGTGACTAGTTGGGCAAAACGACCGATGACGGGGGTGTCGAATGTCGACCACCCACCGCGTTTCTGCCACCCGCCTGTTCCAGGAGTTTTACTGGCCACGCAACCACCACCCCTGGCGGACTGAACGGGCGAGGGCTTGCTTCGACACACCGACTGCACCTATCACGGACGAGAACGGCCACGGGACTTAATACAGCGAGCGGCAAATGAGGACAGCGATGACAGGTGGGTGCGGCGGGGCCGATCGCGGGCTCCCTCGACAACGGGGATGATCATCTTCATCGCCATCGGGGCGGTGCTGACAGCGTCGGGGACGTATCTCATGCTCGAACTGGGCAACGAGGACACCGGGCGAACTGCGACAGTGGCGTTCGACGCCAGCCAGACCGGCGAGACGGTCGTGATCGAGCACACGACCGGCGACTCGATCGCCAGCGAGAACCTCCGCGTCGTCGGCGCGAAGGTGATCAGCATGCCGGCGGTCGTCGGCAGCGGCACCTCCATCGAGGTGATCCCGCCGAACGCGACGCCATCCCGACCCCGACGTTCGTCGGTGCGACCGACAGCGACGGCAGGTTCGTGACGGTTCCAGCCACCAGGGAGGGGCTCGAGACGGGCAACAGCTACGTGGTACTGACGGCCACCACGGAGCCGAGTGCCGACCGCAGGTACGCCACTGGGAGCGTGCGGGTCGACCAGCGGGAGAACACGGTCCGACTCGTCCTCGCTGACTGATACTGCTTGTTGTGATACTGTCGGACGTAATTTCGTGGAGTCACGCGTCACGTTCAGCTCGCATCGCGAACCGGACCGCGAGGACCTCGTGATCCCGCTCGATGGGTGACTGCCGGCGCGACCCTGCTCTGTGACGGTCGCGTCCCACGGGCACTGCGACTACGTGGACTTTTGCCGTTGCGTGCGAACCCCAACGCATGGACGTGTACGGACTGATCGGCAATCCGGTCGAACACTCGCTGTCGCCGCCGATGCACGAGGCGGCTTACGACGCCCTGAACATCGACGCGCGGTATGTTACCTTCGAGCCGGCCGAACCTGCGGGTGCGGCAGCAGTCGAGAGCGCCGCGACGCTGGGAGTGCGCGGACTCAATGTCACCATCCCGTTCAAACAGGACGTGCTCGACGCCGTGGAACCGGACGACCTGGCATCACGGATCGGTGCGGTGAACACGATCGACTGACGAGGGGATGACAGTGCGCATCGCGAACCGGACCGTCGAGAAAGCGACGGCACTGGCAGCCGACGTGAGCGACGCCGGGGCTGTGTCGGGCACTGCGGAGGGACACGAGTTGAACGCGCTGCCGGACCTGCTCGGGGACGCGGACATTTTGGTCAACGCGACGAGCGTCGGGATGGAGGAGGATCAGTCGCCGGCTCCCGCCGACGCGCTGCGCGGCGACCTGGCGGTGCTCGATGCAGTATACACGCCGCTAGAGACGCGGTTGCTCCGGGACGCTGGGGCGGCGGGGGCGACGACCATCGACGGCGCGTGGATGCTGCTGTTCCAGGGTGTCGAGGCGTTCGAGCGGTGGACTGGGCAGGATGCACCAGTCGAGGCGATGAACGAGACGTTGCGATCGCAGCTGTAGAGCGACTCCGATGGGCTTAAGCGCTCCAGCGGGGAAGATTGGGATGCGCCAGGGTGGCAGAGTCCGGCCTAACGCGTCCGCCTGCAGAGCGGATCATCGCCGGTTCAAATCCGGCCCCTGGCTCTCACACGTTACCCTAAAGCCCAAGACGACTATGTCTCGGGTATCCCACTTTCTCACGTACTGTATATCAACACTATCAGTCCAGGCGATCGAGACGCCCGAACGGGAGGCGATCCTCTCGGTGGCGCCCGACCAGGCCAGCGCGACCGTCACGCCCGCTGTTCGACCTCGCCGCCGTGCCGGAGGTAGTGGAACACGTACGTCTGGGCGTAGCCGGCGTACTCGCCGCCGAGGCGCTCGCGGATGGCGCCGGAGGTGTCGGCGTAGCTACCCCGGTCACAGTCCGGGTAGTACTCCGCGATCGTCTTGCGGATCCAGGTGTCGAGCGGCACTGCCTGGAGGTACCCCAGCGAGAACAGCAGCACGCAGTCGGCGACTTTCTCGCCGACGCCGACGTAGCGGGTCAGCGACTCGCGGGCCGCCTCGTAGGGCTCGCCGCGGATCGCCCCCGGGTCGTCGCCGTCGGCGACCATCTCGGCGGTCCGCTTGACGTACGGCGCACGGTACCCCAGCGAGAGGTCGCGCAGTTCGGCCTCGGTCGCGGCGGCCAGTCGCTCCGGCGTCGGATACGCATGGTAGGTCTCGCCATCGAACTGGATTTGGGTGCCGAACGCCTCCCGCAACGACTGCTGCATGGCGTGGATCCGCGAGACACGCATCTGTGCCGAGCAGATAAAGGAGATCAGCGACGCGAACGGCGGGTCCCGAACCAGGCGCATCCCCGGGTAGGCGTCGAACGACGCCTCGATCAGGGAGTCGTCGGGCGTCGCCGCCCGGATTGCGTCGAGGCCGTCGTCGAGCCGGAGGCGCTCGCGCAGGACTGGTCCGGCGTCGGCGGTCGCCTCCCACTCGAGGGCGCCGTCGTGCTGGCGGACGCGGATCGCCGCCGGCTCCCCGGTCGCTCTGGTCGTCGTACAGTACCAGCCGTTAGTCGGCGCCGTCGGCCCGCCACCAGAGATACGACTGCCCGCTCTCCAGCGTCGACTGGAGGTCGAACCCTCCCGGAAGCGTACCCGTCTCGATCCGTCCCGACTCCATGGGACACCGACAGGGCAGCGACCCCTTGACCGTTTCGAGTCCGGACGGAGCGACGCCGCGAGACCGCCCGGCGCGTCCACGACTTGCGAGAACAATCCAGTGACAGCGGTCGGAAGGGTTCGGAGTAGGCCCCGTGGGAGCCGCAAACAATGGCCAAGCTTCATATTGATTGCCACTGAACCATCACATATGAACTGCAGAGTTGTCGTCGAAGCCGCTGTGCCCGTGTACGACGTGGAGACACCCGACGAGGCGGTCCGGATTGCCATCTCAAAGACCGGCGAGATGCTGAACCCGGACCTCAACTACGTCGAGATCAACATGGGAGAGCGGTCGTGCCCACACTGCGGCGAGGAGCTGGACCCCGCGTTCATCGCAGCCGACGAGAGCCTGGTCGCGCTCGAACTCGAGATGACCGTGTTCAACGTCGAACGCAAGGAACACGCCTCGCGGATCGCCCGCAAGGAGATCGGCCAGCGGCTCTCGAACATCCCGCTCGACGTCCTCGAAATCGAAGTGCTCGAAGACGACGAGGACGATGAGGACGACGAGGAAGCCGAGGACGACGTCGAGACGGCGACCGAGGAGGCCGACGAGGAGGAGTCGGTCGACGATGACGAGCACGGCGAGGCCGAGGACGTGACGGAGCGCACCGAGCGCGGCGGCGACGAGGACGAGGTCCTGCCGGAGTTCGAAGAACTGATCGACGAGTGACCCCCCGCCTGCCGGCTACGACCGGGCAGCGGTAGCTTTCGGTTCCGTCAATTCTTGTCGGCACCCGTTGCTGGACTCCGGGGTGTGTCCGGGGGAGCCACAACGTAAAAAATCAGTCAGCAGCAGCGGAGACGCGCTCGGTTTCCTCGTCGGTCATCTCCGACGTAATCCCGTTCGCGAGCGCAAAAACAGCGTCCTTGTGATCGGTTTTCGACTTGTGAATCGATGTCGGCTGTACTCCGAGTGCCGTGTATCGGTCGTGTTCTACTGTGTTTCCGGTCTGTTCCTCGTAGTGGTTCTGTACCTGGGCGAGAAGACCGTGGAGGTGAATGAGCTCCTGCTTTTTCATGGTCACATTAGCCTATAAACTGGAGGATTATAATGTTACTCTGAGAGCCGTTAACATATATCCCTGCCCGAACGCCGGACAGCGGGCCTCAGACGTGTGTTCCGTCGACACGGGTAGTGTGAACTATACACACACAAACAGTTACTGACTGGCACGTTCGCCGGATGTGTATTCACCGCTCGGCTCGGTCATATCGGAGCTGTTCTCCGCGCGATCACCGTCCGTCGAGACCGGACTGTTTGAGTAGCTGGAACGCACAGCGCCAGCCATGGAGCCAGTCGAAGTGACGTCGTACGCGGTTCACTCGTTGTTCGCCGGATTCTGGACCGGGAGCGTCCTGTTCGTCAGCCTCGCGGTGCTCCCGCTGGCGCGGGACGGGACGCTCAACGCCGCCCCGCTGTCGACGATTGCGGGCAAACTCACGACCGTCTCCCGGACGAGCGCGCTGGTCCTGTTCCTCACGGGGGGGCACATGGCCGGGGTCCGACACACGAGCGAGAGCCTGCTGAACTCGCAAGGGGGGCTGTTCCAGGTCGCGTCGCTGCTTGCGGCGCTCCTCCTCGTCAACGCGGGGCTGCTCTCGGCGGCGAACCTCGGGTTCCTCTGACGGGACCCCACCAGAGGTCAAGCGCCGTCACCCCGTCGTGTACAGCGAGTAGACGATGACGCCGAACCCGAGCGTGATCAGCGCACTCTCGACGAGCAGGCCGAGCAGGAAGTCGGCGGCCAGCAGCTGGTCGACCGCACCGGCGACGAGCGTGCCGAGCGTGATGATACCGAAGCCGACCGCGAGCGCGGCGAGCGACCTGGCCTGGGTCCGGCGGTACGCCTTGAGCGACAGATACGTGATCAGGCCGCCGCGAGATGTCGACGCCGAACTCCCTGTCCTCCGAGAGCCCGATGCTCACCTCGTCGAACGCGACGACGTACCGGCTGGCGTGCTGGCCGTCCGACCGGAGCTCGACCCCCTCCTCCAGCAGCGACGCCTCCGTCAGGCGGTCGAGTTTCCGGTAGGTCGTCGACAGCGGGATGTCGGCCGCCTCGGAGATCTCTTCCGCGGTCATGGGTTCGGAGAGGACGCCCACGATCTTCCGGCAGTCGGGGTCATCGAGCGCGTCCAGGACGGTCTGCAGATCGGGATCCTCGTCGTCCGCGAACGGGTCACGGACCATCTAGCTGACTCTTCCCTCCGAGGGGGTTAATGCTTGACGGGAACGTGTTCGGACGAGTCGGCCTGGTCCGGCCTCGCTGCCCTGCCCGCCGGAGAGTGGCCCACACGGCTGGCCGTTCGGTCACTGACCGCGCCGCTTTTGCCCGTTTGTCACTAACCCCGAGGCAATCCCTTCCGCCGTTACCAATGACGCTCACCGGGGCAGACGCCGCGACCGTTCGGGAGGCGCTCAGCAGCGGCGATCCCCTCCCGGGGACGGCGGGGTTCGCCGGCGCCGTCGACGGCCGCCTGGTCCGGGACGTCCTCGGCCGGGTGCCGCTGTTCGCGGAGGCGACCGATCACGGGACGTGGAGCCACGACCCACAGCAACTGGAGCGACCCGAGCGCGTCCCCGCCGGCCACGTCCGGGATGTATCGAAAACCGAGCGCGTCTGGCACCTTCCCGATCCCGATCCCGAGCCGGCGACGGCGACCGCGGACGCGGTGTCGGCCGTCCAGTCCGCGGTCGACCGGACGCTCGGGGCCGTCGAACCCCAGGGGTTGGCGGTCGCGTTCTCCGGCGGCGTCGACTCCGCGCTGCTCGCCGCGCACCTGGACGTGCCTGCCTACACGGTGGGGTTTCCCGGGAGTTACGACCTCGAGGCGTCGCGGTCGGCCGCTGACCGCCTCGACCTGGAACTGCGCACCGTCGAACTGGATCACGACCGCCTCGCCGCCGCCGTCCCGCAGGTCGCGCGCGCCACCGGGCGGACGAACGCGATGGACGTCGGGATCGCGCTGCCGCTGTTCGTCCTCGCCGAACGGGTGACCGCGGACGGGTTCGACCGCCTCACGCTCGGCCAGGGCGCCGACGAACTGTTCGGTGGTTACGCGAAGGTCGCACGCGCCCCGACCGACCCGCGGGTCGACGCCGAAACCGTCCGTGGCGCACGCCGCGAACTGCTCGGAACGCTGCCCGACCAGCTCGAACGCGACACCCTCGCGCTCCAGGCCGCGGGCGTCACGCCCGTCACGCCGCTGTTGCACGACCGGGTCGTCCGCGCCGCGCTCGCCTTGCCCGGCGACCTGCTCGTGACGCCGCGGGGCGACCGTAAGTGGGCACTCCGGCTCGCCGCCCGGGACGCGCTCCCGGACCGGCTCGCATTCCGGGAGAAAAAGGCCGTCCAGTACGGCAGCCTCGTCGCCCGCGAACTCGACCGCCTGGCCCGCAAGGCGGGGTTCAAACGCCGCCTGGACGACCACGTCACCCAGTACGTCGAGCACCGCGTCGAGGCGACCGGGGAATGACGGCCGGCCCCGGTTGCCGACGGCCGGCCCCGGTTGCCGACGGCCGGCCCCGGTCACCGACGGCCAGCTCCGGTCGGCGATGGCCAGCGGCGCACGTGGGCAGCGAGATGCAGCCGATGACGCCCGGGATAACGGTGCACCCGTTTCCGACTACGGGATGCCGTTCCGACTGGTTGCCAACGGGGGGCCTACCGACTCCTTATTTAGTAGAGGCGATTGATACCCGTATCTGTCGGGGGGCTGATCAGATTATTTCGGGGAACGTCGACGGTAGCCACCGCGGGCGTCGTCGGTCGACTTCTCCGGAGAGTTATGTGTGATACCGCAGATACGTCCTCGCGCCGTCGGCCGACGGCGAAGGGACAGACCTGACGTATAACCCGGCTTACGGCAGTATCTGCGGGGTGGCTGGTCCGGTCCTACCACCGACCGGATCCATCTATCAAATACTCCAGAGAACTGAGCCGGGCCGTCTCGCCGCGGAACGACCGCGCGCTCGCCGTGACGTCGCGTGCCGACGTATATCGAACGACATATTTAATAGATCCAGACAATAACTGTTAGCTGGACATTACCAATGTACGACCTGACAGGATTTCAGCGTGACCTGCTCTACGTGATCGCCGGGCGGGACGAGCCACACGGCCTCGCGATCAAAGAGGAGCTAGAGGAGTACTACGAGAAGGAGATCCACCACGGGCGGCTGTACCCGAACCTCGACACCCTGGTCGACAAGGGGCTCGTCGAGAAAGGGCAGCGCGACCGCCGGACGAACTTCTACAGCCTGACGCGGCGCGGCCGCCGGGAGATCGAGGCCCGCCGCGAGGGGGAAAACCAGTACGTCGACCTCTGATTGTCTGTTCCCGCCCCGTGGGTACGTCTGCACAGTGCTGTCTCCGTGACGGCGAGTGGCTGGAGCGGCGGGGCGAACCGAAGATATGCGGACGAACAGCGCCCTGCGGGCAACCCATGCCGCACGTGGGTCGGTAACTTACTTGTGCACAGCGTCGTCCACGTACTGTATGGATCGAGACAGCGTGGAGCCACAGGTGACGGAGCTCCCGGGCGACCGAGCGGAGACACTCGTTGAGTACCACCACGACCACGCGGCGCCGACGACGTACGTCTGTGAGTTCGTCTGGGATCACACCGAACCGGCGATCGGTCCGTTCTGCACCGACGTCGACGGCAACGTCCTGCTGGATTTCACCGGGCACGTCGGTGCGAGCCCCCTAGGGTACAACAACCCCAAGATCCTCGACCCGCTCTCGGCGTTCGATCTCGTCGATCCGCTGAAGATCGCCGGCCAGGACTTCTACCTGCCCGCACAGGGCGCTCCGGGGAGCGACGCCGACATCCCCGGACCGGCGGACCTGATGGACCGCCTCTCCGACATCTCCTCGCAGTACGATATGGACACCGTCTTCCTCTCCAACAGCGGCGCCGAGGCCGTCGAGAACGCCCTGAAGATCGCCTTCGACCATACACACGGGAAGTACACGATCACGACCGAGGGGGCGTTCCACGGGCGAACACTCGGCGTGCTGTCGCTGAACCGGTCGAAGGGGAAGTACCGCAAACAGTTCCCCGAGATCCCCGCCGTCGAGGACATGCCCTACTGCACCGACCGCTCCTGTACGCAGGAGACCTGTGACTGTGGCTTCTTCTTCGACGACACCTCCACGCTCCGGCAGATGCTCGATCCCGATACCGGCTACGTCGACCCCGACGGGGTCGCCGGCCTGGTGCTGGAGCCGTTCCAGGGCGAAGGGGGGTATCGCCCGCCCAGCGAGGCGTTCATGGACGAGATCGCGGACCTCTGTGCGACGTACGACGTGCCGCTGATCGCCGACGAGATCCAGTCCGGCGTCGGCCGCACCGGCGAGTGGTGGGCCTCCGATCACTACGCGGTCGAACCGGACGTGATCGCGAGCGCGAAGGCGCTGCGGGTCGGCGCGACCATCTCCCGCGAGGAGGTGTTCCCCGACGAGCGCGGCCGCCTCTCCTCGACCTGGGGCGCCGGCGACATCATCGCCGCTGCCCAGGGCGTATTCACGCTCGACGCCATCGAGGAGTACGACCTGCTGGACAGCGCCACCGAACGCGGCCGGCAGATGATCGAACTGCTCGAGGATGCGGACCTTCCCGGCGCGGTCGATGTCCGCGGGAAAGGCCTGATGCTCGCCGTCGAGTTCGACGCCGCCGACCGGCGCGACGCCATCCAGGAACAGGCGTTCGCGAACGGCTTTCTCACGATCGGCTGTGGCGAGCGGACGCTGCGGCTGCTCCCGCCGCTGGACGTCACCGAACGCGAGATCGAACTCGGCGCGCGCCTGCTGTCCGACGCCGCCCACACTGTCGACTGATCCTGACCATATCTCCATCCGCAGGCGCCTGGAGACCGATTGACATCCTCCCCGCCTGACAGGACGGGGCTTCCGCTTGCTAAACGTCAGGACGTCCGCCACCGTCACCCGATGTACTGGACGGTGACGCTCACGCCCGGCCTGGCGCCGTCGGACAGTGGTTCGTAGGGGCGGTCGACCCCCCCGGCGCCGGCGCGATACGGCGGCGTGTACCCAAAGCGTTCGTCCCCGTCGGTGTCGTGGTGGACGACGATTCTGACGTCGGTTTCCTCGGTCAGTGTCGCGTTCTGTAAGGGGATGATCACGTTGCTGTGGGTTCCGGGCGGGAGATACTCGGTGTGGCCCAGCAGCTGTCCGTCGACGCCGTCGCTGCCGGAGTCGTCGTAGACGGCGACGAACCCGCCCTCCGAGAGCTCGATCGACTCGACGTTCGAGACCCGGTCGCCGTCGCTGACGGCGAACTCCGCCGAGATGGAGGCGACGGGGCTGGAGAGCAACACCACGATGAGGTAGGCGACCGTCAGCATGATCGCGGCGTGTTTTGCGCCGTCCCGCAGCGATCCCTCGCCGAGCTGGCCGGCGATGAAGCCGGCGAACACCGCCTGCAGCAGCGCGGCGTGGAAGAACACGAGCGTGTAGGCTGCCTGGTTGACGTCGCCAAAGCGGGTGAACGCGTCGGGGCTGGCGCCCAGGCGGGCGACATCGTCGCCGCTGGGCGTCGGCACCGTCTCGGGGAGCGCGGGGACGAGCACCTGATTGACGGCCGTGATGATCACGAGGAAGACGGCGAAGGAGACGTAGATGACGACGAGATAGGTGAACATCTGCTGGCGGCGCTGCTCGCGGAGTCTGACCTCCGAGCGGGCCTGCTCGGAGGCGATCCGGAGCACCGGGCCCATGTCGCCGCTGGCGCGCATCGCGTTGGTCAAAAGCGTCACGACGCGGGTGATCGCCGTGGTCCGGACCCGCCGGCCGAAGCGGATCAGCGAGTCGTCGACGTTGGCGCCGTACTCGACATCGCGCCAGATCCGGTCGACCTCCGGGGAGAGCACGCCGAGGTCGCCGCCCCGGACCCGGTCGAGCCCCTCGACGACGGACATGCCGGCCTCGTTGAGGCTGGCCAGCCGCTCGAGCAGCTCCGGCGTCGCCGCCTCGATGCGGTCGATCCGCCGCTTGTACAGCTCCCGGATGATCGCGTACGTCGCCAGCACGAACAGCAGCGACTGGATGAGGTAGTCGTCGAGCATGCGGACGGTGACGCCCTCGGCCTGGAGCGCGGCGGGCAGCCGGACGCCGATCGCCAGCAGGGCGACCGGGATGGTGAGCCACAGCAGCTTCGCCGGATCCCACAGGAACGCCCGCAGCGGGCTCCGCAGCAGCTCTTTGATGCGGCTGACCCTGTCGTACAGCGCGATCGTCCGACGGTTGTCCCGGTCGGTCGCGATCCCGCCGTCGGCACGCCGGCTGTCGATCTCCGGGGAGCTGTACACCGGCGTGGCCGCGGTCATCCGATCGATCACCTCGCCGCCGCTGCGCCGGGCGATCCCCAGCACGTCGAGCTTCTGCTGGAGGAACACGGCGAACCCGAGGTTCGCAAGCGGGATCATCACGTAGATCAGCAGTTTCAGCGCCCACAGCGTGTCCGTCGTCGTCAGCCCGAACACCAGCAGGATCGTGATGAGAAACAGCATCCCCGCCACGAGGATCGTCACGTACGCCTCGGCGATCGTCGCGAGCAGCTCGAGCACCTCCTTCTGGCGGTCCTCGGCGTCCTCGCGGAACCGCTCGTACTGCTCTTTGAGGAACACGGAGAGGTTGCTGCCGCTCTGTAGGACGCTCGTGAGGTTTTCCGTGAACGTCTTGAACTGGTCGCTGGGGGTGCGCCGTCCCATCCGCTTGAGGGCGGTGATCATGTCGCGGCCGAACAGGTCCATCTCCCTGACGGCGACGCTCATCTCGTTTGCGGCCTCACCGTACACCGCGCGGTTGCGCCCGAGGATCCGCAGGATCTGCGGGAACTCCATGCCGCCCCGCGAGAGAGCGTACGTGAACGCGGTGGTCCGGGGCAGCCCCTCCTGGATGCTCCGGCGGCGGACCTCCGCGGTATTGGCCGGCAGCCGCCAGCGCAGCACGTACGCGAGCAGGGCGGTGAGCACGCCGATGAGCGCGCCGCCACCCAGCATGATCGCCCACCGCCCCCGGGCGCTCAGCACGAGCCTGAAGTCGGGGTGGATCCCCAGCGGCCGCGTCATCGTCTTGGGCAGCCCCGACAGCGCGTGGACGACGGGTTCGAGCACCGCCAGGACGCCGGCGAGCAGGTACGCCCCGGCGACGGCGCCGGCGACCAGCCCCAGCAGCGTGAACAGGTACGTCTTGGCGGCGTAGGTCCGGTAGGTCGTGTCGATGAACGCGGCCTCCAGCCGGCGCTTGCGGTCCTGGCTCGGGGAGACGAACCGGCCGAACAGCACCCGGGCGATCCGGTTGAGCCCGCCCGCGATCCGCTCGCTGGCCTTGCCGCCGAGCCAGGCGCCCACCGCGAGGACGACGATCACCGACGGGAGCAGCCAGTGGACCGTCATGGCTCGTCGTCGAGTTCGACGCCGGCGTCGTCGATCCGCGCCATCACCGCCTCGGCGTCGGCGTAGTACTTGTTGACCATGGCGGTAAAGCGACGGTAGTCGTTGACCTCCCGCTGCTGGAGGTACGCGAGAAAGCGCCGGCGGTTGCGCAGCTCTTCGAGCAGTTCCGACTGGCTCCAGCCCCGCTCCTCGCGGATCTCCTCGAGCAGTTCGGAGTTCTGTTCGACGAACGTGTCCTCGTTGGCGTTCCAGGTGTAAGTGTTGGAGTAGTCGAGCTCGCCGGTCCGCTGGTCGATCCCCTCGATCTCGGCCAGCGTCTTCGCGCGACGGACGCGCTCGCCGCCCGAGCGCGCGAGCACCTGCACCCAGAGGATGTCAAGCGACGTGACCATCGGCCGCGGCACGTTGATCGGGTCGTTCTCCAGGCGGTTGATCACCGTCTGCACCGAGTCGGCGTGCATCGTCGAGAACGTCGTGTGGCCGGTGTTCATCGCCTGGAACAGCGTGATCGCCTCCTCGCCGCGGACCTCGCCGACGAGGATGTACTCGGGGCGGTGCCGCAGCGCCGACCGCAGCAGGTCGTACATCGTGATGTCGGCGTCGCCCATCCGCTCGCGCGTGACCGACGACAGCCAGTTCTCGTGGTACAGCGACAGCTCCCGGGTGTCCTCGATGGTCAGCACCTTCGACCGTGGCGGGATGAACATCGAGACGGCGTTCATCGAGGTAGTCTTGCCGGCCGCGGTCCCGCCCGCAAAGAGCAGCGACCGGTTGCTCTCGATGGCCAGCCAGAGGAACGCGAGCATCTGGCGGTCGACGGTGCCGTACTTCAGGAGGTCGATCGGCGTGAACGGTTCGTCGGCGTACTTCCGGATCGTGAACGCGGATCCTTTCGGCGTCACCTCCTCGCCGAGCGCGAGCTCGATCCGGGAGCCGTCGGGCAGCGTCGTCGAGACCACGGGGTCGGAGACGGAGACGTGCCGGCCCGAGCGCTGGGCGAGGTGGATGACGAAGTTCGCCAGCTCGTCGGTGTCGAAGGTGACGTTCGTCTCGATGTCGGTGTAGTCATCGTGGTAGACGAACACGGGGAGGTTCGGCCCGTCACAGGAGATGTCCTCGATGTGGGGGTCGTGCATCAGCGGGTCGATCTTGCCGTACCCCAGGAAGGCGCGGTGGAGGTAGTACAGCAGGCGGTAGAACGTCTCGTCGCTGGCTCTGACGCCGTACTCCTCGAGGCGGGCCTGCAGCTCCTCGCGCAGGGCCTGCTCCGGGTCGTCGGCGACCTCCTCGCGGTACAACAGCGGCCCGCGGATGTCCTCGAACAGCCGTTCTAAAAGCTCCGACTCGAAGGCGGTGAGGCTGGGTTCGACCACGGTGAAGTAGTGTTTCGTCCCCTCGGGGTCGAAGTTGATCGAGATGAACGCGAAGGGGACGTTGACCCAGTACCGGTCGATCTCCTCGTACCCGTCGATCCCGTCGAAGGTGACCAGCCGGCCGTGGCGCTTGGGGTCGTACTCCGTGACTGTGAGCGACGAGCCCGTCAGTGCCCGCGCTGTCTGGGAGAGCCAGCCCGTCAGGCCGCCGCCGCCCTCGTCGCCCCGCGAGACTGGCTGGTCGCCGCCGAGATCACCTGAATCCTGTCCTGCCATGAGATCGGAGACCGCTCGCTTAGCCTACGTAGCGTACCCAGCCACTTAAATGGCACCCGGACGGTAAGCCCCGGTTACCCGCTGCTGTCAGTCCAATTACCCCCGTCCCCCGACAGCGTCCACACCTCATGGATTCGTCGACGAAGGCGATAGCGAAGTCCTCCATCGAAATATGGCTTCACTCTCCTGGCTGTATTCGCACGGGTGAACGGCTGAACGTGACGCGTAACTCCATGAAATTACGTCCGACAGTATCAGTCCGCGCTGTGCAGCGGAACCGTCCCGCAGGTCGGGCAGCCGTTGTGCTTGGTCGTCCGGTAGTGCAGTTCTGTGCCGCAGTCGCACCGATAGTGTCCGTCAGTCATCAGTGTGAACCTAGCCACTGCCGGTGAAGTGTGTTTCGCAATTCATGTCACCGAAAGTAGTGTTCACACGTCCCATATGGCGCTTGGTGGCACAGTGTCCCCGAGCAGTCTTGTGCCGAATATGCAAGGTTAAGTTTGGGCTGGCGTTGGCTACAGGTAGTCAATGGCCCCCGAACGCTGGATCGTCTTCACGGCGGTCGCGCTCCCGTTCATCGCAGCGGCGCTGCTCCCGCTGGGCTACCGGCTGCTCGGCGAGCGGGTCGGCTACGCCGGCGCGGCCGTCGCGGCGGCCTGTTTCGGCCTGGTCGCCTCGCTCGTGGGCACCAGCGGGACGGTCTCGACGCCCTGGATCCCCTCGATGGACGTCGCTGTCCGCTTCTACGTCGACGGCTGGGCGCTGCTGTTTGCGCTGCTCGCCAGCGGCATCGGCGTCACCATCTTCGCGTACTCGGCGCGGTACATGCACGGGATGCCGAACCTCGTCCGGTTCTACGCCACGCTGCTGGCGTTCATGGGGTCGATCCTCGGCGTCGCGTTCGCGTCGGACCTGCTCGTGCTCTTTCTGTTCTGGGAGCTGACGAGCGTCTGCTCCTTTGTCCTGATCGGCTACCACGCCGACGAGGCCGAGTCGCAATTCTCCGCCCGCATGGCGATGCTGATCACCGTCGGCGGCGGGCTCTGCCTGCTCGTGGGCATCCTGCTTCTGTCCAGCGCCGCCGGCGTCGTCCTCGGCGGGGGCGCGTTCGATCCCACGTTCGACCTCGCGGCCATCCTCGCCACCGAGACAAGCGAGGGAAGCATCAGCGCCCAGCTGGAGGACAGCGGCCTGTTCCTCCCGGCGCTCGTGTTCGTGACGGTCGCGGCGGGGGCGAAGTCCGCACAGGTGCCGCTGCACTTCTGGCTGCCCCGGGCGATGGTCGCGCCGACGCCCGTCTCGGCGTTTCTCCACTCCGCGACGATGGTCAAAGTCGGCGTCTACATCCTCGGGCGGCTCCGCCCGCTCTTTGGCGGCCCCGAGTGGGAGCTGTTGATCGCCGGCCTCGGCCTCGCGACGATGACCGTCGGCGCCGTCATCGCGGTGCGGGCCGTCGATATCAAGGAGCTGCTGGCGTACTCGACGGCCAGCCACCTCGGGCTGATGGTCGCCGCCTTCGGCTTCCAGGTCCACTACGGCGCCGAGGCCGGCGCCTTCCACCTGCTCAACCACGCGCTGTTCAAGGCCGCGCTGTTCCTCGTGGCGGGGATCGTCGCCCACGAGGCAGGCAGCCGCCGGGTCGACGAACTCGGCGGCCTCTGGCGCGACCTCCCAGTGACGGCGGCGATCACCGGCGTGACCGCGCTGTCGATGGCCGGCATCCCGCCGCTGCATGGCTTCTACTCCAAGGAGCTGCTGTTCGCGGCCGCGTGGGACGTCGCCGAGGCGAGCGGCGGCCTCGCCTGGCTGTACCCCGCGACGGCCACCGTCGCCAGCGTGTTCACGGTGCTGTACTCGCTGCGGTTCCTCTGGCTCTTTCTGGGCGACCGCCCCGAGGGTCTCGGCTCTGTCCACCGCCCTTCGCCCGCGCTCGTCGCACCGCCGGCGCTGCTCGCGGGTGCGGCCCTGCTGGTCACTGTTCTGCCGGAACGCGCAATCGACCTGCTCGTCCAGGACGGCGCACTGGCGACGGCGACCGCCGGCGAGACGGTGTCGGTCCACGCCGAACTCCCGCTGGAGCTGTCGGGGCCGGTCGCCATGAGCCTGGTCGCCGTCGGCGTCGGCGTCGCGCTGTTCCCCGCCTACGACCGCGTGCTCGCCGTCGTCGACGGGGGTTACCGGCTGTCGCGGGCCGTCCACCCGACTGCGCTGTATCGCGGTTTACTCGCGGAAATCGAGCGTAGCAGCGGCGGGGTCCGCCGCTGGCTCCACACCGGGCTGATCCGCAGCTACGTCTGGTGGGCGCTGGCCGGGACGTGTGCGATCACGCTCGCCGGCTACGCGACGACGGGCGCCCCCCCGGCGATCGCCGGCCTGGGCGTCCCGGCCGCGATGGTGCTCGTGCTCGGGGTCGCCGTCGTCGCGGCGCTTTCGGTGACCGCGACCGACACCCACGTCACCGGCGTGCTGACGCTGAGTATCCTCGGGTTCATGGTCGCAATCTTCTACATCCTCGCCAGCGGGCCCGACCTGGCGCTCACCCAGCTCGTCGTCGAGACGCTGCTGCTTCTGATCTTCCTGCTGGTGATCGAGGAGCTGCCGGCGTTCTACGGCGAACTCGAGGTGTCGGTCGCCGTCAGGGACGCCGCGCTCTCGCTCGTCGTCGGCGCGACCGCGTTCGTCTCGGTGCTGCTTGTCGCGCCGCCGGGCGGGGGGTCGCTGTCAGGCACTGCCAAGGAATACGTCGAGCGTGCCCCCAAAGAAGGCGGCGGGACGAACGTCGTCAACGTGATCCTGACGGACTTCCGGGCGTTCGACACGCTCGGGGAGTCGATCGTCATCGCGATGGCCGCGATGTCCGTGCTCGTGCTGCTCGCGATGCGGGGAAGGGGGGAGACCCGATGACGCGTACGCGGGGAGGTGAACCGCGATGACCACCATCATCATGAAAACGACCGCGCGCGTGGTGGTGCCGATCGTGCTCGTGGTCGCCATCTCGCTGTTCCTGCAGGGGCACAACCTGCCCGGCGGCGGGTTCATCGGCGGCGTCCTCACGGTCGCGGCGTTCACACTGGTGTACGTTGCCTACGACCTGGACTACCTGGAAGTGAGCGTACTCGAACGCGACGTCGACCCCGGGACGGGGATCTTCGAACACCGGACCGTCACGACGTACCGCCGGCTGTTCACGCTCGGGCTCGCAGTGACCCTCGCCAGCGGCGCCGGGGCGCTGCTGTTCGGCGCGGAGTTTCTCAGCCAGACGTTCGAGTACGTCCACCTCCCGCTGTTCGGCGAGGTCGAACTGGCGACAGCACTGCTTTTCGACGTGGGGATCTACTGCGTCGTCGTCGGCGGCCTGCTGGCGATCTTCTCGGTGGTGGGTGCCGAATGACGTTCGCCATCGCCGCGACGGTCGGCGCGCTGTTCGCGTTCGGCACGTTCCTGCTGCTCCGTGACGACCTCGTGAAGGTGGTGTGGGGGCTGTCGATCATCACGCAGGCGGCGAACATCTACCTGATCGCGATGGGCGGCATCCAGGAGGGCACCCACGACCTGGTGCCGATCCTCTCGCACCACGGCGGCGGCGAGGAGACCGCGGCGACCGTCGATCCGCTCGTCCAAGCGCTCGTGCTGACGGCGATCGTCATCAGCTTCGGGATGACCGCCTTCGCCCTGGTGCTGTCGTACCGCGCCTACCAGGAGAACGGGACGATGAACGTGAGGGAGTTCGCACGATGAGCGATCCGATCGTCGTCGGACCGATGATCGCGACGCTGGCCAGCGGCACGCTCGCGTACGCGGCCGCGGTGGCGGCGCTCGCCTGGACGGTCGTGGACGGCGGGGCGCTCACCTACCAGGTCGGCGGCTGGGACGCCCCGTTCGGCATCACCCTGGTCGCCGACGCGCTGGCGGCGTTCATGCTCGCCATCACGGCCGTTGTCGCCGTCTACGCCACCCTGTTTTCGGTGCTGTTCATCAAGCCGGCCAACCAGCGGACGTACTACCACCCGCTGCTCCAGTTTCTCCTGCTCGGGGCGACCGGCGCCTTCCTCACCGGCGACCTGTTCAACCTGTTCGTCTGGTTCGAGGTGATGCTGATGGCCAGCTACGTGTTCGTCGGCTTCTACGGCAACGACACGCACACCGCCGCCGCGATGCGGTACGTCGTGCTCAACGTCCTCGGCGGCGCGCTGATGCTGCTCGCGATCGGCGGCCTGTACGCGACCGTCGGGACACTGAACATGGCCGAGATGGCGACCGCGCTGGCCGATCCCGGCGCCGACGTCGACACCGCGCCGGTGGTCGGCCTCACGGGGCTGTTGCTCGTGACGTTCGGGCTGAAAGCCGGGCTGGCGCCGTTCCAGTTCTGGGTCCCCTCGGCGTACCGGTCGGCGCCGCTGCCGATCGTCGCCATCTTCGCCGGCGCCACCAAGAAGGTCGGCATCTACGCCAT
>PXSQ01000070.1:0-3035 GCA_003022725.1 Halobacteriales archaeon SW_7_65_23 | reverse complement strand
CGCGACCACCTCGGCGGAGCTGCGCCACCTGGGCATCCTCGCCGCGCTGATCTACGCGCTGCACCACGCGCTCACGAAGGGGCTGCTCTTTCTCTCGGCGGCGGCGATCCGCGACGCGACCGGAACGACGCGGATCGCGGATCTCGGGGGCCTCGGCCAGCGCTCGGCGACGTTCGCCGGCGTGTTCCTGGTCGGCGGGCTCTCGCTGGTGGGGATCCCGCCGCTGGCGGGCTTTTTCGGCAAGCTGTTCGTGTTCGACGCGGCGGCCAACAGGTTCGCGACTGCGCCGACAGCGGGCGCCGCCGCGGTGCTCGGCGTACTGCTCGTCGGCGCCGTCCTGACCATCGTCTACACGACCCGGGCCTGGATCGGCTGTTTCTGGGGGAGCCAGTCGGAGGCGGTCGCGGCCGGCGCACTCGAACGCGGGGAGGTCGCGGTGCTCGCGACGATGAGCGTGTTGCTCGTCGCCGTCGGCGTCGGGTTCGAGCCGGTGTACACCTTCGCCGACGCGGCCGCGGAGGCCGCCATTGACGGGGATGCGTACGTCGAGGCCGTCGACCTCGAGGGGGGTGAGGACGCGTGAGTGACCGCCGCGGGTCGGCGCGCGTGAACGTCCGCCGCTGGCTGGTCGCCGGCCTCCTCTTTGCGGTCCTGTGGGTGTTCGTCCGCGGCGCGGCGCTGACCCCGCGGTCGCTGCTGAGGAACTTCCTGGTGGGCACGGCGGTCGGCCTGCCGGTCGCGTACGTGTTCCGGCGGCTCTACGAGGAGGAGATCGACCTCCTGGGGACGATCAGTGCGATCCCATACGTCGTCGGCTACATCGTCGTGTTCTCCAAGGAGGTGATCGTCGCGAACCTCGACGTCGCCTACCGCGTCCTGCGGATCGAACCGCAGTTCGAGCCCCAGGTGATACTGGTCCCGCTGCGCGTCCAGACCGCCGTCGGGATCACGACGATCGCCAACAGCATCACGATCACGCCCGGGACGATCACGCTCGATCACGACCCCGACGAGAACGCGCTGTACGTTCACATGATCGACGGCCGCGATCCCGAGGCGGTCGTCGACCCGATCCGGACCTGGGAGGACTACGCGCTCGAAATCTTCGACGAGGAGCGCTCGCCGGAGGACCCGCCGCCGGAGATCCGGGTCCACCCGCCGGACCATCCGCCGGAGCCGAAAACGGTACCCGAACGGGACGCGGAGCACGGACCAGGCGGGAGCGTGACCGAGGAGCGACCGGGGGAGGGGAGCGACCGATGAGTGCCCCCGGAGGGATCGCTGCGACGGCGATCGACGCCGCGCTCGTGCTCGTCGCGGGGCTGTGCCTGCTGTGTGGCTACCGCGTCATCCGCGGGCCGACAGTGCCGGACCGCGTCGTCGCGCTCGACGCCATCGCGACCAACGTCGTCGCCATCGCGGTCCTGTTCGCGATCAAGACCGACCGCGGGCTGTTCGTGACCGTCAGCCTCGTGCTCGCGATCATCGGCTTCCTCTCGACGGTGACCGTCGCGAAGTACGTCACCGAGGGCGACATCATCACCAGATGGGGGGAGCCATGATCGGCGCTCGGTCCCGCGCCCGCGCCGAGCGCGCCCTGGGGGTGACCGGCCGATGGTGACCGTTACAGAGGCGACGATCGTCGTTCTCGTGGCGACCGGCTGTCTGTTCCTCACGATCGGGACGATCGGCCTGCTGCGGCTCCCGAACGTGTACAACCGGATGCACGCCACCAGCAAGCCGACGACGCTGGGCACGGCCACGATCTTCCTCGCCGGCTTCGTCCACTTCGGGCCGGGCGGCGCCGGCCTCCCCTCGCTGATCGGCATCCTGTTTCTGTTCCTGACGGTGCCGACCGGCGCACACATGATCTCCCGCGCGGCGCAGAAAACTGGCGTTCCGTTCCTCGGAAGCGTCACCTGGCCGTCCAAACAGTCCGACGACGACGAGTCCTAACTCTGCTGGTCGCCCACGTCGTCGAGGGTGAACACGACCTGGAGCACCAGTGTGACCATCGTCACGGCCAACAGCGCCGTCGCGACCTGGAGACCCGTGCTCGCGTACCCGCCAGCCACGGCACGGACCCGCCAGAGCGCGACGGCCGCCACGACTGTTCCGCCGGTCGCGAGCGCGAGCCCCGCCTCGGTCACGCTCGTGAGCCGGCCGGCGACCCGGTGAACCGAGTACGTCGAGGCGGTCGCCGCGGCGGCGCCGCCGGACAGCGCGAGGGCTGCGTCGACGGTTAGGGCGCTCCCCCCCGCGGTGGCACCCCCAATGAGCCACGGGAGCGTCGGCATTGCGTACGCCAGTACCGGCCCGCCGTTCCAGAGCCCGTAGCCGACGCCCGCGACGGTCGAGAGCCCGACGAGCACGATCGCTACCCCCACGAACCCGTCGAACAGCGGGACGAGACCGGCGTTTGCCTCCCCTTTGAACAGCCACTGCGGTGCCACGAGGGCCACAACCACGAGCAGGGCCGCCACGACGAGGCTCGCGCCGCCCACGGCCGTCCGCCAGCGCACGCGGCCGAACAGCGCCGCCAGGTCGGACTGGTCGATCCGTGCGGGCGCCGGGCCGCCGACCGGGTTCTCCGCCGCGTCGTCGCCCCCGCTCATCGCCGGATCACGCTCGCCATGCCGTCGTGGTCCGGCCGCTTGTCGTTACCGAGGGCGAGCCGCGACTCGTCGACGCGCCAGCCGGCCGCCCGGACGAGCGCCTCGACCGCCGCTCGCCCCTCGCTGTAGGAGTGGATCCCGTGTTTCGGCCGCGCCGGCGTGTCCACGTGGGCCTGGATCGAGGCGGTCCCCTCCAGGTGCCAGCAGCGGACGTGGAGCCGGCCGGCCACGCCGAACTGCGTCTCTGCCCCCACGTAGCTCGCGAGGCGGTAGCGCTCGCTCGTCCGGTCCCAGGCGTACCGGACGTACTCCGCCGGTGCCTCGTACCAGCCCGCGTCGCGGAACACGTCGACGAGCCCGTCGAACGACCCGTTCTCCAGCGGCGAGACGACGTTGATCGGCGACGTCGGCTCGAACCGG
>PXSQ01000069.1 GCA_003022725.1 Halobacteriales archaeon SW_7_65_23 | reverse complement strand
AAAACATCAGTTTCACAAGAGACTGCACAAAGCATGAGATGGACGATGGCGATGCCTCTCCCGAATACGTCCGGAGAAGGGGAGCAGGCGGCGAGGCCCTAACTCGCCGCCTGCGTCAGGTTATGTACGATGCACTTGCGCGTGAGCTCCCGGAACTGGCCGTGCCAGCTCCGGGAGCGAATCTCGTCGCCGTCGTCCTTCAGCATCGCAAACACCGTCTCGCTCATTGATCGCTGATTGTAGACATCGTCGTCAATCCTGGCGTTGTGAGCCTTCTTGAGCGCGTTTTGCTCGCAGTGTTTGATCACTGGTCGCGTTGACGCCTCACGACAGGCGTCCCGGAGATCGCTCCACGAATACATCTTGTCAGCTAGGAGTGTCTGCAGGTCTCCGGCGTTCCGCCGGAAGACCTGCAGTCCAATATGGCCGTCATAGGCTTTCTTCGTCGTGAAATGAGCGTCCATAATTGCAAGTGACTCCGTATCGACCAGGAGCGTCGTCTTCATCGCGTTGAACGAGTAACCGACGCGGTTTCGGTAGTGTGAACTGGCCTGATCACGCTGAAAGCCGCTTGCATCGACGGATGCTGTGCCAGAGAGCCCCCTCTGTCAATGTGGTTCTCTACTTTTTCCAGGTCTGCGTCTTCGATCAATGCGACGACGTCCCGGGCGTCTGTGAGGCGGCCGCTGTGGAGCTTGACCGCAATCAATAGTTCCTCGGTAGGCACCTGGACCCTGACTGATTCTCCCGAACCCTCGACTGTCTTTTCGACTGAGTGATCCTCGAAGTACTGGTAACTCCATGAGGCGTCGGTCTGCCGGCACTGCAACTCATCAACCAGCAGGTCAATGGTGACAGGCAGTACTTCATCCTTCACGTAGGCCAGATACCGGCCGCTGTACACTAAGTCCCGATCCGTATCCTTCTCGAAGCCTCATTCCTCCAAGACCTGGGTAAACTCTTCCAAGTCCTCCGACTGAACTACGAGGTCGGCGAGCTGCGGAAGATCCTCACCGACCGACGGATCGAACTGCTCCGGGCACTCATCGACACCGACGGTGCCGCCGAGAGTATCACCGCGCTCGCCGAGGACCTCGATCGCGACTACCGGACGGTGCACGACGACGTCACGCTGCTCGCGGACTACGGACTACTGTTCATCGTCGACGAGGGACAGTCCAAGCGGCCGTACCTCCCCTACGACCGGATTCATCTTGACGTGGAACTCGTCGGGAACGAACCGGGCGAAGAACCGGCCCCAGCGTGAGCAGAAAACCTATAACGATTCATTACCAGATAGTGTCGGGGTACTCTCCCCAACGTTTTTCCACATCTCGGGCCTAAATACTGCATGGCAGACCTGCGGGCGCTGCTGGATTACCGATCCGTGAACGCGCCGGTTGCGTGGGCCGCGACTGGGATCCTCTTCGTGGCCGCACTGATGCTTCTTGTTCAGGCCAACGTGTTCTGGTCGGCCTTCGCCCTTCTGCTCGTCGGACTCGTCCTGCTCCCACCGGTCGTCTCCCGCGATCCGATGGGGACGATGCCAGGTGAACTCGTCGTGCTGGTCGCAATCCCTGTGACCTTCCGATTGCTCGGCGTGTTCCTGGAGCTGACGCAGTATGTCGCGATCGCCGGGTCGGCCTTGCTCGTCGTCCTGGTGCTGGACTGGTACACGTCGCTGGAGATGGCACCGCGGTTCGCCGTCGCGTTTGTGACCATCACCACGATGGCGTTCGCCGGCGCCTGGGCTGTCGCCCAGTTTGCGACCGATATTCTCCTGGGGACTGACTTCATCTCCACGCAGCGGGAGTTGAACCTGGACCTGGTCACTGCAACAGCGGTGGGCCTGATCGCAGGCGCGCTGTCGGAGGCGTACTTCCGCAAGACCGACGGCGCCGCACCGCTTCAGGAGCCGCCGTTTAGCCCGTCGTTTCTGAGTCGCGACCCATCGAATCCCGACGAATTCAACGGCAGTGCCGGAACGACAGATCGCCTCGACGGCGGGTACCCCACGCCGGGGACGCCCACGCAGGATGGCATTGCCGTCGACTCCGAGGAACAGGCCGGGGATCAAGTCGCCGCTGACGGCGACAGCAGCGAGGATGCCGCTACGGCGGACTCCGAGCCCGAGGACGCCATGAAGCAATCCCCGAAACACCGACTTGTCCTGCGGACGCTGCAGGTGATCCTCGTGAGCATCGTCGGCTACTCAGTCGTGACAGTTCAGGGCGACCTGTTTCTCAACAGCGCCGTCCCGCTCGGGCTGACGTTCTTGCCGACGATCGCCAGGCGCCGGTACGGCTATCCGATGCACGCGAAACTAGCACTGCTGATCTCCTTTGCAGCCACGATGCACGCACTCGGTGCCCTCGGCCCCTACAGTTCGACCGACTGGTACGACACCTTCACCCACGCACTCTCGTCGACACTCGTCGCGGGTGTGGGGTACGCGCTCGCACACGGGCTGGAACTGCACACCGACCGCGTGTCGTTCTCGTCGCGGTTCCGTGGCGTGTTCATCATCCTGTTCGTGCTCGCAGTGGGAGTACTCTGGGAGCTCATGGAGTTTGGAACCGGACTACTCGCCGGCGCCGTCGGCGACGAGATCCTGGCTCAGTACGGCGTCAGCGACATCGTCAAGGATCTCGTGTTCAACACGGTCGGCGCCATGATCGTTGCGCTGTGGGGGACCCCGCTGTTCCGCCGGCTTGCCCGCGGGATCGGCGGCAACGTCGGCGGTCTGTTGCGGTGAGTCATAGTTATTAGATCCACCTGTAACTTTTTATCGGTCTATGACTTAGTTCCCGGCATGACGGTCCTTTCTTTCGACGAACACGGTGTCGACGTGGTGTACGAGGGGACGGAGTTCCGTCTGGAGAAGGCCCTCGTCGAGGAGGCGATCGGCAAGAACTACCCGGACGTGACCGACCACGAGGTCCTCAAGATCATCGAGGAGGACCCGGCGCTGTCGGGCGAACCCCAGCGGATCGACGACATTCTGACCTGACGGTTGCGTTGCGGAGCGTGATACTGGTGGCTGTAATTCTTTTACTCGCTAGTCTCTGCTATCTGCGGAGACAGACCCGTTCCACCTGGATGCTCAATTCGAGTGTTCATGTACGTACAGCCACCAGTATGAGGAGCCGCGGTCGCAGAATCAGTATCAGGTCGCAGCGTCGATCGCCTGCTCCAGGTCGGCGATGATGTCGGCAGTCGCTTCGAGACCGACCGAGAGGCGGACCAGGTCGGGCGTCGTACCGGAGGCACGCTGTTCCTCTTCGGTGAGCTGCTGGTGCGTCGTGCTCGCCGGGTGGATAATGAGCGTCTTCGCGTCGCCGACGTTCGCGAGCAGGCTCGCGAGTTCCACTTCGTTACACAGCTCCCGTCCGGCCTCGTAGCCCTGGTCGAGCCCGAACGTGATCATCCCACCGTAGCCGCCGTCGAGGTACTTCGAGGCGTTATCGTGGGTCTCGTGCGATTCGAGCCCGGGGTAGTTGACCCAGGACACCTCGGGATGGTCATCGAGAAACTCGGCGACGGCGAGGGCGTTCTCCGAGTGGCGCTGGATACGGAGCGGCAGCGATTCGATCTTCTGCAGGGTCACCCATGCGTCGAACGGCGACTGCTGGTTGCCGAGGTCCCGGAGTCCGCGAGTGCGAGCGGCAAACGCGAACGCAGCCTCGCCGAAGCGATCACGGAAGTTGACCCCGTGATACGCTGGGTTGTCCTCCGTGATTTCGGGGTAATCGCCGTCCTCCCAGGAGAAGTTCCCGCTGTCGATCAGCGCGCCACCGATGGTCGACCCGCTGCCGTGGATCCACTTCGTCGTGGAGTGCCAGATCAGGTCGGCCCCGTACTCGAAGGGGTTGCATAGCGCCGGCGTCGCGAACGTGTTGTCCACGAACAGCGGGATGTCGTTGTCGTGTGCGATCTCGGCGAGTCGCTCCAGATCCGGCGTCACGAGTGCCGGGTTGCCGATCGTTTCGGCGTGCAGGTACGCGGTGTCCTCGTCGATCGCCTCACGGTACCCCTCGTAGTCGAGGGTGTCGACGAACCGCGTCTCGACGCCGCGGCGCTCGACAGTGTGGGTGAAGTAGGTGTAGGTCCCGCCATACAGCGACGAGGCGGTGACGATGTTGTCGCCCTCCTCGGCGAGCAGAAACGTCGCCAGGTCGAGCGAGGCCATGCCGCTCGACGTGGCGAGGCTGGCCACACCACCTTCCAGCGTGGCGAGGCGCTGTTCCAGCACAGCGTTGGTCGGGTTCATGATCCGCGAGTAGATGTTGCCCTCCTCCTCGAGAGCGAACAGCGACGCCGCGTGTTCCGAGTCGTCGAACACGTACGACGTCGTCTGGTAGATCGGCGGTGCACGTGCTCCCGTACTCGGATCCGGCTCCTGTCCTGCGTGAATGCTATCAGTGAAGATGCGGTCGTCTGCCATCCCCTCCTGCTCGGTGCCCGAACAAGTCAAGTGTTCAGGTGCGGGCAAGTGTTGACCTCGATCGGGTTTCGAGGCAATTTTTAGTTGGTTTCCGGCAGGGCTGCGGCGAACCATCTCGGGGCACCCGGTCGCGGACGATGGCGACTCACATCTGAAAGAGGTCGACGAGCAGGTCGGTGTCGCCACCTCGATAGAATTCCGAGTATCCACACCTGGTACAGGACACGACCTGGAACCGCTGGCCTGCCACGTCCAGTTTCCCCGAGAGCCCCCTCCCGACTGTGAGAATATCGTCGACGTCGGCCTCGTCGTGGCCACACTTCGGACAGCCCGTCTCCGCGGAGTCACTGATCTCCTCTCTGAGTGAGTCGCCGACTGTCCGCGCATCGTCGAGTGACGACTTGCAGGAACGGCAAAACGACCACGACGGCGGCGCTTTCGCGCCACACTCGGGACAGGACACCAGGTCGGAATCGCTTCCCGATCCGCCCGAGGGGTTGGAGGGCGCCATACCGGATTTTCTCGGGGGGACAACAAATACCTTTACGTCGGTTTCTCCGACGGCGGACTCCGGGCACTCGACCAGTCGGACGGGAGTTCCCGCTGGGGGGCCGACACCGGGGCGCCGGTCGAAACATGGGACCGGACGTGAGACGCTTTTATGCCCGAGCGCGATAGCAGTAGAAGTATGCTGCAAGGAGTACAGGTGGCGCTGGGCGTCTGTGGGTCCATCGCGGCGGTCAAAACCGTCGAGCTGGCGCACGAACTCCGCAGGCAGGGCGCGACGGTTCGGGCGGTGACGACCTCGGCTAGCGAGTGGATCATCAACCCCTGGTCCCTCCAGTATGCGACGGACAACCCGGTGGTGACAGAGCTCACGGGCGCGGTCGAGCACGTCGAACTCTGTGGCCGTGACGGCTGGGCCGACGTCCTGTTGATCGCGCCCGGGACCGCAAACACAGTGGGCAAGATGGCCGCTGCCATCGACGACTCGCCGGTGACGACCTGTGCGACGACCGCGCTCGGGGCGGACCTCCCCATCGTGGTCGCCCCTGCTATGCACGAGCCGATGTACGACCACCCGGGGGTGCTGGAGGCGATCGACACGCTCGAAGAGTGGGGCGTCCAGTTCGTCGATCCCCGGATCGAGGAGGGCAAGGCCAAGATCGCGACGGAAGACGCGATCGTCACAGAGACGGCCCGGGCGACGACACCGGACAGTCTCGCTGGCAGCACTGTGGTGGTTACGAGCGGCGCGACCACCGAATTGATCGATCCGATCCGGACGCTCTCGAACCGCGCCAGCGGACGTACGGGCCGAGAAGTCGCTCGGGCGTGTTACACCCGCGGGGCCGACGTGGTCATCGTCCACGACGGGCCTGACCTGCCGTGGGCGACCGTCGAGCAGGTGGAGAGCGCACGCGAGATGACAGACGCGGTGCTCGATCACGTCGCCGACGCTGACGCCCTGGTGTCGGCGGCAGCGATCTCGGATTACACGGTCGAGACGGCATCGGAGAAAATCCGTTCGAGCCAGACGGATCTCACGCTGGATTTGACGCCGACGCCGAAGCTCATCGATACGGTGCGCGAGACGGCTCCTGAACTCCCAGTTGTCGGGTTCAAAGCTGAGACGGAGAGCGACCACGAAGCGATCCTCGACCAGGCACGGCGCCTCCAGCAGCGGGCCGACCTCGCCTTTGTCGTCGGCAACCGCGCCTCAGTGATGGAGAGTGAGGAGACGCACGCAGTACTCATAGACGGGGATAACACCGAGGAAATCGAGGGATTGAAAGTCCAGCTCGGGGGGCGCGTGGCGGACCGCCTGGCCACTGTCGTCTAGGTTCGTGTCGATTGTATCAGTTCGAGATACAGGTTGTTTTGTTGATGTGTTTCGATCCGAATCTGCGATTTTCAAATTTGGAAGTCAGTGACTGCATTTTTATACTTATGTACCGTTAGAGTGAGCATACACACTTGAGGATCGACTTCAGGGGGACCCTGAAGATTCCAGTAGATCCACAGATAGGTGTTAACCGAATGAAGTTAAAACAACTACTCAACGACGACGACGCAGTGAGTCCAGTGATAGGCGTGATTCTGATGGTGGCCATAACCGTTATCCTCGCCGCCGTGATCGCGACGTTCGTCCTCAGTCTGGGTGAACAGGTCAGTGATAGTGCTCCGAACGCGAGTTTCACCTTCGAATATGACGCAAGCGCTTCGACAGTTTTGGTTACGCACACCGGCGGACCAAATATAGCAGAGAGTCAGCTAACGGTTACTGCTGGTAGTAATACGCGAGGTGGCTGGGATAGCGACCCAGTTACTGCTGGAACCAGTATTTCAAGTGCAATATCAGTATCCAGTGGCGACACAGTACGCGTCGTATGGGAGAATGAGGAGGGTAGTGAGTCGTCCGTGCTGCAGACGTTTGATGTACCATAGTGAATGAGACTGTGCAACTGAAACAGTTACTCAACGACGACGACGCAGTGAGCCCAGTGATCGGTGTAATCCTGATGGTAGCGATCACAGTGATCCTCGCAGCAGTCATCGCAACGTTCGTCCTCGGACTAGGTGAACAGGTCAGCCAAACGTCACCGAACACGAGCTTCAGCTTCGACTACGACCAGCTTAACAGTGGGTCGACCGATCAAGATAGTTGGAGTCAGCAGGCCAATGGAAATAACAACGACGCGATCCTGACGATCACACACTCTGGTGGTTCAAATATCGATGCCACTCAGTTGGGTGTCGCGGGCTCAGACCTCCATAGCAGTTCGAAGACATACGATACGACGAACCAAAATCCCCAGTACAGCGCCAGTGATGAAATATCGGCAGGGGATAGCGTCGAGTACGCCATCGAAAACGACGACCGGATCAGCGTCATCTGGGAGAACGAGGAGGGCAGCGAGTCAGCGACGCTACAGAACTTTGTCGCTCCGAACGCCTGATATACACCCGGACGTGATTCGCCCACTGATCAAGTACCGTGAGTTCACATCGCTCCACAAGGCATAGAACGTACGCTTAGATGCTGATCTTTACGGCCAGCGGAGCCAATCCGAGACTGTGAACTCGACACTCAAGCGAAAGTACGGTGCGTTCGTCCGATCACGGCGATAGTGGAAACAGTTCCGTGATCTAAACGTTAGATGATATGTGAACATCAGATTTAAGAGGTCACAAATACACATGGTGAATATCTTCGAAACCCTCTTTCTGACTATCGGCTTGCCAATTCTTGCGCTTGGGCTCCACGAAATAACGCATATAGTAGCTGCTCGAACTATATCTCCAGTTTCAGTCGAAGTCGCTTCGTATGTACCATTCAGACTGCATGTTGACTTTTATTATACTACATCCCCGTTTAAATTCCGAATTGTTGCGCTTGCCCCGTTGCTTGTTGGAAGTATAGCTGCAATCATCGCTATCCAAGGTGGTCTTTGGCGACAACTACAACACGCCGACCCATATTATTTATATTACCTCGTTGGGATCAATTGGCTCTTGTATATTTCCCCGAGTCCTTCGGATCTTCGATTAGCCCACCAACCACCTACAAAAAACCAACAGAGAAAGAGGGGGGTTTGAAGTGCGAAGTATTCCATCCAATTCGTCATTTGGAAGAGATGATCGGGGAGTAGCACCACTTATTGGTTTTATTTTAATATTTGGTTTCCTTATAGCTGCACTCGCAGGTTATCAAGCTACTGCCGTGCCCCAGCAAAATATGGACACAGAATTTGAGCACAATCTACAGGTCCAGAACGAACTGGTGGAACTTCGTGATATAACACAGAACAGTGGCCTCGACGAGCTCCCCCGGTCCACGTCAATCACTCTCGGCACTCACTACAGGACACGCCTCATTACAGTCAACCCACCGCCCCCGAGGGGAACTCTTTCGACGGTGGATCCTGAAACGAACGTCACCGTCGAAATCAACGATCACGAGGCGAACTTTTCGACGAAGTTCGTTCGATACAATCCAACGTATTTTGAGTTCCGCAACGCTCCCCGGACGACGATCGAGCACACGCTGCTTTACAACTCATTTGAGCAAGAGAATGAGGATCTCACCGTCGAAGAAAACATAATCTTCAGATCAGATCGTATCATCGTTCCACTCATAACGGGAAATCTTTCTGAAAATGGTGTCGAGGCTGCCTCCGTTAGCTTGGATCCGGTCGAAAAAGTCTCGGCTGACGTGGACGAAAACATTAACGTAACGTTCCCCACTGAGGCACCCGACCTGTGGGCTAATCAGGTCGAAGAACGCGAGCAGGTGATGTTGACTCAGCAATCTGCCGAAACAGTCACTGTAGGAGCGAATGTTAGCACGCTTATTGTATATCAGATTAGTGTAGATACGGTCTCGGTAGACGACCAAGATGACACGCTGAGTGAGAGCATCGGGAAGATTAACAATATTCCCGAAAATGGGAGTGGATTGTATCTCGATGGAGAATTCGATAACGATAACGATTGGAACAGCGACGGCAACTTTGAGTATAACGGAGACTATACAGTCGATGAGAGTGTCGACGCTGGAGTCTATACAGAAGGTAATGTCAACATAGCTGGTGGTAGTTTCATAATCGACGTCGGTGCAGATGACGAGGTATTCATATACACAATTGGGGATTTCTCCGTTGATAATAAATTAGACATAAGTAACGTGGGTGGAGATGTACATGTCTATGTCGGTGGAGATGTCAATGTTACTAATGTGGATTTCGACAATCAAGGCGACGTAATTTTTTATGAGGACGAAGAAAATCAGGACTACGGTGATCTGGAAGGCGAAGAAGATCGTCGTGAGGATGTAGAAGATTGGCCCGATAACTGAGTTTACGGCATTCGTATTCGGTTAACTCTGCTTGGTTGAATCCGATGATGGCGTGGGGATCACCGTTTGAGCGCTTGTTCGAGGTTGCAGTGTTGAACGCAAGACGACGCCAGTATTAGATATTTGATATTCGATTTTCCACCGACAACCGCGCTCTGGATGTGGATTTTGAGATCGGACAATTCGATTGTAGCTGGTTTGCGCAGTGACCAAAACATCAGTTTCACAAGATACTGCACCAAGTATGAGATGGACGATGGCGATACTCATTGAGCGCTGATTGTAGACATCGTCGTCAATTCTGGCGTTGTGAGCCTTCTTGAGCGCGTTTTGCTCGCAGTGTTTGATCACTGGTCGTGTTGACGCCTCACGACAGGCGCCCTGGAGATCGCTCCATGAGTACATTTTGTCCGCGAGGAGTGTGTGCAGGTCTCCGGCGTTCCGCCGGAAGACCTGCAACCCAATATGGCCGTCATAGGCCTTCTTCGTCGTAAAATGGGCATCCATGATGGCGAGTGAGTCCGTATCGACGAGCAGCTGAAGGACGTATAGTCCGGTGATTTGTCGAGTCCAAAGATGTCGAGGATGCCGGGCATCTCGTTGAGGTAGTCTTCGACATCCCGGAGTGGTTTGTCAATCTCCTCTTTGAGCAGAAGCAACCCAATTTTCGTTGACGTGGCGTACCCGTCGTCGCCGTCGGCGACGCCGGGGTCGTCTTGCTCTGCTACGTGGTTCGTGACGAACTCATGAAACGTCTGTGCGAGGGTTCTGATCCGACCCATATCACAAGACTGCGTCCAAATCCCCTGAACTCAACGATATAACTCACGGAGGGCAAGCCTGTTCAACGGAGCAAGATCTGTTGACCGGGGTCTGGATTCATCGGCGCTGGCATCGGCTGTTTCCGGAGTAGCCGTCGCGGATTCGGGCGGGCGTGCCGGGTGCCCTATCACGTCCGACGGTGTAAGTCCGGCCCGCGGCCAGAGTCCGGATTGGCTTCAGCAAGTTTTTACTCCCCCTCCCAGTACCGACGGCATGGACAGACTCAGGGAGTCGCTCCTCGACGCGCCGATCGTGGAGAAGGACGGGTATCACTACTTCGTCCACCCGATCAGCGACGGGGTGCCGATGCTCCGCCCGGAGTTGATGCGCGAAATCGTCATTGGGATCATCCGCAAGGCCAACCTCACCGACGTCGACAAGATCGTCGCGCCGGAAGCAATGGGAATTCACATTTCGACGGCTGTGTCGCTAATGACTGACATTCCGCTCGTGGTAATCCGGAAACGCCAGTACGGGCTGGAGGGTGAGGTCTCGATCTCCCAGGTTACGGGGTACTCCAAAGGGGAGATGTACATCAACGACATCGACGAAGACGACCGCGTGCTCGTCCTCGACGACGTGCTCTCGACGGGCGGGACGCTCGCGGCGCTGCTCACCGCACTCGACGACATCGGTGCCGAAATCGTCGACACTGTTGCGGTGATCAAGAAGGTTGGCGAAGGGAACGAACTCGACGAGACAAGATTCGAGCCCAAAACGCTGATCAACGTCGACGTCGTCGACGGCGAACTCGTCATCGTCGACAAAGCTGGCGACGGCTGATCGACCGCCGAGCGCGGAGAGCACCCGGAAAGTAGAATAGCAGTCTCGGCCGGGACCGACGAATATAATCCCCTGGAAGTCCTCCACGCAGACAACAATGCGCGTTCGCAACTGGGACGACATTCTGCGCGATGTGATCGAGAGCGACGCCGACCCGGGTGGCTGGCGTGCCGTCGGTGGCGACCGCGCCGGTGGAATCGGCGAGGATATGTACATCGCGCATCCGGGTGTCGGTGCGTTCCAGCTCAAAACGTACGCGAAAAATCCGCTTGAAGTCGACGGCGTGGGGACGCAGGTCGCCCGCCGCATCGACGACGAACTCGAACCGCTGTTTCCCGACGCGGACACCGGCGGACTGTTCGGCGTCCAGGAGCCGGTCGAGAACGAAGACACCGCCCGCGAGCGCGTCCAGGAACTGGAAACAGTCGTCGAAACCCACGCCGACGCACCGACGACCCCTGACGCGCTGTTCGAGGACGTCATGGATGCGCTGGAAAGCCCGGCGTACGGTCCCATGGAGTTCGATCACCACGACCGCCCCGACGCGCTCGACGACCTCACGGGGACGTTCGAGGAGGCGGAGGAGCTTCTGGAGACGGAGTTCGAAGACCTCGTCGACGAGACCGTCGAACGGGGCTTTTACTGATGGACGTCCCCGACCCGCGCGAGCGAGGCGAGCAACGGCGGCGTCTGTACCGTCAGCTCAAGGCCGCCTGCGTCGGGCTCGTTGCTGTCTCGTGTGGCCTGATCGCGATCTACGCCGGGGCGACCCTCCCCGGTATCCTCATCGCGGCTGGCTCCGGGTTCGCCCTGGGCATCTACTGTCGGACGTAATTTCGTGGAGTCACGCGTCACGTTCAGCCGTTCACCCGTGCGAATACAGCCAGGAGAGTGTCACGATGTGACACAGAGTTACGTTCGACAGTATGACCGGCCCGACTGGTCGATCGGCGCCAGTTAGAGAACCCTGTCCCCGAGTGCGCTGGCAGCGAGTTCACAGGCGAGCTCCGCGGTCCGGTTGTGTTCGTCGAGGATCGGGTTCACCTCGACGACATCGAGCGCACTCATTTCGTCTGCGGCTTTCTCGTAGAGGAGTTCCATGGCAGCGTGCGCCTCGCGGTAGCTCGCGCCACCCCGAACCGGCGTCCCGACACCTGGGGCCTCGTCCGGGTCGAGGAAGTCCATGTCGAGGCTCACGTACAGCTTGTCGACGCCGTGCGTCGCGATGTCGACTGCCTCGTTGACGATCTCGGTGATCCCGCGTTCGTCGATGTCCGTCATCGTGTATACGGTGACGTCTGTCTCCCGGAGCGCCGTCTTCTCGCCGTCATCGAGCGTCCTGATCCCGATCTGGACGACGTTCGACGCGGGAATCCCCGGCGCGTGTGCCCAGGACTGTCCGTCGAAGGGGCCCCGCCCCAGCAGCGCCGCGACGGGCATCCCGTGGATGTTCCCGCTCGGCGTCGTTGCCGGAGTGTTGATGTCGCCGTGCGCGTCGAACCACAGGACGCCCGTCTCCCCGTCGTGGCTACAGCCGTTGCCCGTTCCGATCGCAATGGAGTGATCACCGCCAAGGATCAGTGGGAAATTGCCCTCCTCGCGGATCGAGCGGACGCGATCGGCAAGCCGTCGACAGACCGTCTGTGTCTCCTCGAGATACTTCGCTTTTCCGCCGAGCTGGCCGCTCGCGTCCGGATCTAACCCCTCCGGACGTGGCACCGTCAGGTCGCCGCCGTCCCGGCACGCGAGGCCGATCCCTTCCAGCTGGTCGGCGAGCCCGCCGTACCTGATCGCCGACGGTCCCATGTCGACGCCGCGCCTGTCGGCGCCGAGGTCCATCGGAACGCCGACGAGTTCGACTGGTCTGTTCATACCGGCTGTTCGGCGGCCGCTGGAATAAAGCTACCAGCTTCGGCGAGCGGCCGCTCACCGGAACGCTTCGATCAGGACCAGATTCCCGTCCACCGCGACTCGTACAGTCTCCGCCTCCGGCACGAACACTGCCCGGAATCGTCCGGCGTCCGGGACGGCCGCGGGTGACTCGTACTCCAGTCCCGTTCGGGTAACGCGGCCACGTTCGTGGCCCTCCGCGACCAGCACCATCGTGGTCACCGGTTCGAGGAGCGTCCGGTACCGCTCGACCGTCTCTTCGTTCGCGCTGCCGTACTGCTGTAGTAGCTGTGGACTCCCGTCGGTTTCGTCGGCGGGGCCGGCATAGACGAACGCACCGTCGCCACAGCTCTTTAAGAGCTGTTCGATTCCTGGGGGCAACTCACGCACTGTACGGAGTGTGTCGAGGACTGGCTCGAGGTCGAGTTCCTCTGACGCGCTGGCGTTGACGACACCGGGTGGAACGAGCAGTTGGCTGTCCCCGGCAGCGAAGGACTGCTCGCCGTTCTCGGACTCGGCGGTGTAGATGGTGAGCCCAGCGGATTCGCCCTCCTGCTGGACAGATTCCAGCGCTGCAAGCGACTCGTGATCCGCTGGCCCCTCCAGCTGGACTGCCGCGTTCGTGACGGTGAGCCCCTCGAGTTGCATGAACCGGTTCCCTTCCGATACGTTCGTCCCCTGCCAGGGAGCGTCCACGTTGGTAACGACCGGGAGCCGGCTGAGTAACGCGCTGTAGACGAGTGCCGTACTCGCCGCAGCCGTGGCCGGCACCTCCTCTGCGACCCCGTCAATGAACGGGTAGATCGGCTCGCCCCCGCTGCCCAGTATCCCGCCCGGGGCCGTATCCGTGAGCGGTGAGTACGCGCGCACGCCGGCGACTTTATCGAAGTTCGCCCGGATTACCGTCCAGCCCGGCTCCTGGGTTTCGACCAAGTCAGTGTACCCCGGTAGCTCCGTGCCTGCCGTCTCGAGCTCGTCAAACTGGACGGTTTCCGTCGTCGACGGTTGGGTCGGCGTCTCCGTCGCCTGCTCCGTCGGCGTCGATGACGGCTCCCCTTCGGACGTACTCGTCGGTGTCACCTCGGTAGAGTCGTCGCCACCGAGACAGCCGCCGAGGGCGACCAGCGATCCGGCCGTGGCAAGCAGCGTCCGCCGGCGAATTCCACGCTGTTTCATACGCCCCGTTTCAATTCACCCCATATAGCCCTTCTGTGTGGTGGACGTGGGCAATGTACACGGCCGTCGGCACGCGGTTGAACCCCGGGTTGTCAGGTGACCGTCGGGTTTAAGGAAGAACCAGTAGAATGGTAATGCATGTCATCCATCGAACTCACCCCCAGTCAGAAAACCATACTGCAGGAGCTCATCAATCTCTACCGGGAGAGCGAGAGCGCGGTAAAGGGCGAAGACATCGCCGCAGAGGTCGACCGGAACCCGGGCACGATCCGCAACCAGATGCAGAGCCTGAAGGCGCTGCAGCTCGTGGAGGGGGTGCCCGGGCCGAAAGGGGGGTACAAGCCGACTGCGACTGCCTACGACGCACTCCAGATCCAGGACATGGACGAGGCAGCCGAAGTCCCGTTGACCCACAACGACAAACCGATGCCGGAGGCAAACGTCGAGCGGATCGACCTCGTCAGCGTTCACCATCCCGAAAACTGCCGCGCGAAGGTGAAACTCCGCGGCTCGATCTCCACCTTCGAGAAGGGGGACTCCGTCGTAGTCGGGCCGACGCCGCTGTCGAAACTCCGGATCAACGGGACACTCGAGGGGAAAGACGACACCGACAACGCGCTGGTCCTGACGATCGACGGGATGGAAGCGCCTGTCGAGGAACCGAACCACTGACTGCCGCCCGTCAAGCAGCCCGGACAAGTCCCCGTCTCGGTGTGGGGGTGCTGGCGCGTGTGAACAGGAACCGCGGCCCATCCGATTGCGAAGACTTTGTATCACAGAGTCCCTGAGCCCCGAGTATGACGGAGCAGGTCGTTGTGCTCGGCTCGGGATACGCGGGGGCCGGGGCGATCAAGAGTCTCGAGGACGAACTAGACGGGGACGCCGATATCACCTGGATTTCCGACGTCGACTACCACCTGGTTCTCCACGAATCGCATCGCTGTATCCGCGATCCGAGCATCCAGGAGAAGGTCAGGATCCCGATCGGCGTGATCAAGTCCGACGCGACGACGTTCCGCCAGGGCGTCGTCGCCTCGGTCGACACCGACGACCGCGTCGTCCACCTGGAGGGAGGCGGTGAGGTGTCCTACGACTATCTGATGGTCGGGGTCGGCTCGCGGACGGCGTTTTTCGGAATCGAGGGGCTCGAAGAACACGCCCACACGCTGAAAGGACTCGACGACGCGCTGGGGATCCACGAGGACGTCAAACAGGCCGCCCGGGAGGCGACGCGAACCGATCCCGCGGAGGTCGTGATCGGTGGGGCGGGACTATCGGGGATCCAAACCGCAGGCGAAGTCGCCGAGTACCGCGACGATAACGATGCTCCCATCTCGACTACGCTCGTCGAGGGGCTTGACGAGGTCTTCCCTGGCAACGCTGACAGTATCCAGCGCGCCCTCCGCAAGCGCCTGGAGGAACGCGACGTGAACATCATGACCGGCGAGTTCATCGGGAAGATCGACGAGGATACTGTCTACATCGGCGAGGACACGGAACTCGAATACGACGTGCTCGTCTGGACGGGCGGCATCACCGGCCAGGATGCGGTCCGCGATATAGACGTCGACAAGGACGAGCGCAACTACCGGCTGAAAGCAAAACGGACGTTTCAGACCAACGACGAGCGTGTGTTCGCGATCGGAGACGCCGCGCTGATCGACCAGGACGGCGACAATCCCGCCCCGCCGACCGCACAGGCCGCCTGGCAGGCAGCCGAGGTCGTCGGCGAGAACATCATCCGTGCGATCCGGAACGAGCCGCTCAAGCGCTGGAGCTACGAAGACAAGGGAACGGTGGTCTCGGTAGGCGAGGCCGCCGTTGCCCACGACGTCTACGTCGTCCCGTTCAAGGACACGTTCGGGGGCCTGCCGGCGCGAACGCTCAAGAAAGCCATCGCCGCGCGCTGGATCCGGGACATCGCCGGGACGAGCCGGGCTGCGGCCGCCTGGCCGGACATGTGATACTGGTGGCTGTACGTCCGTGAACACTCGAAGTGAGAATCCAGGCGGAGCGGGTCTGTCTCCGCAGATAGACAGCCAGACGTGATTCAGGTACGCCATGCCGTCCCAACTCCCATTGGTCGGGCCATGACACAGCCGATGGACTGTCCTGGCACTGGACGGAGTCACGTCTGGCTGTCTAGCAGAGACTGGTGAGCAAACGAAGTACAGCCACCAGTATGAGTTCGTCGGGACTGGATCACTCGGAGGGATCGACGCCGAGCATCGCGTGCCAGGCGCTGGCACCCGACTCCGCGATCTGTTCGTCCATTTCGGCGAGAATCGAGACGGCCTTGCTCGCGGTTTCTGCGGCCCTGCCCTCCCCCGTGACGGCGAACTCGCCGGTCGTCCGGTCGGCGTACACCGTACAGACGGCGCCAGCCCGAAGCCCGTAGATGCCGGCGAGGGTGAGGATTGCGCTCGCCTCCATCTCGAAGTTGAGCACACCTGCCTCTTTGAGCTCCTCGATCTTTTCGTCGCTGTCCCGTGCGAGAAACCCCTCGAATCCCTCGCGGCTCTGTCCGGCGTAGAAGCTGTCGGTGCTGGCCGTCAGCCCGAGGTGGTAGTCGTACCCCAGTTCTTCGGCAGCGGCGGCCAGCGCGGCGACGACTGCGTGATCCGCGACTGCGGGGTACTCCTCGCGGACGTACTCCTTGCTGGTTCCCTCCTGTCTCACCGCTCCGGTCGTGATGATGAGGTCGCCGACGTCGGTCTCGGGCTGGATGGCACCACAGGAGCCCACGCGGATGAGCGTGTCCGCCCCAACGCGGGCGAGTTCCTCGACCGCGATGGCGGCGGAGGGCGAGCCGATCCCTGTCGACGTGACCGAGATCGGGGTCCCGTCGTGGGTGCCCGTCGCGGTCCGGTACTCGCGGTGCTCCGCGACGACGGAGTGGTCGTCCCAGGCCTCGGTGATCTTGGGCACCCGCTCGGGGTCGCCCGGCAACAGGACTGACGGTGCCACGTCGCCTTCAGCGACTTCGAGGTGGTACTGAACGTCTTCCTGCGGATCCTCGCTTCCTGACATCACTCCACCTCCAGGTGGGCCGCGGTGATCGCGTTCGGCAGCAGGTCCCCGAGTTCGTAGGACTCGACCTCGTCGCCGCCGGCGTCACAGACGACCTCGAACTCGTCGCCACAGAACTCCGCGAGCGTCTGGCGACACATCCCGCAGGGGGTGACCGCGTCGCGGGCGGCGGAGGTGACTGCGAGCCGCTCGAACGAGCGGTGGCCCTCGGTCACCGCCGTACTGATCGCGACCTCCTCCGCGTGGAGGCTGTTCGAGTAGTTCGCGTTCTCGATGTTGCAGCCGGTGTACACTGTGCCGTCGGCCGTGCGCAGCGCCGCCCCAACCTGGTACTCCGAGTAGGGGGCGTACGAGGCATCGAGCGCGTCACGGGCTGCAGCTACGAGCTGATCCATGTCTCGGTTCTCGACTGGAGCGCCCAAATAGCCACCGGCTACGGCGCCTCGGCTCCTTCGTCGGTCGGCCCGCCACTCGACTGCGCGTGGATCGTCTCGTGAATGCCGAGCACCAGCGCAGGGACGACGATCGTGAACAGGTGCTCCTCGATGGGAATGCCGAACAGGTCGACCCCCGTCCGCATCGTAATATCGAAGACGCCCACTTCGAGGGTGTACCAGTCCCAGACGTAGGCGATCGGGTACAGCGCGACGATCGTCTTGAGGGCGCGCCAGAGGGCACCCGCATACACGAGGAGTGTGAAGGCGACGGTCCCGAACGCGACTTCCGTCGCGAGGTAGGTGTAGGGCCCGAGCACCGTGATGTCCGGCAGGCCGACGGCCGAGAATGGGCGGAACCAGACCGCGACGAGTAGGACCGCCAGGAACACGTACGCACCCCGGATCAGGAGCATCGTCGCGACGGTGGGATCGGCCCGGTAGGCGACGAATCCGACGACGCCGAACGCCAGCGCTGCCAGCGGTGACGACGGCGGGAACAGCCCATCAACCGCACCCCACAGCACGCCGATCAGGCCGACGAACATGAGTCCCACAGCCAGCGTGCGTGCCCGCTCCCGGCCCAGCGTGACCGAGACGGTGTGCTTGCCGATCGACTGGTCGTACGCGTAGTCCTGCTCGTCGTCGATGATCTTCACGCCGGCGAGAGTGACCAGAAACACCAGCGCGAACCCGGCGATTGACGGCGTCAGTGTCGTCGTCTGGACGTAGAAGCCCCCGAGAATCGACAGTGCGATCCCGGTGGGGTAGCCGAGCGTCGTCGTCACCGGGTTCGTGTCGAACTGCGGCGCGTGCAGGTAGCCGATGAACCACGTCGGCAACGTGATCAGCGCCGCACCCGGCCCGACTGCGACCAGGAGGGCGAGCAGACAGCAGACGAAGCCGGTCGTCGCGCCCGCTAACGCAAGCCGACAGCCCCGGATCGTCATCGGATGATCGTCGTCCTCGCCCCGCATGTAGAAGTCGACGTACCCGTCTTTGACGTGGGCCGTGTACACCGCGAAGAACATCGCCGCCATATGCACGAGCCCGATGTCGAGGGCGAACTTGCCCGCGACGATCGCGCCGAACCAGGACGCCGCCAGCGGCGGGAGCATGAACACCGGATGGACCTGGGAAGCGAGGGCGCGAAGGTCCGCCCCCACCCCTGTCGCATGACGTGCGATTACCACGTCCGAACAAGGGCCAGCACGATGTTAACTGTAACTCCTCACGGCCCTGGTAGCCGGTTCTTACGGTGTCAGTCTGTTCCTGCCAGGGTCCCGGAGTCCGTTCGGGTGGCTGGCCTGCGCACGGGATCGAGAACGAGCGCAACAGTGACACGGCCGGAACAGTTTTGCCGTCCACCGGACTACCACCGAGTGACTGTCCGCCATGTTCAGCTACACCGTCGACGTCCCCCAGGAGAATGAACGGGGCGTCCGTGTGACCTGCGAGGAACACGGCGAGTCAGAGGAGTTCCAGCCCGGCTACCGGACGGTGGCGTTCCACTGCGAGGGCTGTGGCTACGAGATCGAGATCACTGTCCATGACCTCCACGAGTGGCGGGACATGAGCGAGATGTGCTGACCGCTCTCGCCCTCGCTGTCAGCGTTCACTGGTCAGGGTCGAACGGGCTCTGTCGGGCGGTCCACTCCCAGCCAGGCAAGCGCGTCTGAAAGCCTGCCGTAAGCGCCGCGTCGAGATCATCCCGGCCAGCCTCCTCTGTTTCGCCCCCGTGAACGTGGACGTCGGCGAAGTGGAACGTCGCTTCGCCGAGGAGGCGAAGCGGCTGCTGGCCGGCGATCATCCCGGCGAGTTCGCGGCCCAACAGTTCGTCGACGACGAACCCGGGGTAGTCACCGTCGACGTCGAGATCCCGGAGCAGCACCACGAGCGCGGCGACGTTTACGGCCAGGTCGCCGTCCGCGAACACCTCGTCGACTGCACGGCGATACTGCTGTCGAGTCACCTCGTCGACTTCTGTCCCGAACAGCGACCCGAGATTCGATCGCACCGAGTTGATCAGCGGGACGATACGGTCGGCGCGTTGGGCGATCCACTCCTGTTCCTGCGCCACGGTAGCCGGTGTGATCTCCATATCCGGTTCTCGTCCTCCAGTGTGGTGGCTCTTTGGAACCGGTCGAAGGTGGGCCCCAGCGGGCTGCGGATGCGCGGAAAGGGGCATGTAACGCCTCGGTGGGCCCATTGCGAAGGCTTTTATAATCGGAACCAATTAGGATCTCACATAACGGTTTTCCGGGCGGCATGTCCGGATTCCAGCCCTGACAGCTACATCCGACAATGACTGGTCCAACTAGAGACAGCCTACGCCGTGTGCGACAGCGGAGTCGGCATAGTGGCGTTGTCACGAAAGAGAACACATGAGTACCGTAGACAATCGACTCGAGGAGATGCGAGCAGAGATCGAGAGCGAGGTCCCGGCGGACATTACGATCACGGAAGTCCGCTACGAGGGGCCGGAACTGGTCATCTACACGCGGGACCCAAAGCGGTTCGCCCGCGACGGCGACCTGGTCCGGAAACTCGCCTCGAAGCTCCGCAAGCGGATCACGGTCCGGCCCGATCCCGCAGTGCTGTCAAAGCCCGAGGACGCCCGCGAGCAGGTGCTCGACGTGATCCCGGAAGAGGCCGGCGTGACTGATCTGGACTTCCACCTCGACACCGGCGAGGTGGTCATCGAGGCGGAGAAGCCGGGAATGGTGATCGGCCGCCACGGCGCGACGCTGCGGGAGATCACCCAGGAGGTCGGCTGGACGCCGGAGGTCGTCCGGACGCCCCCGATCGAGTCCTCGACGGTGAACAACGTCCGCAACTTCCTCAAACAGGAGCGCAACGATCGCCGGGACATCCTCGAACGGATCGGCCGGCAGATCCACCGCGAGGAGATGTCGAACGACGAGTGGGTCCGGATCACGACGCTGGGCTGTTGCCGCGAGGTCGGCCGCGCCGCCTTCATCATTTCGACGCCGGAGACGCGCGTGCTGATCGACTGCGGCGACAAGCCAGGCGCAGAGGACGAAGTTCCGTACCTTCAGGTCCCGGAGGCGCTGGGGTCGGGCGCCAACTCGCTCGATGCTGTGGTGCTGACCCACGCCCACCTCGACCACTCGGCGCTGGTCCCGCTTTTGTTCAAGTACGGCTACGACGGCCCGATCTACACCACCGAACCCTCCCGCGATCTGATGGGCCTGCTGACGCTGGACTACCTCGACGTCGCAGCCAAGGAGGGCCGGTCGCCGCCCTACGAGTCCGAGATGGTCCGCGAGGCGATCAAACACACCATCCCGCTGGAGTACGGCGACGTCACCGACATCGCGCCGGACATCAAGCTCACGCTGCACAACGCCGGCCACATCCTCGGCTCGGCCATCGCGCACTTCCACGTCGGCGACGGCTTGTACAACGTGGCGTTCTCGGGTGACATCCACTACGACGACACGCGGCTGTTCAACGGCGCCGTCAACGAGTTCCCGCGGGTCGAGACGCTCGTTCTCGAGTCGACGTACGGCGGTCGCAACGATTACCAGACTGACCAGGAGGACTCCGAGCGGAAGCTGAAACACACACTGCGGAACACGCTCGAACGCGGCGGCAAGGTGCTGGTGCCCGCCTTCGCTGTCGGCCGCTCCCAGGAGATCATGCTCGTCCTCGAGGAGGCGATGCGGAACGGGGAGATTCCCCAGGTCCCGGTCCACCTCGACGGGATGATCTGGGAAGCGACGGCGATCCACACGACGTACCCGGAGTACCTTCGCGACGACCTCCGGGAGCGGATCTTCCACGACGACGAGAACCCGTTTCTCTCCGAGCAGTTCAACCACATCGACGGCGGCGAGGAGGAGCGCCAGGAGGTCGCGGACGGCGGCCCCTGCATCATCCTCTCGACGTCGGGGATGATGGAGGGCGGACCGATCCTCTCGTGGCTGGAACTGATTGCGGACGCGAACGATTCGACGCTCGTGTTCGTCGGCTACCAGGCCCAGGGGACGCTCGGCCGGCGGATCCAGAACGGCCGACGTGACCTCCCGCTGGGCAACGGGCGGCGGTCCAGCAGCGTCACCCTGGAGATGAACGTCGAGACGGTCGACGGGTTCTCCGGCCACGCCGACCGGCAGGGCCTGGAGAACTTCGTCCGGACGATGAACCCGCGGCCCGAGAAAGTGCTGTGCGTCCACGGCGACGAGTCCTCGACGCAGGACCTCTCCTCGGCGCTGTACCACGAGTTCAACATGCGGACGTTCGCGCCGAAGAACCTCGAAACGTTCCGGTTCGTCTGATAGTGTACTATATAATCAGCATCATTTATTATAGTACTGGATCGACGAACGGTCGTATTAAGTGAGAGGACGGGGCGTTCGATCTATAAGCGTCCGATCTCGAGGGGAGATCGGAGCACGACGACCAGTCAGTTGAACATGCCGAGCACGTCGCCGGAGTCATCGTCCTCGGAGTCGTCGTCGGAGTCGGCCTCTGTCTGGTCGGCTTCCGCTTCGTCGGACTCGAACCACGCCTCGTCGATCGCGGGATCGAGTTCGATGGGGTCGGCCCCCTCGAAGAAGGCGTCGGTCAGTGACGTCCCCAGCTGGCGGTAGCTTTTGGGGGCGGGCGAGGAGTCGTCCGGACCGAGAACCGGCCGTTCGTCCGCGAACGAGGGATCGTGGGGCACCACCCCGAGCACCGGCACGCCCAGTTGTTGGGCGAACCCTTCGATGTCGCCAGCGTCGTGGACGCGGGTGAGGACGACGCCGAGGATGGTCCCGTCGACGCGGTCCGCGAGCGCGGCGATCTTTTCGGCATCGTGTGCTGCCACGTCGCTGGCGGTGGCCACGAGGAGGATGCCGTCAGCGACGCCATCGCGACCGTCGTTTCGTGGAGAATCCCGGCGCTCGTGTCGACGAGAATGACCTCGTACCGGTCCAGGAGCGTCTTGATGATGTCGCTGAGTATGGCCGGGTCCACGTCGGCGTACGCACCGAGCGCCCGGTCGCCGGCAAGGACGTCGATCCCGGCGTCCGTCCCGATCAGCGCGTTCTCTATCCCTGACGACGACGTGAGAACGTCGTGCACCGTGTGCTCCGGTTCGACGCCGAGCAGTTCGCCGACTTGGCATCCCGAGGTCCGCGTCGACGACCACTACGTCGTGCCCGTCCTGCTGGAGGGCGATCCCGAGGTTGATCGCGGTCGTCGTCCGACCGACCCCTCCCTTTCCTCCGGCGATCGTACAGACGTACGAGGCCATTATCATGTCATCATCGTGAGGTATTTCAAACTAGCGCCGGCTGTGTGAGTGACACGACGCGTTCATCGTGGGCTGTCACGGCGGAACGTCAGACTTACCGCCAGTGCCTGCCGATCCGGACGTATGACAGTCCCGTGCGTGCGCGTCGAGCGCGAGGCCGGCGAGGAGACCCGCCAGGCCCTCGCCGAGCGGGATCTCATCGACGGGACACACGAGATCGTCCACGAGGATGGGTCCCTCTACATCCCCGTCACTGACCCGGCCGCAGTCCCCGACGAGTACGAGGTCGTCGACCGCGACGCGCCGGCGCGCGAGACCCAGACCATGCCCGCGGAGCTGGTCGACTTCGAGCTCTCCTACGAGCGGATCGGCGACATCGTCGTCGTCGACGAGGACGACCCCGAACGAGCGCGCGAGCTTGCCGACGCCATCGTCGCCTCGGCCCTGCCGGTGAAGACGGTGCTCAACCGCGCCTCCAAGATCAAAGGCGAGCAGCGCGTCCGTAACTGGGAGCTGCTCGCCGGCGAGGACACGGAGGCGGTCCATCGGGAGTACGGCTGCGAGTTCGCGCTCGACCTGGCGGCGGTGTACTTCTCCCCGCGGCTCGCGACCGAGCGCCACCGCGTGATCGAGCAGGTCGAGGCCGGCGAGCAGGTGTTCGACATGTTCGCCGGCGTCGGCCCGTTCGTGATCCCCGCCGCCAAGCGCGGCGCGACCGCTGTCGGCGTCGACATCAACGAGACGGCGATCCGCTACCTGCGGGACAACGCCGAGCGTAACGGCGTCGCCGACCGCGTGACCGCGATCCACGGCGATGTCCGGGACGTCGCGGCCGACTACAAGGGGTGGGCCGACCGCCTCGTGATGAACCTCCCTCACTCCGCCGAGGAGTTCCTCAACACTGCTGTCAGGCTGGCTGGCGAGGAGTGTGTGCTGCAGTACTACGACATCCAGCACGAGGACGACCCGTTCGGCCCCGGCGAGCGGGCGATCCGCGAGGCTGTGACGGACTACGAGGTGACCGTCGAGAACCGTCGCGTCGTCCGGTCGTACGCCCCCCACGAGGAGAACGTCGTGCTGGACGCGCGGCTGTCACGGGTGTGAAAAGGTGGCGGAGTCGTCGGCCGGTTCGACCGGCGAGTCGCAACGCTTATTTTCACTATCGCCACTACGTTCGTGTGTGCGCCGCGGAACGGCGTGCCGGTGTAGCTCAGACTGGCTAGAGCGATTCCTTCGTAAGGAATAGGCCGAGGGTTCAAATCCCTCCACCGGCTTGCTTAAAAAGGGTTCAAATCCTTCTTGCGTTTCCAGTATATAAAGAGCGGTCACTATCGGTTCCGATCGGTCCTCTCACAGAACTCGTCGTGGTCCTCTCGACGATGCGTCGCATAGAGATATTCCATGCCTACTGGAACCCACCAATCGCACTCGTCGTACGGACAGTGTGCTTGACCGGTGGTATGAATGAGGTCGTCGTGGTCGGTCATGACTTGGGCTCCACAAACCGGGTGACATCGTCTGCGACGGCACGAATGACGTCGGCAGACACCTGTGCCACTCGCCGGTCGATCTCGGTGTGTTCGAACTCGTGGACGGACCACGGGTTCACGAAAC
>PXSQ01000068.1:63715-85780 GCA_003022725.1 Halobacteriales archaeon SW_7_65_23 | reverse complement strand
ACGCGCTGACTGTCGACGAACACCTCGGCGTCTTCGAGACGGACGAGGTGTCGCCGGAGACGTTCCGCGAGCGGGTCACGTCGATCCGCGAGCAGAGCGGGATCGACCGCGAGGCCGCCGTCGACGCGCTGGAAGGCGCACTGGCCGAGTTCGTCGACGCCGAGGACGGCGCCTGGACCGACGAGGAACTCAAGCGGGCACGGGAGATCGCCGACCGGAAGTACGCCACCGACGCCTGGAACCGCGAGCGCGAGGATCCGCTTTCAGTTTCCTGACTCCGGCTGCAGCCCCCTGACTGCCGCCAGCCTCTTTCGGTACCCCTTTGCCCTCGCAGTCGCTTGCTCCCCCCATGTACGTCGGTGCGCACGTGTCCATCGCAGGTGGCGTAGACAACGCGGTCGAGCGGCAGCTCGACGTCGGCGGGAACTGCGGGCAGATCTTCACGACCTCGCCGCAGGTGTGGCAGGAGCCCTCGATCGAGAATGGGGAGGCAGACCGGTTCCGCGGCGAATCGGCCGAGTCGAGTGTCGGCCCCTGGGTGATCCACTCCTCGTACCTGGTGAACCTCGCGACGCCGAAGGAGGACCTCCGGGAGAAATCCCGCCGGAGCATGCAGGCGGAGCTCGACGCCGCCGCAGGCCTCGGGATCGAGTACGTCAACGTCCATCTCGGCGCGCACACCGGCGCCGGCGTCGAGAGTGGGCTGGACAACGCCGCCGGGGTGCTCGACTCCCTCGACGTACCCGAGGGCGTGACGCTGCTGGTCGAGTCCGATGCCGGCAGCGGGACGAAGCTGGGCGGCGAGTTCGAGCACCTGGCTGCGGTGCTCGACCGGAGCGACCAGGACCTCGAAGTCTGCCTGGACACGGCCCACGCGTTCTCCGCCGGCTACGACCTCTCGACGCCCGGGGCGGTCGAGGAGTCCCTCGCCGAGTTCGACGAGGTCGTCGGGTTCGAAAACCTCGCCTGCGTCCACCTCAACGACTCCAAACACGCCTGTGGCACCAACAAGGACGAGCACGCCCACATCGGCGAGGGCGAGATCGGCGAGGACGGGATGCGGGCGTTCGTCAACCACGAGGCGATCCGCGACGTCCCGCTCGTGCTCGAAACCCCGACAGAGGACGGGAGGGGGTTCGCCTGGAACGTCGAGCGCGTGAAGGAACTACGGGAGTAAGCAGCGGTCACGGGCGACCGCGACGTGCTCGATCAGGTCGTCCACCAGTTCCGCGGCGGATCGGCGCTGGACACGTGACGCTGTCGGACCCCCAAAGCCAGGGACGAAGATTCAAGCCGGGGCCACCCGTAGCCGGTGGCATGTCACAGGCACTCGCAGATCAGGCGTGTGAGGCGTGCACCTCGGAGGACGAACCGCTGACCGAGTCCGAGTACGCCGAGTACCTCGACGAACTCGACGGCGACGTCTGGACGGTCGTCGACGAGCACCACCTCGAGGGGACCTACGAGTTCGAGGACTTCCGCGACGCGCTGGAGTTCACCTACGAGGTCGGCGAACTCGCCGAGGAGGAGTGGCACCACCCCGACATCCACCTCCAGTGGGGCGAGGTACGGATCGAGATGTGGACCCACAAGATCGACGGCCTCCACAAGACCGACTTCGTGATGGCGGCGCGGATGGACCGCATCCACGAGCAGTACGCACCGCAATGAACCAGTACCAGACGCTCGTCCGGAACGCGCTGGGGGGCACTCATAAGCCCAACAGGACCGCGGCGGACACGGTGTCGACGTTCGGGGAGTACTACGAGGTTGACCTCGGCTCGTCGTACCCCCTGTTGACGACGAAGCAGATGGACACGGTCCGCTGGAACTCGATGCTCCACGAGCTCGTCTGGTATCTCTCGGGCGAGCACCACGTGCGGACCCTGCGCGAGCACACAGGCATCTGGGACGCCTGGGCCGACGAGGAGTGGAACCTGCCCAGCGCGTACGGCCGGTTCTGGCGGCGGTTCCCGGTGCCGGACGCCGACGCACAGCTGCCGGGGGAGGTGTGGGCCGACCCGAGTTGTCCGTGGGTCGAGGTCGACGAGGAGACGGGGACGCCCGTGTTCGACCAGATCGGCTACGTCGTCGACACGCTGTGTGGCGACAACCCGGACCGTGGCCCCGAATCACGACGGCTCGTGGTGACCGCGTGGCACCCGGCCAACGCCGCGACGTCGGGGCTGCCCCCGTGTCACTACACGTTCACACTGAACGCCCAGGAGGGGCGGTTGAACTGCCATCTCACCCAGCGGTCGGCCGACATCGCGCTGGGCGTGCCGTTCAACGTCGCAGCTTACGCGCTCCTCGCGAAGGTACTGGCCGAAATTTCAGGGCTGGAGCCGGGGCAGTTCGGCCACTCGCTCGTCGACGCCCACGTCTACTGCGGCACGGGCGAACGGGGGCTGTGGTACGGCGAGCACCTCGGCGCGCTCCAGGAACGGCTCGCGGCCGTCGACACCCGTGAAGGGTACCGGGACGTGCGAGACTGGCTGCTCGAGGAGGCTCCGCCGGAGGATGTCGAGGGAGTCGACCCGGCGAGTCAGGAGTACGGCTACGACCACGTGCCAGGGCTGCTCGAACAGCTCGCCCGCGAGCCGCTCGATCCGCCGTCGATCGACCTCGACGTCACGAGCGTGGACGGGCTGACCGTCGACGGGGTTGAACTCCGGGACTACGAGAGCCACGGCCCGCTCGGGTTCCGCGTCGCGGAGTGACCAGCCGTGGATCTCGTCGTCATCGCCGCAGTTGCAGCGAACGAGGTAATCGGGGCCAGCGGCGGGCTCCCCTGGTACTACCCCGAAGACCTCAGGTACTTCAAGCAGGTAACCACCGGCCACCCCGTCATCATGGGCCGGCGCACTTACGAATCGATCGTCGACCGGATCGACGGACCACTCCCCGACCGGACGAACGTCGTCCTGACGCGCGGGGAGTTCCAGCCGGCGCACGACGGCGTCGTCGTCGCGAGTTCACTCGCGGAGGCAGTCGACGCCGCAGGCGACGAGGGCGCCCGGACAGCCTACGTGATCGGCGGGGCGTCGGTGTATCGACAGGCGCTTGACGCGGGCCTCGTCGACCGTCTCGTCATCACGCACATCCCGGACGCCTACGAGGGGGATACGCACTGGCCCGGGCCCGATTTCGAGGCGCTCGACGTCGTCGATCGAACGGAGCTCGGGGACGGCCTGGAAGCCGTCACCTACGAACTCAGCTGATAGTGATTGTTGTGATTATTTTCGGAGTCGCATCGCATTCTCGGGAGTTTCACGGGCTGACACCGGAGTCTGATGGGTCGACAGCGGTAATGACTCACAACAATCACTATGAGAGGGACAGTTGCCCGCGACCTGTCGTCGGATTTTTTGCGCCGCTCGCAGTACGTCGGGTGTGCGCTGTTTCACCGCCGAGTACCTGGAGGCGACCCGCGAAGGGATGTGGGAGGACTCCCGGGAGGCGCTCGCCAACCTCGCGCTCGGGAGCCGCGAGCGCGTCCTCGACGTCGGGGCCGGGACGGGCGAGCTGACCGGAGTCCTGCGCGAGGAGACGCCGGGCACCGTGGTCGCGCTGGACGCCGACAGTGAACTCCTCGGGGAAGTCCACGCGCCGCGGGTGCTGGGCGACGCGACCCGGCTCCCGTTCCGGGACAGCGCATTCGACCTCGTGGTCTGCCAGGCGTTGCTGGTCAACCTGCCCGAGCCCGAGCACGCCCTCAAAGAGTTCGCCCGCGTGTCCAGCGACCGCGTTGCGGTCGTCGAGCCGGACAACAGCGCCGTCAGGATCGACTCGACAGTGCCCGACGAACCACCGCTGGCGCGGCGCGCCCGGGAGCTGTACCTCGACGCCGTCGGCACCGACGCGTCGATCGGCGATGCCAGCAACCTCTTCGAGCGAGCCGGGCTCTCCGAGGTCACTGTCCGCCGGTACGACCACGAACGGGCGATCGAGCCGCCCTACTCCGAGCGGGCCGTCGAGAGCGCGCGGCGCAAGGCGAGCGGTGCCGGCCTCGACACCGACCGCGAGACGATCCTCGCCGGCGAGACGACCGCCGAGGAGTTCGACGACCTCCGGCAGGAGTGGCGGGCCATGGGCCGGGAGGTGGCGGCGCAGATGCAGGACGGGGAGTACCGCCAGCGCGAGGTCGTTCCCTTTTTTGTGACTGTCGGGCACGTCTGATCAGTGGCCGCGAAGGAAGCAAACAGGCGACACGTGGCCGGGCAGCCGCCAAGCCGGCCGTCCGGCCGGTGGCCGTACACGGAGCGGTGTGTCGCACTCCCGCGGGCCGCTCCGTGGCAATTCTCAGCGCATAGCGGGTGTGGTCCCGTGTTCCGGTATAAATCCCCGGACGTCCTGCCCGCTACACTACGTCGCCGCGGACGGAGAGACCCTCGCGTTCCTCGCGGTACCGCTCGACAGCGCCGGCGGCCCGCTGGGCTTCATCCTCGTCGAGCCCGAGCATACCGAGCGCGTCGGGCAGCGTCGGGAACACGAACTCGCCGTCGTGGAGCTTCGTGAAGGCGTCCTCGGAGCGCCGCCCGTCGAGCCAGAGACAGACGCCGCGGGGATCGAGAATCTCCTCGTAGCTCCCGCGGGCCTTTGCCCCTTCGAGTCGCCGGGTGACGTTGTCCTCGAAGCTCGCGTTACACACCTCCAGGTGGATCGGCTCGCCCTCCTCCAGCAGGTGGGCTGCGAGACACTGCTCCGGGGCGACGTGCCCACTGGGGTTCGCCCGGAGGGACTCCGGGTTGGCTTTGGCCCACTCGGCGCGGACGGTCTTGCCGACGCCCTCGACGCTGTGGGACTCCCGGAACCTCGACTCGGCCTCCTCGTCACGGCCGAACAGCAGGTCCTTGGTCACGTAGACGTCGAGCCGGTCGACCGGGTCGAGCCCGAGCGCGAGGTCGCCGAACACCCACACCTCGCGCACCGGCACCGGCAGCTCCTCCGTCGCGACGGCGTCGACGAGTTCCTCGACGCGGTCGATCGCCCGGTCGCGGTCCCAGCCGCTCATTGCCGGACGTACTCGCCGTGGCGGGAAAACGGTAGCGACACGGTCGGACGCCGCAGCGGTCCGATCGAAAGCCACAACCTCGCGCCCCCAGTAGACCACGCCAATGGACTGCGACAAGTGCGGCGACACGGCTGTGTTACACGCCGCCTACTCCGGTCTGCACCTCTGTGAGGAACACCTCTGTGCGTCCGTCGAGAAGCGGGTCCGCCGGCGGGTTCGCGAGGACAACCTGCTCGGCAGAGACGCGACGCCCGAGGATCCCGAAACGTGGGTCATCGGCCTCTCCGGTGGGAAGGACAGCGTCGTCCTCACGCACATCCTCTACGAGACCTTCGCCAAGGACCCGCGGGTCGAACTCGTCGCACTGTCGATCCACGAGGGGATCGAGGGGTACCGCGACGAGAGCCTCGACGCCTGTCGCGAGCTCACTGCCGACCGCGACCTGCGCCACGAGGTCGTCAGCTACGACGAGGAGTTCGACGTCCGCATGGACGAAGTCGTCGAGGACGATCCGAAGAACATGTCAGCCTGTGCATACTGTGGGGTGTTCCGCCGGGACGTGCTGTCACGGTATGCGGCCGACCTCGACGCTGACAAGCTGCTGACTGGTCACAATCTTGATGACGAAGCCGAGACCGCATTGATGAACTTTCTCGAAGGTGATATCAGGCAGATTGCACAACAGTTCGACGCGAGTCTCGGCCCGTTCGACGGAGCATCGAGCGAGCGGACGCGGGGGGAAACCGAGGCGTTCGTCCCCCGGGCGAAGCCGCTCCGGGACGTGCCCGAAAAGGAGGTCGCGCTGTACGCGCGGTTCAAGGAGTTGCCCGCGCACATCACCGAGTGCCCCCACGCCGAGGAGGCGTATCGCGGCGAGATTCAGCAGTTGCTCTACGACCTCGAGGAGCGCCACCCCGGAACCCGCCATTCGATCATGGCCGGCTACGAGGAGCTGGCCGCGCTGGCGGCGATGGAGCACCGCAGTGAGGATCCGACCCTCGGCGAGTGCGAACAGTGCGGTAGCCCGACGACCGGCGACCGCTGCCGGAAGTGCAGCCTGCTCGACGCGCTCGAAGCCGTTTAAAAAAGACGGGTGTACGTGGGTGGAGACGGGTCGTTCCCGGGGGGATCACCCGGGAGACAGTGATTCTGCGGCGCTACTCGGTGCGGATGACGTCCAGGCCGTTCTGTTGTTCGACCTTGTCGTGGCCGCCGTCGGTCTCGCTGAATCCGTGGCTGGTGCCGACGTTGCTCGACGCGTCGAACGTTTCCTCGTCGACGCCCTGGATCGCTTCCCGGGACTTGTTGGCCTGCTTCTGGGTCGTCGGGCCCAGCACCTGCGCGCTCTGGACGCCGGTCATGATCGCCATGACGCGGACCTTCCCTTTGTACTCCTCCTGGATTCGGGCACCCCAAATGACGTTCGCGCTCGCCTCCAGGCGGTTGGTGATGTTCTGAGCGATCCCCTCCGCTTCCTGCAACGTGAGGTCAGGGCCGCCGGTGATGTGCACCAGACCGCCGCTGGCGCCGCGGTAGTCGACGTCAAGCAGCGGGTGGTTCATCGCGTCCTTCACAACCTCCTCTGTCTTGTTTTTGTCCTGGGTTTCGCCGACCAGCATGACGGCGACGCCGCCCTGGTTCATGATCGAGGTCATGTCGGCGTAGTCCAGGTTGATCAGCGACGGCTGGGTGATCGTCTCGGAGATCCCCTTGACCGTCTCGGCGATGATCTGGTCCATCACCGAGAACGCCTTGCCGATCGGCAGGTTCGGGACGTAGTCGAGCAGGCGGTTGTTGTCCAGCACGATGATCGAGTCGGCTTCCTCCCGGAGCCGTTCGAGGCCTTCCTCGGCTTTGACCGTGCGCGCGCGCTCGACGTTGAACGGCGTCGAGACCATCCCGACGACGATCGCGCCCTGCTCTTTGGCGATCTTCGAGACGACCGGTGCCGCACCGGTGCCGGTGCCGCCACCCATGCCGGCGGTGACGAACACGAGGTCGGCGTCGCCCAGGACTTCCTTGATCGTTCCCTGTGCCATCTCGGTCGCGCGCTCGCCCATGTTGGGGTCGCCGCCCGCGCCGAGCCCGTTGGTGAGCGACTTGCCGACCAGGATCTTCGTGTCGGCTTCGATCATCTGCAGGTGCTGCTTGTCGGTGTTGATCGCGATGGTTTCGGCGCCGTCGACACCGATGTTGTACAGTCGGTTGACGGTGTTGTTGCCGGCGCCGCCACAGCCGATGATGACGATCCGCGGGTCGCCGAACCCGTCGACGTCGTCCATCTGCTGTTGTTCCTGCTCGTCGCGTTCGAGGGCTTCGTTGACGATGTCCTGCATCGTTAGACCCTCGCCCACGAGCGGTCTTTGCGCCGCTGGCGTTTCTCGGACGGCCGCTCTTTGCCGGTGTCCTGTTCGGCGAGCATGTCGCGAACAGCCGACCGGATCGCCTCGCTCCGGTTCGGGTACTCCCCGGTCTCGACTATCTGTTCGACCTCTTCGATCTGCTGCTTCGGAATCCGTAGTGTCACACGCTCCATTGTTGTATTCCCCTGCGGGTAAGACGGGGGCGAGTTTACATCCCGCCCGTCCGTCGTACACAGCAGAACCGCGCGACTTCGGAGGTGTCGTCACCTCGACCCCTGCTGTGTAAGACTCCCGTCTTACGCACGAATTACAACAGACCCTTGGTTAATAAAAGTACCGGTGGCCCGTAAGACAAGTGTCTGTTTACTCGTTTAAACACACTGTATAGCCTGCTTTCGGCATTTTAGGATTGGTCGAGAACGTCGGCTGCGGGGGTGCGGCGGCCGCAGCCGGGGCAGAACGACCAGTCCGACCGGATCTCGTCCCCGCACTCGCAGAACACGCGTCGTGCAGATTTCTCGCCGCAGTTCGGACAGTAAACGTGGGACGGCGACAGGCTCTCGCCACACTGTGTACACGTCTTACGTTCGGATTCGCCCGTGTTTTCATTTGGTTCGGGAGATGTCTTACTCCCCTCGGATCCGTGTGACACGTCGTTTGACGCCGCGTGTGACGCGTCCGAATCAGTGTTTACAGTGGCTGTCTTCTCGTCGGGCTGCTGCGACAAACCGCCATCAAGCGTGATGTTTACGTTGACGTCCTGTGGCTGGCGCGGTGTAAACGACCCCTCCAGGCGATCGGTGATGAGCGCGTCGACCCGTTCGGTGACGAGCGCGTCGAGGCTGTCCTCGGCCGGGTCGGGATCAGCGGCTGGCGAGGCGTGATCGTCGAGGTATGCGCGCAGCGCGTCGCGCATGATCTCGCTTTTCGAGGCGTCGAACTCCTCGATCCGCTTGATCAGTTCCTCATCAGCGCGGAACGTTATTTTGCTCATCGACTCGTCATACAGGTTGTCACCCATCCTATTTCAATCTTCCCTGGATGTCTGACAGGGGTCTGACTCATAGTGATTGTTGCGAGTTTTTACCGCTGGAACGTCACAATTTGTGGTCTTCAGCCCGCGAGACAACCGTTCCTCTGACGTGGTCACGAAAATAATCGCAACAATCACTATCAGGGCCAATGCATAATGGTTAAGTCCGCAAGCCGGCCTACGGGGAGATGCCCGCCCTTAGCTCAGACTGGTAGAGCAGTCGACTGTAGATCGACTTGTCCCCCGTTCAAATCGGGGAGGGCGGACTTTTGCTGCGAACGACAGTGAGCAGTCAAACGTCTCACGACCCGATTTGAGCCTGGAAGTCGCGCGGAGCGGAGCGAGCACGGCACACAGTGTATCGAGGGGGGTCGTTGCACCGCTCGGGTGTACGCACGGGTGCCGCGGGCGTCCGCAACGCGTGCCTGCGCATGTGTCACGGTCACGCACGACCGGGACGCCTTGACGTAGTGACCGGACAAAGCGGAGGTATGCGCCGACGGGCTCTCCTCGTGGCAGCCGGATCGATCAGTTTCGCCGGCTGTGTCACCGACCTCACCGGTTCGACTACGGACGAGGAGTCCGATCCAGGCGACGAGTCAGACGGCGGGGAACGGACGACCGTCGAGCCCCCGACGCTCGCGGAGCAAGGCCGCCCGACGACGATCTGCGAGGAGTCGATCAAGCCCGACGGGATCCGCGCGCTCGTCGAACCCGCGTTCGGGTCACCGAGGGAGTTCCCCGAGGACCCCGACGGGTACCAGCCGCTGGCCGACGAGCAGACTGTTATCGGGATCGAGGCGGCGGGTGAAGCTCGCGCATATCCGCTGACAATCCTGAACGTTCACGAGATCGTCAACGACGCGCTCGGTGGCCCGATGATCGTCACCTACTGTCCGATCTGTCGGAGCGGGATGGTGGCGGACCGCTGGGTCGATGGCGAGGTTGCGACGTTCGACGTCTCGGGGCTGCTCTGGCGGGCGCCCGGAATCAACGCCGCCGCCAGTGAGAAAGACGACCGGGTGTTCTCCGACCGCGAGGAGGGCGTCGGTAACAACGGCAACCTCGTCATGTACGACAGCGTGACCGGCTCCTACTGGTCACAGATGCTCGCACAGGCGATCTGTGGCCCGATGGCGGAGGAACGACTCTCCGTCCGCTCGGCGTCGACAGCGACCTGGCGGGAGTGGCGTGCAGACCATCCCGATACTGTGGTGCTGTTGCCGCCGCCGGCCTCGACTATCGTCAACCCACCGGTCTGACCGCCGTCGCCAGCCGCACCGTGCGCACGCGACCGATTGTTCCTCTGATGACGACGTGCGTCGATCTCTCCGGCTCAGTGTCTCCCACGCAACCCGGCTGCAACACCGCCATTGATAATATACCATATAAGTATAAAAAACAATATATTCTATCAAACAGATGTAATTTATGTAAAAACATAGAATTTGATATGTATTGGGAGGAAAAATAACCGTAGTTATACCTACTGAATATTATATTTTACCGAAGATCGGGGTGATCGTCGAACAGGTTGTGGGTGGTCACCCCGGATCGTTCGACCGGTCTCACCTGGTCGTGCGGCCAGGCAGCGCCACTGGACGTGCGATGGCAGAATCGCGGGACGTGACGGCGAAAAAATGTCGTAAACAATCACCTGCCTTTTTGTTCGCATGTTGTATTGAAACGAATGTGGTTGCGATGGGTGTGCTTGACAGGGCAAGGGCGATGTCAGGGCTAACCGATTCGGAAGACGACGGGCTTCCGTACGTCTGTCTCGCCTGTGAAACGGCGCTAGAGGTACAGCACCACAACTGTCCTGTCTGCGGCAGCTTCGATATCCGTTGCTCCAAGTGGATTCGGGAGTAACGGGGCACCCGTGTGCACCACCGTACCCGCACGGGTCGGCCACGGATGTGGGTGCGTTAACTACCGCACAAGGGAGACGTTCCCCGTTTCGGGGAGCCACAATCCTTCTCCTCATTCCCTCTTCACCTTCGGCGTATCCGGATAGTGATGGCTGGTTAATGATTTATCCTGGTGACGTCGCTACGGCTCTCACCTCTCTCCGACTGTTCGGCCCCAGGCGATTCGACGAAACTGTTAATTCCACGGCCGAGGTGATTCCAACCCACGATGGATCCGCACGCGGTCGACGGCGTCTCCACCCGGGCTGACCCACCGGCAGGTCTCCCCGCCGTCCCCGACGAGTATGGTCGTCCCAGTGGGGAGCTGCTCGATTGCAGATCGATCCTGAACGCCCGGACGCCAGACGGCGTCGAGGCGGTGTTCGAGTGGGCGCTCGCATCGGCGGCGTCGTATCCGGCTGATGACTACGCGGCGTTTCGCCGGGCTGGGGCGGAACACGTGGGATGCCGGGCGTCTCAGGTCGTGCCGACAGCCGGGCGCCGGGCTGGGATCCGTCTCGCTATGGAGGCAACCGTGAGTGCCGGCGATGACGTGCTCGTTCCCATCCATGCCCGAGGGGGATACGTCCGCGAAACGCGGCTGAACGGCGGTGAGCCGACAGTCTGTGCCCGCGAAGAGCTGTACAAACTTGATCCTGTCCCGTTCGGACTCGTAGTCGCACGTCAGCCGGACGACCGTACCGGCGAGGCATACGATCCCGACCGGCTGCGGGCGTACGCGGAGCGCTGCCGGGAAGCGGGGACGCCGCTGCTCGTCGACGAGTCCCTGCTCGGGTTCACGACACTCCCGTCGCTCGCCGGGACGCCGGGCGTGATCGTCGTGCGCTCGCTGGCTGCGATCTGTGGGCTGCCGGCCCTCCGTGCTGGCTTTCTCGTCGCGACGGACGGGTATCGTGACCGGCTCGACACGGCCCGGCTGACCTGGGGGCTGGGCGCACCGGGCAGCGCGGTCGGCACGTACTGCATGGGCCGCTCGTCGTTTTTCGACGAGACGAGGACCCGGACCCGGCAGGAGCGCGAGCGAATGGCCGACCGACTCGGTACCAGGTTCGAGGTGATGTCGTCCGCGGGGCCAGTTCTCCTCGTCGAACTGCCGAGCACCGAGCGGGTCGACGACCTGCTATCGACACTGCAGGATGCGGGGATCCTCGTCCAGGATGCACGCCAGTTCCGCGGCCTCGACAGGCACGTCCGCCTGACTGTGCGAACAGCACAGAACAACGAGAGGCTGCTCGAGGCGTTCGAGGTGTGAGCGGCCCACTGGGACGCGATGGATGCCAGCGTTTATACCGGAGAGCGAAGCAAACGGGGGCATGGTCGAGGTGTTCGCGGTCGCGAGCGGGAAAGGGGGGACGGGGAAGACCACGAGCACGATGGCCCTGGGGATGGCGCTCGCGAGCGAGCACGACGTGACGGTGATCGACGCCGACACCGGGATGGCGAACATGCTGTTTCACGCCGGGCTGGCCGACGCCGACACGACGTTACATGACGTCCTCGCGGGGGAGGCCGCCGTCGAGGCGGCGGTGTACGAGCGGTTCGGGATGTCAGTCGTCCCCTGCGGCACCTCGCTGTCGGGGTTCCAGCAGGCCGAGCCCGACCGGCTGCGGACCGTCGTGGCGACGCTGGCCGCCGAGACTGACGTGATCCTGCTCGACTCGCCGGCGGCACTCGGGAGCCGAAGCGCCGTGCTGCCGATCGTGCTCGCGGACCGGATCGTCGTTGTCCTCCAGCCGACGATCCCGTCGCTCTCGGACGGGCTGAAAGTCCAGGAGTACGCGACGACCTACGGGACTGGGGTTGCCGGCGTCCTGTTCAACCGCGTCACCGAGGACGAGGCGATCGATCGGATCGCGACGAAAACCGAGCAGTACTTCGAGGGCGAGACGCTCGCGACGGTGCCCGAGAGCGACGCCGTCCGGGACGCCCGCCGCGCTGGCGAGCCACTGCTGGCGCACGCCCCCGAGTCAGCCCCGGCGGCAGCCTACCGCAAGGCGGCAGCGCGGCTGGCTGTCCGTGACCGGCCGGTCGACCCGGTCGCTGACCGGTTCCGGAGCGCCGTCATCCCCGATCACTCATGAACGTCCCCCAGGGCGACCTGCTGCGCAAGCGGGTCGTCACCGACCTCGCCACGCCGCTGGCGCAGGCGCTGGACGCCGCTGTGACGGGGTACGCCCGTCTCGAACCGGGCGACACACTGCTGCTCGACGCGGAGGGCGTCGGCGTGATCACCTTTGAGGAGGGTGTCCCGGTGGTCGCCTACCACACCGGCACCGATAGCGGCGGTACGGACGCGCTCGACGACATCGCGGTCGCCGGCCCCTCGCGGGTCGCACTGTACGAACTGGACGGCGACTCGCTGGCGGCGCTGCACGACACGCCGGAGTTGCGGGTCCCGCCGGGGCTGCCGGCGGAGCGCCTAGCTGGTGATCCCGCTCTGGCCGAGCGAACGCGGGAGGCTGCCCCGGAGTCGCGCCGCCGCGCGGCCGAGCAGGAACAGACCGGGCTCGCCGCCGTCGAACAGTTCCTCGAGGACGGCGACCGGATCGAGAACATCCGTGAGCGGGCGCACGACCAGGCCGAGACCCGCGCCGAGGAGTGGGGGTTCGATCTGCCCGAGACGTAGTTCTCCTCACACTGGTTCGGTAACTCGTCGTGGCGACTACGACGGTTTTCGGGTCGGCTTCACACCGGTGCGCGGCCGGTCCGGCGACGGCTGACGGTCCCGCTGTCAGACGTGGACCGGAATCCACCAGACCCTGCTCCGACCGCCGACCTTCTTGCTCTCCAGTTCGGTTTCCTCGGCTAGCATGTGGAGTTTGTTCAGTGCCGTGCGTCGCGAACAGCCGAGTTCGTCGGCGATCTCGCTCGCAGTGAGCGGTTCGGCGTAGTCCTCGCGCGATTCGAACACTGCCGTCACGTCATCGAGCGCGAACTCGGTGTCCCTTCCCTGGTTCCCCATGTGACCGCCGACGGCCGCCGCCCCCTTAGTAATTCCTCCGGCCTATTCCGGGTGATGAACAATCGTCACCGAGAACTGCCGTTCCTGCTCCGGCGTCGTGACGGTCACATCGAACGCCGCCCCGAGCACGTGCGTCCGATCCTGCCGATCCTGGACGATCATTCCACGGTCGACGAGACACGGACCGAACTCCCTACTGGGGCCACCCGGGCAGTTGCTGTCTGCCCACTCCCCGGCACGCGTCCCGTTGTAGCTGATCGTAATCGCCACTCCCTGGTCGAGACTCGAGCGTTCGATCGAATCGAGTATCGGGACGAGGCGCCGGCGTACCTCGCCGACTGCCGCATCCCGGTCGCGCCAGCTGTACTCGAAGGGCACGTCGGCGGTGGCCTCGTGCAGCCCGCGCTGGAGGGTCTGCTCGGCCTGCTCGGCCGGCGAAGCGCCCGTCCCTGCGCGGACGTCGTCGTGGTAGCCCAGCTGCAGGTACGCCAGTATCAGCGGGACGAGCGCAACGCCGAGGGCGACCGCCGCGAGCAACACGAGCTGGCCGCGGTTGCGCCTCTCGCGCCCGGCGGCAGCGTTCGTTTCCTCCGCGGTCGTCGGTCCGCCGTCGATCACGCGTACCACACCCGAAGCGTGACGTCGCCGTTGGTCGTCATCACGGTTGACTCACCCACCTGAACCCCGTTGGGACGCGAGTAGCCGACGCTGCCGTGGGGCGTCTCGACCCGGAACAGGAGGTTGGCGGGCAGGATCCGGTCGACCCGCCGTTCGAGCGCGTCGCGCTCGCGTTCGAATGCATCGGCCGAGGCAGCGACCTCGGACAGGCGGGTCTGGTCGGCGTGGCGCGGCGGCTCGTTTGCGAGCAGCGTTGCGGCGTCGGCCGCGTACGTGTCCAGCTGCGCACCCCGCTGTGTGGGCTCGTCGTCCGGCACGCCGAGCGCGAACCCCAGCGTGACGCTCACCAGCAACAGCACCCCGAGTCCGGCCTCGATGGCCGTGATCGACGCCTGCGCTCTACCCATCGACCGTCACCTCCAGGACTGCCTTCCTGGTCTCCGGCGGATAGTAGGTGACCTTGACGTGGTCGCTTTCGAGCGGGCCCAGCGCCTCGAACCGCAGCTGGGTCGTCTCGAGCGGCGACAGGGACAGTTCGAACCTCCCCGACAGCCCGGCGTCGTTCGAGAGCAGCGCGTGCTCGTTGGCCCATACCGTCTGCACGGTGGTGCCTGGGGGCGACGTGATCGTGAGGGTGGCATTGCCGCTCCGGCGCGGGAGCGTCATGGTCGTGGTGCCCGCGAACCCGGGCCGGATCGTTCGCTCCTCGCGGGACTCGATCAGGACGATCCGCTCGACTGTCGTTCCACCTTCGACGTCCCCCGACGACGCGATCACCTCGCCGTCGAGCCTGACGCGGACGTCGGCGTCCGCCGGGAGACCGTACTGCGCGCTGAGGTCGTCGCTGTCCAGCGCCGCGACGGCGTCCGCATCGAGAACGTTCCGCCGGGCGGTCAGCGGCGCGTCCGCGCTCACCAGTCGGTCGGAGACGCCGACTGCCGTGGTCCGTTCGACGGGGGACCGCTCCGCGCCGGCCAGTGCGCTGTTGGCCGTGGTGACGGCGAGGACGAGCGCAACCGTGAGCAAAAAGAGGGCGATCCCGAGCGCCGGCAGGTCGATCTGGCCTCTCATGCTCCCTCCTGGATCGCGAGCGTCCGATCGCCGGCCGATCCCGAAACCGTTACCACGAGTGGCCCGCCACCGTCCCACGTGCCGTTCTCGACGGTCACGTCCGGGGGCAGGGAGAGTCGCGTCCGTCCGCCGATCCCGTCGGTCGGGTGGTCGAGTTCGAGCGTTCGTCCCGAGAGCACGAGTCGGTAGTTGGCGTCAGCGATCGACGCCGGGAGGTCGATGTTCTGCCGTGTCGTTGCGTCCCCCTGAACGGTTGACGGGGTTTCCTCGATCCCTCCGGCTGCCGTCGCCAGCACGCGGTCGGCCAGCTCCTCGCCGGCTGCCTCCTCGTATGCCGGGACGACGCTGCCGAGCACCAGCCCTAGCATTCCGGCGACGTACAGCAGCGCGATCCCGGCCGCGAGTGACTTCTCGACGACTGGCGTCATGCCGCGGTCGTCCCGGCGGAACTCACCCATTGTCAACCTCCATCGACAGGTCGTGGACGACGAGGTACCCCTGGCGGTCGCCGGGGTAGTGCGCGACGACGCTCGCGTGCTCGTCGCCCGCGAACGTCCGCCTGTTCGTCGACGCGTTCTGCTCCTCGAAGTACCGCTCGAACGGGCCCGGCGTCGCGGTCTCGATGGCGACAGCGAACTCGCCAGTTCCGAGATCGTGTTCCGTGTGTGACGGATCGATCCGGAGCGTCCTCGAGACGCCGCCAGTGCCGCCCACCGTGACGTGGCTGGCGTTCAGTATCGGCGCGCCGACGACGAACACGTCGTTTCGCTCAGAGTCGGTAATCCGAGGCGCCGAGACCAGCCACGCGCTGGCGCCGTGCTGCTGGACGAGTGCGCCCGCGACCGCCGCGACCCGCCTGTCGCCGCGCTCGAAGACCAGCGCGTCGACCTCACGGGTCTTGAGGACGCGCCCGTTCTTTATGATGCGCAGCGTCCGCTCCTCGGTTGCGAGATGCCCGTCGGAAAACGCGATCCGCTGGCTGTGGGTTCCTGCCCGGTCGATCCCCTGGAACGCCTGATTCATGCCATCGGCCACCCGATTCGCGTCGGCCGTCGCCGCCTGGGCGTCGAGCAGGCTGCCGACGCCGACGGTGAGCCCGCCCAGCGCGACGATGGCGATGCCGAGCAGGAGGGCGACGCCGACTACGTGGGACTGTCCGCGCATCAGCCCATCCCCAATCCAGTGAAGACGACGTAGGTCACCAGCACGAGCAGTCCCGAGTGGAGCAGCGCCTCGTACCGGCCACGGCTGGCGGTTCCGGCGAACCAGCCACAAGCGATCACGGTGCCCTGTGCGACCAGATAGAACAGCTCGCGGTCCCGCGCGGGGTCGACAGCATTGGGGTTCAGCGTCATCCCGCCCGTCGAACCCGAGACGTCCGAGAGCTGCGAGAACCCGTCCAGGACTGTGGCGTTGACCGCGACGACAATGCCGACGATGAGCAGTGCGGTCGTCCAGCCGACGGCAACGTACACCATCAGGCGGGAGCGGAGTGCCTTGCGCTCGTGGTACAGCCGGCCGATTTCTGTTTCGAGCGTCTCGAAGACGCGCTCGGTGTCGCTGCCGGCCTCCAGCGCGCCGACGACGAGGCCCACAGTTTGCGAAGCCAGCGGCGTCCCGACGCGCTCGACGAACCGGTCCAGCGCCGCGGCGCGGACGTCCGCGGTCTCGTCGGCGCTGGTCGTCAGCCCGAGGTTGAACGCCAGCGCCTCGACGTCCGGCTGGAGCGGCCCCAGGTCGACCTCGCGGGAGACGCGCGTGACGGCGTCGGGGAACGGCCGGCCGAGGCTCACGTGCCCGGAGACCGCGTGGATGAAATCGCGGATTTCCCGGTCTTTCGCGTCGTCCTGCCGGGCACGACGGACGGCGACCAGCCCGACCGGGATGCCGTAGACGGCGTACCCGAGCAGCGCGACGTTTGCGAGGCTGTACCCGAGCGCCCAGAGCGCGGCGGCGGCGACGGCTGCCGGTGCCAGCAGGACGACGGCAGCGCTCGCAGGGTTGGTTGGCGTCGTTTGTAGGGTCGCCCGGAGCCCCGCGGGTCGGTCGTAGCTCGGCGACGCTCGATCCGTCGGACGGAGGGCGACGACTGCCCAGGCTGCGCCAGCACCGACTGCGAGCACGAACAGTACGCTCGCGTACGTCAGGAGCGTCCGGACCATTATCGGGCCCAGCGGGGTCGAGACTGTCTCGGTGAGTTCGGGCGAGAGCACGCTCGCGACGGTGAGGATGAGCACGGTCAGCGCCGGGAACACGAGCAACACCACGAACAGCTCCGCGACGAGTTCGAGGTAGCCGGTGGCGCGCTCGTGGACGCGCTCCTGGCGGTGGCTCAGTAGCCGCCCCTCCATCCGGAGGTACCCCTCCAGGGAGTCCCGGCCCTGTGCGGCGTGCTCCTGGAACTTCAGCAGGAACGGCGAGAGCAGGTCCCGTGACGGCGTGTCCCGGGCGACCATCGACAGCCCCTCGTCGAGGCTACCGGTGAGCGCCGCCTTGTTGAGCGCCGTCCGGAACGACCGCGCTGTCTCGCCGTACGCGTCCTGCTCGGCGACGCGGTCCAGCATCCCCCGCTGGTCGTTACTGCCGGACGCGAGCACCCGGAGATACCGGACTGCGCCGGGTAGCGTCCGCTCGATCCGCCGGCGACGGGCGACGGCCAGCCGTCCGAGATACACCCGGCCCCCACGGAGGACGAGCCACCGGAGCACCGCGACCGCGAGACAGGCCAGCACGATCCCGATGTAGGGCCGCGGCACCGACGGGATCGTCGTCCGGTTGACAACCGGTAACCCCTCGGCCAGAAAGCTCAACAGCCCGCCAGTTACAGCTGATGGCAGGAACACGACGGCAAGGAACACGACCAGCGCGCCGGCGAGGGCGACGCCCCAGGCAATGCCGTACAGGCGGGCGACGAACACGTCGAAGCCAACGTTGAGGCCGGCGGCGCGGTACCGTTTGCGGTCCCGGTCGTGTGCCGCGCGGTCGGCGTGCCGGGAGAACAGCGCGTACAGCCCGCGGTCGACGCACCCGATCCCGTCGGCGTCGGTGTAGCGTCGCGTGCTCATCACTCCTCCCCGCCGCTGGCCTGCCGGTTCAGCCGCTCGACGGTCGCGGCTTCGTTCGTCTGGAGGTCGGCGAGCAGGTCGAACAGCGCCTCGAAGTCGTCGATCCTCTCGCGGACCATGTGCCTGACGTAGCGGTGCTTGCGCTCGAACTCGACTTCGACTGCGTCCAGTGGGCGATCGGTCATGTTTGCGATCCGGGACAGCGTGTGCAGCGCACTCCCGTCGCCGTTGCCGGCCCAGCCGGCCTCGCCGCCGGCGAACGCGAAGCCGCCGTCCTCTGTCCGCCAGGCGATCCGGTGCCAGTACACCGCGGTGCCGCCCTTCTCGATGACGCCGGAGTGGCTGTCGTCGGACAGCTGCCGGTGCTCGTGCTCGCCGAGCAGTTCGACCACCTCGCCGACGTACCGCTCGCCGTCGACTCTCCGCGGGAACACGACGAGGTCGATCTCCCGCAGGAGGTACGGCGGCAATCCCTGCTCGACGATCCGGTTGACGAGCGTCTCGACGTCCGAGGCGTGCGTTGTGCCGATCAATCCGTGTCCGGTATTGATGGACTCCGCAAAGGTGTCGAAACTCTCGCCGGTGTTGATCTCCGCAATCACCTCGACGTCGGGGTTGAGGTAGTTACACTCGGTCATGAGGTCGGCCATCGTGACCTGCTTGTGGTCGCTCTCGTGCTCGCGGGTCGTCAGCGAGACGCCAGTCTCGTGGGGGAGCCGCACCTCACGGGACCCTTCGTCGATGCTGATCGGCCGATCCTCGAATGGAATAAATGGCATGTGCGCGTTCATCAACGTCGTCTTCCCAACCCCGGTCGGCCCCGAAAAGAGGACGATCCCGTGGTGTTCATAGCAGAGCCACAGCAGCGCGACCAGTTCGGTGGGGATGCTGTCGGTTTGCACGAGGTCGACCGGCGTCAGCACGTCGGCGGCCTGCTTTCGGATCGAGATGTGGGGGCCGTCCTCGCTGATCGTCGGGAGCGCGACCGCACAGCGGATCGTCTCGTCGATCCCGTCCGGCCTGAGGTTCACCTTCGCGCTGGGCGTGCTCGCGTTGAGCTCCGTCCCATCGGAGGCCGCCAGTTGCGTGACCACGTTGACGAACGTCTGTTCGTCCTCGAAGGTGAGGTTGGTCGGCATCCGCTCGGCGGTGCTGTCGATCTCCCGTGGGATGACCTTGATCCGCTCGCCGACGCGGTTGGCCTCGATGTCCTCGAGGTGGGGATCCCGGATCGGGATCGTGAGCTGGCCGTACCCCACGTAGTCCCGGAGCACGTAGTAGACCAGATCAGACAGCCGGTCGTCTGCGTACCGCCGGCCGACAGGCGGGACCGCGAGGCCGTACTCCGACAGTGCCGTCCGCACCCGGTATCTGAGCGCGTCGAGCCAGGCCCTGGTGTTGCGCCGGCGTAGCCGGCGGGCGAGCAACGTCTCCGCGCGCTCGCGGACGAACGTCGTCTGGTCGTCGATGACGCCGTCCACGGTCGTCTCCCAGATGCGCTCCTTGCACTCGGCGATCAGCTCCTCGTCGTCCGGCAGCAGGTCGGGCTCGCGGACCGCGTACTTCGTCGCAAACGGGTCCTCCCCGAGCAGGTGCTGCCGGTAGCGGATCACCGGAATCTCGAACTCGTAGAAGTCGACGGTGGTGTGGACGACGATGCCGTCGTCGCCGGCGTCGGCGACCTGGATCCGGTCATCGAGTGCGTACGGCGTCAGCTCGCCGAGACAGGCCAGCGACGCGAGCGCGTGGTGCGTGACGCGCCGGCGCGCGCCGTGCGTGCAGTCGACGAGCCGGTCGATCACCCGCTCGTGTTTCGCGTCGAACCCCGTTTCCATCGTTTCGACGGCCCCCTGGCGGGTGTGCGGCCGTTCGAGGTGTGCGTCCGCGAAGTACTCGGTAATCCTCTCCAGATCGGCCCGGTCGTCGGCGGTCAGCGCCGGTTCGCGCACCTCGTAGCGGAACGCCCCGCCGTCCTGTGTGATCGTCACGACGACGCCGGGGTACACTTCGTACTGGGCCTGGACGTTCGCCGCGTACCACGCCTCCGGGTCGTCCGGCGGCAACGGCGGCGGCACCATCCCCCGGCCTATTGCGTCCGCCTCTGCTCCGTCCGGAAACTGAACGTGTCCCGTCCCCATCGGCACGGATTGGTCCCGTCATCTGTCTTAAAGCCTCGCACGGAACAGGGGGTGCGATGGGGGTGCCCGCGACAGTTTCGACGCTCGAAACGGCCGGGGGGACGCCGGTACTCGAGGAGACGACCATCGTGATCGACTCGGACGTCTGGATCGACGAGAGCCGGGCGATCTGAGCGCCGAGAGCTGCCCGGACCCCGACTCCGGGTGCGCCGCAGTCACGCCGGGTTCCTGTCTCCGTACAGGGCGGCGATCGTCGCGACGACGCCGAGTACCGGGACGAGTGCGAGTGGTTCAAACGGCTTGCCCGCGAGGACGCTGCCGGCCTCGTAGCCGACGGTGACGCCGCCGACCGCCAGTGCCGCCAGCAGCATGGTCCGATCGGTATCGCTCCAGTCAGCAAACAGCGTGGTATCAGTCAGTGCCATCTCTTCCGTACCGACGGGCCTCGGGATACAAAAGCGCAAGCATTCGTTTCCCACGGAGAAACGCACCGTCCGCGAGCAGTCCGACGTGATTCACTGAAGACTGAGCGTGACATATCTGGTGATAATCGGGTGTGCCGTCGGATTCCGACAGATTGATCGGTCGAGACTGGCTGTCGTAAGCCATGTCCCCTCGTATCCTCCACTACTCGGATCTGGAGACGGCTCTGGACGACCCCGAGCAAGCCGCGGCGCTCGCGGGCACTGTCGCGGCGCGGCGGGACGGCCGGACAGTCGTGGTCGGGAGCGGCGACAACACCGCGCCCGGCGCCCTCTCGCTGGCGACCGAGGGCCGGGCCGCCCTGGACGTCTTCCGGGCGCTCGCGCCGGACGCCGATACGTTCGGCAACCACGACTTCGACTTCGGGCCCGACACCGCCCGCGACCTCGCCGCAGCGGCCCCCCAGCCCTGGCTCTGTGCCAACGCCGAGCAGGACGGCGAGCGCTTTGCCGCCGACGCGACTCGGCCCTCGACGCTCGTCGACGCCGGTGGGACGACCGTCGGCATCGTCGGCGTCGCCCACCCGAAAACCGAGGAGATTAACCCTGCAGCCGACGCCGTCGAGTTCCGGGATCCGGTGCCGGCCGTCCGCGAGGAAGCGGCAACCCTCCGTGAGCAGGGGGCGGAGTACGTCGTTGTCGTCTCCCACTGCGGGCGCGGCGATGCGCGCATCGCCCGCGAAACCGACGTCGACGCGGTCCTCGGCGGGCACGTCCACGACATCCACACCGAGGTGGTCGACGGGACAGCTGTGGTCCGGCCCGGACGAGCAGGCCGCCACGTGTCAGAAGTTTCCCTCGACGGAATCACGTCGATCGACATCCACGACGTCGACGGGAAGCACGTCGACGAAGCGCTGGCCGGGCGACTCCGCGAGCGTATGGCCGAGTATGGTCTCGACGAGGTGGTCGCGTCCGTCGGGGAGCCGATCGAGCGGACCGAGGAGGCAGCGACCGTCGCGGAGAGTCGGATCGGGAACCTGGTCGCCGACGCGTTGCGCTGGCAGGCCGGCGCCGACGTCGCCCTCAGCCCGCCTGGCGCGATCCGTGCCGGCGACCCGCTGGCGGGGGAGGTGACGGTCGGCGAACTCCGCAACCTGACACCGTACGAGGACGACCTCGTCGTCGTGGAACTGCCCGGCGACCGACTCCGGGAGGCGTTCATCGCGGTGCCCTTTGGCTACCACGACGACGACTACCCCGACCGGTTCTGCAGCCACGTCAGCGGCGCCCACGTCGTCTGGGACGACGCAGCCGGCACCCTCCGCGAGGTAACGGTCGACGGCGAGCCGATCGATCCCGGCGCACGATACACTGTTGCAGTCGCCGATTATCTGGTCGAGACTGACCACGTCAACGGGGCCTTCGACAAGGACGACGTCGTCGCGACG
>PXSQ01000068.1:0-63672 GCA_003022725.1 Halobacteriales archaeon SW_7_65_23 | reverse complement strand
GCTTCCCCGACGCTGGCGTAGGTAGCTAGTCAGAGAGATGTAACCCCCAGCGCGTGCGTTACTGTCCCACACCACCGGGAGGCTTTTTGAACGCGGTCGGTTCTGTACCACTATGACTGACGATCGCGAGCACATTTATTCTCTCGAAGGAATAGATTCTGACGGACTCACATCCTTTCTCACGGACGCGCTCGACGAGGAGGTCACGGGGAGGGAGCTACTCGACGGCGCGCTCAACGTTGTCGTCGAAATTTCCACAGCAGCGGGGAACACGTACGTTCTCCGGCAGCCCGTCAAACTGCGCGAGGCGGCGTACATGAACAGCCTCTGCGTCGAGTACGAGGTGCTGGAACGACTCGCGGAGACAGCGGTCCCGGCACCGAAACCTGTCCTGTACTGCGCGGACGAGTCGCTCCTCGGCGAGCCGTTTTTCCGGATTGCTGCCCTCGAAGGCACCGAAATTCCGCTAGGGACGGACCCGCCCGACCGGTTCCAGACGCCGGCGGCGCGCGAGCAGCTCGCGCACGAACTGATCGACACGCTAGCGGGGATTCATACGGTCGAGGTCGGCCCCTTCGGGGATATCTGCGATCGGGAGCCCGCAGGGGAGCAGGTCGCCCGGAGCGCCGACCGGCTGGCGGAGGTGACGAGCGAGACCGGCGAGCAGTTCCCGACGCTCGAATCAGTCGGCGAGTGGCTCCGGGCGCACGCTCCGGACCCTGACGAGTCTCCGATATCGCTCGTTCACGGCGACTACAGACCCGGCAACATCCTCTTTGCGGGGGCGGAGCGGCCCCGCATCACTGGCGTTCTCGACTGGGAGACAGCGATGCTCGGCGATCCGCTGACCGAACTGGCGTACCTCCTGTTGCGCTGGCGCGACGAGGGCGACCCGACGCCCGATCTGGAGCCGATCGCTGAGCGGTACGGGGACGACGAGATGCTCGAGCACCTGCGGGACAACAACGAGCGCGGGCTGGCACCCTTTACTGCGAGGGCAGGGAGCCCAACTCGGGCGGAACTCGTGGATCGCTACGAGGAGCGGACAGGAATGGCGTTCGACCACGAGCGGTTCCACCGGACGCACGCGGCGTTCGGGCTCGCAGTGGTGTGGGCAGACCTCCACCGCCACCAGGTCGCGGCCGGCGAGGAGTCCCACTACCCACCACTAGTCGCGTACATGGCTGCGGTTGCGGACAGTATCAGACGAGGCGAGTTCGACCTGTAGACGGATCACCCAGTCAGTACAGATGACTCGCTCACCGCTCGCTTCGCTCGCGGTTCGTTCGTCATACCGCAGAGAGACGCGCTCTCGCGCGTCTCGAACGGCAATCTACACCAGCAGAAATTGCGAGCGAAGCGAGCAGTTTGTCAGCACGAATAGTACACGGTATGCCCGTTCGAATCGAAGCGTTCGAAAGTGGCGACTTCCCACAAGGCTCCAATGTCCCCGAACAGGTACTCACATACCTGTATACGAACCGGGGTAAAGCGTTTACCCGGTCTGAGATTGCGACCGGAATCGACGAAGAACCCAATACAGTTGAGACTGCACTCACGCGGCTGAAACAACGGAATCTAGTCAGACATAAGGGTGAGTACTGGGTACTCACGCACGACCTAGAGCGGGTGTCCGACGCGTATGATCTTCATGCGATTACGGAGCGACTCGACGAAGAAGACAGCGGGATCGATCCCGAGGAGTGGGACGCTATGGCTCCAAACGAACGGCATCCGAGTGAACGCGAGACGACAGGGGACGAGTAGATGCAACCTCGGCGAGGTGACGTGGTTCGAAGTTCGGACCCGTTCAAACTCGGTGCAAACAGTCAACGGCCGTGGCTCATCGTCAACAACGACTCACATCCGTTTGGAGACGAACAGTACATCGCAGTCGCCATCACGACCAAGCAGTATGCGGATTTGATTGCACTCGATTCCGATCTCTGGGACGTTGGGGGTGTCCCGGAAGAATCATTTGTCTCACCGTGGACCGTTCATTCCCCTCGTATCAAAAACCTCGTCGCATGGCAAGGACGAGTTACCAACGAGTTTGTTGAGAGTGTCGTCGAAGACGTGATTGCATATCTTCGATAAATCATCGCAAGGTAGTCAGTTCAGGGTACACATGTACCGCAACGAGTGGGAACCTCTTTGAAATCCATCAGAAAGCCGGTGAAACATGCAGAGGGTGTATCCATCAGACGGACTCGGAGATATCGTGTCTTATGATCTCGATCATGGTTAGCTTCCATAACTACGAAACATACTATGATAACACAGGAATAACTTGATTAGTAGTCCCGGAGAATAAAGGTGTATCTAGTATCCATGACCCGATGGGAAATCAACAGCCTCCGTGATTTTTTCGAGGTAGTGTTGGAGAATTATCCTGAATCTCACGAGCGATTTACATACGGTGAGTACGGATCTGACGAGGATCAGGACTACCGAGTCGGAGAGGAAAATATTGACGACTACCGAGATCTCATCCACGAGACTGGGCATCAGCTTGTGGAAGCAGCAGTTGACGACCGGTGGGATGTGCAGTCAGTCGCTCAGACCAATCTCGCTGATATCCCGTATATTGCAATCATGCACCCCTCCGAGTCAAAATCAACGACTTATGGTCGATACGTGGTGTACTTATTTGATCCCGCCAGGAACCGAGCATACCTCTCGCTGGGGATTGGGGCCAGCGTGATCGGCGACTACGCCGAGGCGATCCCGGGACTTTCGGGTGGGAGACGGACGCAAGTGGACATCCTGGAGTGGCTAGCACTTTGGTACCGCAACCAGATCACCGTCTCAGAAGGCATCAAGCCCGGACCGATTGACTTCGACGATTCGCTTCGACGCGGCGATTCTTATGGCAGCGGCACCATTTGTTACCGGGGCTACTCGCTAGATAACCTCCCAGACAACGACACGTTAATCGAAGATTTACAGGAGTTGCTTGAAATATATAAGGGACTGATTGAGACTCGTGTCCAGAATATCAATGTCACTCTGGGAGATAAGCAGGCATGGCACGTCTCGACAGAGGATTACCGGTGGCCGACCTGGGACGCACACGACATCGTCAGTATCGGCCACGAACTGGACCCAGACGAGTTCTCCAGACCACCGGTAGACCTAAAATCAATTGAGGATTCATCGTTCAGTAAGACTTCCGGCCAGGGCCAGGCGTATCGATTTACGCAGGAGATGTCCGAGGGTGACTTCATCGTGGCAGCTATCCGCGGCAAATCGAATACCCATCGAATTCGAGCCGTAGGTCGAATCATGTCGACGAATCTTGAAGACTCTGAGCCATCAATTTTCGATGTTCTCGAAAACGAGTCACATTTCCACTCCGTGCAGTGGCTGGATTTCGGGGCGCAAGTCCCCATCACGCTCGGGACAAACATCCCACTCACCGATAAGACAGTCACTGAACTCACTGCGGACGAGCTGTCTCACGTGTTAGGGACGACGATGGTGTATCTCGTCGCCGCGGGACTGTACGAGAACGTGGGCAGTGTCGTGAGTGCTATCACCGATAAGACACAGCTCGATATCACCGTCAACACCGACGCCACTATCGATGACCCGGCTGCTGACACCATCGAGACGTCGACATTCGAAGCAGAGACCGATGAGGATACGGCGAAGAACGAGGGGTGGACACTGGGAGACATCGACTGGGTAACTCTAGCGTTCGATCTCGAGCCAGACGACATTGCCCTCGAGACGCTTCACTTCAAAGACGAGACCGAACTGCTTGAGGAGGCGATCGATGCCCTCAGTGCAGGTAACCACCTGCTGTTTGTCGGGCCACCTGGCACCGGAAAGAGCGACTTAGCGCAGATACTCAGCGAAGCGTTAGTCGAGGAGAGCTACGAGCTCACGACGGCGACAGCCGATTGGTCGACCTTCGATACGATCGGAGGATACCGCCAGCAATCGCGTGGCGACCTCGCCTTCGCACCAGGGGTCTTTCTCAGTCGGTTTCAGGACGACCGGCACCGCCCGACCAACGAGTGGCTGATCATCGACGAATTTAATCGCGCCAACATCGACAAGGCGTTCGGGTCACTATTCTCCGTTCTCACCGGTGACGATGTCCTCTTGCCGTTCTCTGAGGAAGGAGACGATATCAGGGTGTACGGATCGGAGCCGGACCAGGACACGGTGATCAGCTCGACAGACTACGTAGTCCCCGACGACTGGCGATTGTTGGCGACAATGAACACCTTCGATAAGTCCTCTCTGTACGACTTGAGTTACGCACTCAGTCGGCGTTTCAGTTACATTCATGTTCCGGCACCAACGGCTGAGGAGATCGACCAGCCGTTGGTCAAGGCCTACGTCAACTGTTGGGAGGCAGTAGATCCCGACCCAGATCTCATCGAAGCGGTCACCGAGCTCTGGAAAGCCGTCCAGGAAGAACGGCCGTTAGGGCCGGCCATCATCAGAGATGTTCTCTTGGCGGCTAATGTGGATCTAACGAGGGGGGTCGTACAGCACGTCTTGCCGCAGTACGAGGGGCTGATGAATCGGACACAGGAGACACTCCTTGAGAACATTAGCGAGACCGGTCACGTCGACACAGACCGGATCGAGGTGTTTGGACAGCAGTACTTTGGCCTGACAGACCTGGATCTCTGACGAATGACCGATCTGAACAAACGGGAGTTAGCCAGGGATGTCGCCGACCTGGCAAACACGTATCTGGGGAAGGGTACTCGGATCCCTGCCGTCGAGACGATCTCGCCTGAGGACCGCATCCGAAACATCGAGGAGCTATTGCTCCGGTATTTCGTCGTCACTGGAATCGACATGGCCGACGGGGACGTATCCCCCTCGGTTGAGCAGCCGTCACCAGACGTGATGCCATTCGTCCGAAAGCTTCCGGGTCGGATTCGACGGATTAAGACTACGACTGAGCCTCAGATCGACATCCAGCGAGGACGGATCGAGGGTCGCATCGACTGGCAAGAGACGATCAAAACACGGGCTCGACGCGCCCCAAACGACCAGCAGCTATTCGCATCCCGACAGACTGACGAGCGGATCGAAACACAGGAAAATCGCGTTTTGGCGACCCTCATCGATCGGATCCACAGAATCCTCGATGAAAGACTTGAAGATGCGCGTGAGTCGCCCGAAGAGTATCGCTGGCTTTCAGGCTGGGTCGGGACAGACTCACCGCTATGGACGACGATCCTACGGCTGAAGTACGACAATCCATATCTCTCACAGATCGCTGTCGATGCCGATCCGATTTCCGGGGCCACCTTAGAAGAGGTCAAGGAGGCTCGGACACCACTGTACAGAGAAGCAGCGAAGCTCTTGGATCGGTATCAACGGTACCACCGTGAAGAGTACGACGAGGACGACCTTCGGGACCTGTTCAATCAGCTGTTCGTCGGTCCGGAGGAAGTCCACGAACTGTTCGAGTTGTACTGGGCCTACAAACTCGTGGAGGTATTGGGTGACGGTCACCTTATTCCAATCACGGGCAATATGAATGAGATCGCCCACTGGGAACTCAACGGCAGTGAGTTTCAATTGTTCACTGACGCGACTGGCACCGATCTCACGAATTTTTATATTCCTTTGCGGTCTGTCGCCGAAGAAAAATCAGTTCTCGACAGGGAGTTTCCCAACGGTGGCACCTTCACTCAGAGGTACTGGACCGCCAGCGACAGAGCTGGGACTCTGAAAGAGGAGGTTCTGGAGATGCGAGGTGTAGAGCGAGAGTTCTATAGTGGACGCCCAGATTTGCTGTTGATCGAGTCAGATATTGAATCCGGTGCTCTCCAGGAAGTGTTCGTCGGAGAGGTGAAATATCCAACTTCAGACCGACGGAAAGTACAGCGCAAACGGGTCGCGGAGGGGCTCAATCAATGTGTAGAATACGTCGAACTCGTGCGGGACGAAGCTGGCGAGTATCTCTCGCCGCGAACCGACGAACGGATGGTCACAGGAGCTGTGTTTCTCCCGCCGCTCGATATCGAAGTTATCCCCCCGAGTGACGATCAGATTCAACTTGTCCAGTATCCAAACGGCCCCCGGGCGAATATCGTAGGCGTCAACGACCTACGGAGTACATGATATCATCACCTATACGTGCTCGCTCGTCGTGCAAAATACGCGACCTAAGTCTTTCATACCAGAAATAATATCATTTTTATCTGTTATTTCTTTTAGCGGCAGTCTACACACCTTGTGACTGGTTGATCCGTCACCTGTGTTCTGAACGAAATGGCCTGAGCCGAACCACGTGCTGTAATCAGCTGTCGCACTCCGAGGAGTGTAGACACAGCCCCAGCATTTCTCCGCTTGCCCGGTCATCCACAGCGACACCGCGGGCTCTCCGTCACCTAGAGAAACCGCGAGAATAGTCCGGCGCCGATCAGGCGACCGGGACGTCCTGCTCGGCTTCGAGCAGTTCGTGGTAGCGGTTGCGGATCGTCACCTCGGAGATGTCGGCGACTTCGCTGACCGCCGCCTGGGTGGTCTTCTCGTTGGTGAGCAGCGCGGCGGCGTACACCGCGGCAGCCGCGAGGCCGACGGGCGACTTGCCGGAGTGGACGCCCTGCTCTTTGGCGTTCTGGAGCAGCTGGCGGGCGCGCATCTCCGCCTCCTCGGAGAGTTCTAGCGACGAGGCGAAGCGGGGCACGTAGCTCTCGGGGTCGGCCGGCTTCACTTCGAGGCCGAGCTCCCGGACCACGTACCGGTAGGTGCGCGCGATCTCGCTTTTCTCGACGCGGGAGACTTCCGTGATCTCGTCGAGCGACCGGGGGACCCCGGCCTGGCGCGCGGCGGCGTACACCGACGCCGTCGAGACGCCCTCGATCGAGCGACCCGGCAGCAGGTTCTCGTCGAGTGCGCGGCGGTAGATCACCGAGGCGGTCTCGCGGACGTTCTCCGGCAGGCCCAGCGCCGAGGCCATCCGGTCGATCTCGCCCAGCGCCTGCTTGAGGTTGCGCTCCTTGGAGTCCCGCGTCCGGAACCGCTCGTTCCACTTGCGCAGACGCTGCATCTTCTTGCGCTGCTTGGCGCCCAGGGCGTTGCCGTAGGCGTCCTTGTCGCGCCAGTCGATGTTGGTCGACAGCCCTTTGTCGTGCATCATGTTCGTCGTCGGCGCCCCGACCCGGGACTTCTGGTCTTTCTCCTGGGCGTCGAAGGCGCGCCACTCCGGCCCGCGGTCGACCGAGTCCTCCTCGACGACTAGCCCACACTCGGTACAGACGGTCTCGCCGTGCTCGTCGTCGACGATCAGCTTCCCGCTGCACTCGGGGCAGTCCATCGACTCCTCTTTGCGTTCCTCTGTCTGTTCGCCTTCCTGTACTCGCGTGCGCGTGTTCAAGTCACTCATTTGTTGGAATGTGCTCTCCGGGAACTTGCTCTCCGTAAAAATCCCGGACTGTTAGCTAAACAAACGTTAGTCCGAAAAGTACTTAAATCTTTTGCCACCCGCTCGATGACGCCCGTCTGACGCGCTCCAACGCCAGAATTTGGTAACCAAATATATACTCTTAAGTATGGGCACCGTTCACATGCGGGCGGAATTTCGGGCCGCTGAGCGCCCACAGCGGCCATTGTGCGTTCACTCGGCCACGAGTGAAACCATTCCGTACCATTTGATGGCAACTGACGGTAGGCTGTGACCTCAGTGCTGCGTCAGTCCTGGAGTGCAGTGTCGGCGTCGCGGCCCTCCTCGACGGCGGTCGTCAGCGAGACGTTGAGTATCGTCATCGCGGCGAGGCCACCCAGGATGGTGACGGCGTTTTTGATCGCGTGGTCGACGATGGCGACCGAGAGCGCGGTCACGGCGCCGACGGGTGTCAGCGCGACCATCAGCAGCGTGAACCCCCCCTCGTAGAGACCGATGCCGCCCGGCGACAGCGGGAGTACCTTCGCGAGGTTCCCGACGCTGACGGCGAAGAAGCCGGCGCCGAGCAACAGGCCGGGCGCCATCTCGACGCCGAAGGCGAGCAACACGACGATGGCGACCAGCACGTCGATGGTCCAGATGAGGAGGCTGCCGAGGCCGACCCGGACGAACGCCCGGCGGTCACGGGCGACGGTCTGGACGTCGCCAGCGAACTGCTCGACGACGCCCGCGACGGTGTCGGCGTACCGGTCGTTGCTGAGCCGGCCGACGACTCGCCGGACGTAGTTGGTCTCCGAGCGCGCCGTGTAGACGATTATCGCCACGGCGCACAGCGCCGCCAGGCCGACGCCGGTGGCGACGAACAGCGCCGTCCGCCCGCTCTGTGCTTCGCTGCCCTCGACTGGCTGGCCGGTCAGCGCCGCTTCGAGTTCGGCCGTCGACCCCGTCGCCGCGAGGCCGAGCAGGACCATCCCCGCGAGGAACGTGATCGTCAGCAGGTCGTACACCCGCTCGACGGCCAGCGACGCCACGCCGGAGGGGTAGGGGATCCCACGCCGCGCCTTCACGATGTACGCCCGGACGGCGTCACCAGCCCTGGCTGGGAACACGAGGTTACCCGTCTGGCTGATGAACACCGCGCCGGTCAGGAACGCCCAGTCGGTCCGGTAGCCGATCGAGTCGAGGATGTCCCGGTAGCGCAGCCCCCGCAGCGGCCACGAGAGCAGATAGGTGACAGCCGCCAGGCCCACGAGCAGCGGATCGGCGCCGGCCATGCTCTCGAGGACGGCCGAGGGATCGAGGTAGACGGTCATCAGCAGCAGCGCCAGCACGATCAGCAGGCTGCCGGCGGCGAGGCTCGTCCGGCGGGTCACCCGCGGGCTGACCGACAGCTGCCAGAACGTGCGCAGCACCTGGCTGCCCATCCCGAACACGTCCCGGACGAGGTCGACCTTGGAGTCGCCTTTCGGGGTCCAGGTGACGGGGAGCTCTGCGACGCGGTAGCCGGCCTGCTGGGCGCGCACCAGCAGTTCGGTGTCCCAGAACCAGTGGTCGTCCTCCACCTCTTCTAGCAGTGCGAACACCACCTCCCGGTCGAACGCCTTGAATCCGCACTGGTGGTCCTGTACGTTCGAGCGCAACAGCAGTCGGACGAGCGCGTTGTACCCCCGGCTCGGCACGTCGCGTTTTGCCGGCCGGTCGGCGTCACTGCCGGCCAGCAGCCGCGACCCAGTCGCGACGTCGGCGTCCCCCGAGCGCACGCTCTCGACGAGTTTCTCCAGGTGCGCCATGTCCGTCGCCAGGTCGGTGTCGAAGTACACCAGCGTCTCCCCGCGGGCCTGCCGGAACGCGAACTCAAGGGCGCCGCCCCGACCTAGGCGCTCGTCGCTGTGGAGGTGCCTGACCGCCTCGTGTTCGGCCGCGAGTTCGTCGGCGATCTCCGGGGTCCGGTCGTCGCAGCCGTCTTCAGCGACGATCACCTCGTAGCTCCCCGCGGGGAGAAACGAGTCGAGGTGTTCGAGCGTCACGCGCACCGTCTCGGCCAGCGTCGCCTCCTCGTTGTAGGCGGGCAGGACGACGCTCACCTCGACGGACGCTCCCATTGTGTGCAGGTGATTTGCTGCGAGTAAGAACCTTCTGGATCGGAGAATCGACGGCCGCGACGGAGCCAGCGCGAGTAGCTGCTCGTCCCCCGCTACAGGTCCGGTCGGTGTCGGCGTCGATGCGGTCGAACTGTTCGACGAGCCCTCGCTCGATGAGGTCCCGCGTCCCGTCCGGGCCGGTGATCGCCAGTTCGACCTCGTCGTAGGGTGGCTCGTAGGTCAGTTCGAACGTGAACGAGGAACAGCAGGCCGACTCCTTGCCGACGAAGCGCGCGAGCGACTCGAGACTCTCATCGTTAGCGTCGAATGTCGCGTGGAAGCCGTCAGCAGTCAGGCGGCCCTCGCGGAAGTGCGGAACGATGTGCTCGCGGGTCCATTCGATCCGGGTCTGTTCGCCGGGTTCGGAGAGCGTGCACGCCGCCGTGTTCTCGGACTGTTCCTGCGTAGCGGATTGATCGGACATTGCAATTCATACTGCCGGACGTGACTATATTAATCCGAGTGATGCTCGGACTCCCGGTCTGTACGCGTATCTCCCACGTGGGTGGGAACGTTTAAGATGGCGGGGTAGTCAGGAAGGCTGTTGCAGGTTCTGCAAGCAGCATGAAAGCTTCCTCGCAGTCGATCCGAAAAAAGCCAAGTGGCGGCCCTCCCAGAGGCAGGTATGGACCGAGAGACGACACGGCGGGCCGTCCTGGGGGGGATCGTCGGCGCGGGCGTCGCCGGCGGCCTGCTCTCGCCGGCCAGCCAGTATCTCGAGCAGTTCGCGCCGCTCTCGGGGTCGGTGTGGGGGGCGGCACGCACCAGCCGGCAGGGGGTCGTCGAGAGCCCCTACGGGCCGGCACAACTCCGCTACGACGACGAGGGCGTCGCGGGCGTCAGCGCCGACGCGGAGCCGGCGCTGTACTACGCGGTCGGCTACGCCCAGGGCGCCGACCGCCTCTTTCAGATGGACCTCCAGCGCCGGCTGTTCCGGGGCCAGCTTTCGGCGGTCGTCGGCGACGTCACGCTCGACTCCGACCGCTTTCACCGCCAGATGGCCTTTGCGGAAGCCGCCGAGGTGACCGCCGAACACGTCCGGGAGAGCGAAATCGGGCCGCTACTTGCGGCGTACCGTGACGGCGTCAACGACGCGATAGACCGCGAGGAGCTGCCGCTGGAGTGTCGCTTGCTCGGTTACGAGCCCGACCCCTGGACGGTCGCGGACTCGGCGCTGATCGAGAAGCTGATCGCCTGGCAGCTCACCGGCAGCTTCCGGACGCTCCGGCGCGCGCTCGTCCGCGAGGAGTTCGGCGCGGAGATGGCCGACCAGCTGTTCCCCGCCCGCGTCGACCACGACACGCCGATCATCCGGGAGGGGCAGGGGCCCGAGCGGTTCGGCGCGGGCCTGTCACCGCAGGCGGGTGGCGATGGCGGCAGCGGGAACGACGGCGGCGGCAACGGTGCCTCGTCGTCGGTCGAGCCCGTCGGCGGCCCGCTGCTGGCCCGGCTGAGCCGGTTCGAGCCCCGGTCGGAGCTGGGGTCGAACAGCTGGGTGATCGGCCCCGAGCACGCCGATGGCGACGCGCCGATCCTCTCGAACGACCCGCACCTCTCCCTGCAGGCGCCGCCGACGTGGTACGAGATGCAGGTCGACGGCCCGGCGCACCGCGCCCGCGGCGTCGCGTTCCCGGGCTCGCCGTTCGTGGTCATCGGTGAGAACGACCACGGCGCCTGGGGTTTCACGAACGCCGGCGCGGACGTCATCGACTTCTACCGCTACGACCGCGACGGCGAAACGTACCGCTACGGCGACGAGCGCCGCGAGTTCGCGGTCGAGGAGCAGGAGATCGAGGTCGACAGCGGCGACAACGAGACCGTCGAGGTCCGCAAATCGGTCCATGGGCCGGTGATCGAGGAGTCGGGCCAAGAAGTGGGGGTCGCCTGGACCGGCCACACCGCCACCGGGACGACGGTCGCGCTGTACAGGCTCAGCCACAGCACGGGCATGGAGGAGGCGCGCGCGGCCATCGAGCAGTTCGACGCGCCGACACAGAACTTCCTGTACGCCGACCGCGACGGGAACACGCTCTACCAGATGACCGGCCGGATCCCCCTTCGCACTGTGGACGGCGAGGCCGTTCACGGCGACCGGATCTTCGATGGCTCCGCCCCCGAGGGCGAGTGGGCGGGCTTCGAGCCGTTCGGCGAGTCGACCTGGGAGGGGTTCGTCCCCGTCTCGGAGAACCCCCACGTCGTCAACCCCGAGTACCTCTCGACGGCGAACCAGCGGATCGTCGACGACGACCGCCTGGGCTACTACCTGGCGGCCTCATACGCCGACGGGTACCGCGGCCGCCGGATCGCCGAGCTGCTCGACGACCGGATCGAGAGCGGGGAGCCGATCGACCTCGACTTCCTCCGGACGGTCGGCCGGGACACCTACGACGGCCGGGCGGCCGATTTCGTCCCGGACCTGGTCGCGGCAGTTCGCGATGCCGAGGACGCTGACGACGAGCTTCGGGCAGCCGCGGACCGGCTCGAGGAGTGGAACTACCGGATGGACGCGGACTCGCGGGCGGCACTCGTCTTCGAGCTGTGGATGGCGGAGTTCCAGGACGCTACCTTCGCAGAGGCGTTCGAGGAGTCCGACGTCGACGACGGGTTCCGGCCGTCGCCAGCGACGATCGCTGCGCTGTCAGAGGACAGCCGCTGGTTCGGGTCGAGCGGCCGAGCGGCACTGATGCGGCGGGCGCTCCGGGACGCTCTCGCGGAGATCAATGACGAGGGCCACGAGGTGTACGGCGATGTCAACCACACGGGCCACATCGGGCACCCGCTGGGGCTCGACTTTCTCGGCTACGACGCGCACCCGCGCGGCGGCACGGGCTGGACGGTGTGGAACTACGGCCGGGGTGGGCCGTGGGGCGGGAGCTGGGAGATGCAGGACGACCTCAACGGCGACCTGCTCGGGCTGCTCCCGGGCGGGAACTCCGGCCACTACTTCTCGACGCACTACGACGATCAGGTCGAGCGCTGGGCGAACGGCGAGTACCGGACGCTCTCCCGGGAGATCGAGGGCGACCTGACGACGCGGTTCGTGGAGGGTGACGGATGATCGCGGTGCCACGGGAGGGTGGCCGATGACGGCACTCGGCGACGGGCTGACGACGCTGCGCCGGACGCCGCGCTACCACTGGGCCGGGCTGCTGGTCGCCTGCGTCGTCGGGCTCGTGCTGGCGAACGTCCACTGGGTCGGCCTGGTCGCGGGCGGCGCGCTCGTGGGGCTCGTCGCGACGACGCTCCGGCGAGCGCTGCTCGCGGGGCTCTGTTTCGGTGTGCTCGCGCTGGTGACCTGGGGCGTGATCCTGCTCTGGCACGGGACGCTCGGCGGCGTGCTGGGGACTGAGCTGTTCGCCGGTCTCGGTGCGGCGATTGCGCTGGCTGGGCCGGTGCTGGGCAGCCTGGTTCGCGGCGTGGTATGACATCCTCCGCGCCGTGAACGGCGCGGTTTCCTCTTCGGCGCGGGAGTCTCAGCCGGCCTGAGTCTCCCCGGAGGCAATATTCCCGTCACGGTGGACGGTACTCGGGTCTGTGCGCTGTTCGTTGGGACTTGCCCTCGCGGGAGAGCGTGGTGACTCCGACCAGTTGTGGTCGTCCCACTGGAACCGCACGGGCCGTGCCATCGGCCTGACTGCCTGTTCTGCGTGCCGCTTCAGGAACGTTTCTGACGCCGTAAGGTCGGCGTGCCCCCCGAACCCACACGGACAGGTGAGCGTGTCCTGGTGCCGTGTCGTTCGATCTGTCGAACCGCACCGTGGACACTCTTGACTCGTCCACGCTTCTGACCGGACTTCCACTGAAATCCCGTATTCTTCGGCGGTACAGGCCAGCCGTTCGGTGAATTGTTTGAACGCCCAGAAGTTGTGGGCCTTGGCGTTGGTTTCGACCGACCAGTGCGTCTCCAGCACGTCGGTCAACCCACCGATATACACGGTATCAACGCCATCCTCATACAGACGTTCCAACAGGTCACGACACAACGCTTCGTGAGCGTGGTCCCGGCGACGGGTTCGTTTCCGATACAGCCGCCGGATACGCTCGCTACTGTATCGGCCCTTCGGTAGCTTGGACTGCAATTCGGCAATGTGTCGGGTCGTCTCACGGAATCGTTGGAACAATTCGCAGCCCTCGTACAGATATTGCTGGCCGGTCGTCGTGGTACAGGCGACGAGATTGTTTGCACCAATGTCCAGAGCGGCCTGTTCGGAGGCCAGTGGAGTATTCCGTGCGCCGTCAGAAACAGTCACGGGTTGCGAGGCTCTGAAGGTGCTATCAGTCTCGTCGTACCACAGGTCCAACCGGCCCTGTTTCTCGTAGTCGGGCCAATTCGCGTCCCCAGCCATTTCCAACCGGAGACGCCCGGTGTGGTCGTATCGGTCTTTCAATTCGCTCCCGACCAGTATCTCAAGCCGGGACCGCTCGCCCCATTCGACGGTGTACGCATCCTTTCGAATGACGCCTTTGAGTTGGCGTCCATCGTCCTCGTTACCACGGAATCCCGGCGGTTCTGGGTGTTCTGTGACCGACGTGTTCGACTCGTCGTGGTACTTGTTTTTGTTCCGGAAGAACCCACGCCACGCTTCACTGTTTTTGCGTATCACCTGTTGGGCGGTGGACGCACCGAGAACACCTTTGTATTTGCCTTCGAGTTGGCCTGTATCGGCGTCCCACACGTCCTCGCCCTCGAAGCTGTCCTCGTCGTTGTACCGCATGAGGCGTTCGTAGGTGACTTCGTTCCAGAGAGCGGCGGAAGCGTCCAACAGGTCCCGGAGCAGTTGCTCTCCATCGTCAGAGAGCGGTCGCACGGCGAACGTGTTGGTCCGCTTCATCTGCCATCTGACGGTGCGAGCCGTGGAAAGGTAAATACTAGCCACCCTGAGTGAAAGTGAAAGTGGCGTTGGCAGTGGGAAACTCAGAACCAGCAGGAGCGCGGCGAATTCTCAGAGGAGCTTACGCGATTCACGCTCGCCCTGTTCAGTCCTCGGTTCCGACAGCGCGTCGGAACACTCGTCCCTCACAGGAAGGACGAGACTCTCTCGCTGTTACAGGTAGCTCAAAATCTCCCGTCAGTTGGTGTTCGGAGTACCTCACAACCGTGCTGTTTCTGCCGGCACAACAACCGCCATCCTGGCGGACTGAAAGGGCGAGGCGCGGTCGATCCCTCCCGGACGCTGCAAGGACCGCAGCGGAGCGAGGACCGCAGCGAGCGGGCGGCAGACCGGAGGGAGGCCGCCGAATGCTCGAACGGCGAGCGGAGCGAGCCGTGAGAGTCCCTGAGGGTCGAGCGCGCCGAGGGCTTTCTTCGAGACTCCGTCAAGCACTTCTCTCACTCCTGCAACAGGAAAAACAGTGCGACGAGAACGCCGCCGAGGACGAGCAGCGAGCCGAGGAGGATGAGCGTTTCCTGGAGGAGGAGCGCCGCGACGAGCGCGACGATCAGTGCGAACACGCCGAGGCCGAACACGAGCAGCTGTGGGGCCGGGACCGGGCTCGAACGCTCCTCGGCGGGCCGGCGCTGTGGCTGGGCGAGTGACTCGTCGACCTGGACCGAACTTTCGGTTTCCTCGGGTTCGACGATTTCGACATCGATCCAGCGGGTCTCGGCGCCGTAGGCGGAGGCCACCTTGAGCTTGCTCAGCTGGGATTCGCCGTCGAGGCGGTCGGTGTCGACGTCGACGCGGACGAACCGCTGGGACTCGCGTTCGACGTAGTGGTTGCCCGCGTCGATGGTCGCCACCTCGGAGAGGGGGTCGTCGAGGTGGAGGTGGATGTGCAGCGACTCGCCGTGGTTGATCAGCCGCACGTCGAAGGAGTCCGACGCCTGGAACGACTCGGGCACCTCCAGGGCGTGGAGCTCCTCGCGGCTGATGTGCACGGACAACTCGTCGGTCACGGGTGTTGCTGCGTAGCGAGGGTAGAAAAAGCTTCAGGGGCCAGTCGGGGACAGCGGAGCAGTGCTGTCGGGTGGCAGCTGGCGGTTACGCTTCGGCTTCTTCGCGCATGTCCGGCGGCAGCAGGTTCGGGATGCCGTCCTCGATGGGGTAGCGCTCGCCGCACTCGGTGCAGACCAGCGTCCCCGAGAGAATTTCCTCGTCGTCGCGCTCGTCGACATTGAGCTCGAGGTCGTGTTTGTCCAGGGGGCAGCACAGAATGTCCATCAGGTCCTCTTTCATACCTCGTGCATGGCTGGCCTTGGGAATAGTGTTTGCGCTTGGAGTCGTTGTATTGGCTGTGGTTGCTGGCGTTGCTCGAACTTGGAATCCGAGTCTCTGCGGTCGCAGTTCACGCAGAAACAACCCAATTACCTAGAACGGGTGTTCGAGCACAACCGACTGCTCGCGGCCCGGACCCACACCCACCACGTAGATCGGCGTCTCCAGTTCCGAACTCACGTACTCCAGGTACTCCTGGGCGTTTTCCGGCAACTTGTCGTACCCCGCCTCGGCAACGTAATCCCAGTCGACGTCCGGCCAGCCGTCGAACGACCGGTAAATCGGTTCGCACTCAGCCCAGCGCTCGACCGTCGCAGGAATTGTCCGGAGTTCCTCACCGTCGAGGCGGTACGCGCGGGCGACCTTCACCTCGTCGAGGCCGGCCAGCGTGTCGACGTGGTTGGCCGCGAGGCCGGTAAAGCCGCTGGTGCGGGTCGCGTGCCGGAGCATCGGGAGGTCGAGCCAGCCGACGCGGCGCGGGCGGCCCGTCACCGTCCCGTACTCGCCGCCCTCCTCGCGGATGTACGTCGCCAGCTCCTCCGCGCGCTCGTCGGCCGCGCCGTCGTAGCCGGGCGTGTCGTCCTCGACGCCGGCGAGCTCGGTCGGCATCGGGCCGCTCCCCACGCGGGAGAGGTACGCCTTCACGACGCCGATCACCTCGCCGCCGCCGACGACGCCGGGGCTGAGCCCGGAGCCGACCGCGGCGCCCCCAGCGGTGGGGTTCGAGGAGGTGACGTACGGGTAGTTGCCGTGGTCGATGTCAAGGATCGTCCCCTGGGCGCCCTCAAACATGATCTGCTCGCCGTCGTCGAGGCGGTCGGCGAGGAACGCGCCGGCGTCGACGAGCATCCCCTCCTCGTCGAGGCGGCGGCCGTACTCGCGGTACTCCTCGAACAGCGCGTCGACGTCGAACGCCGTCTCGAGGTCGACACCGGTCGCGTCCACGTCGGCGTCCTCGATGGCGATGCCGAACACGTCCTCGGCGAGGGCTCGGTTGAGCGGGACGACGTACTCCAGGCGCTCGCGGAGCACCTCGGGGTCGACCAGGTCGCCGATCCGCAGCCCGCGGCGGCCGGCCTTGTCCTCGTAGGTCGGGCCGATGCCGCGGCCGGTCGTGCCGACTTCCTGGTCGTCCTCGCTTTTGACGGTCTCCTCGATCCCGTCGAGCACCCGGTGGTAGGGGAGAATCACGTGGGCGCGACGGGCGACGCGGACGTCGGGGTCGACGCCGCGCTCGCAGAGGGCGTCGAGTTCGTCGAACAGCGTCCGGGGGTTGACGACGCAGCCGTTGCCCAGGACGTTGGTCTTGCCCCGGATGGCGCCGCTGGGCACGAGCGAGAGCTTGTACTCCTCGCCGCCGTGGACGACGGTGTGGCCGGCGTTGTCGCCGCCCTGGTACCGGACCACGATGTCGGCGGCCTCGCCGTACAGGTCGACGATCCCGCCTTTGCCCTCGTCACCGAGCTGTGCACCGACGATTGTCACGATCATCAGGGCTCACTTCCCGCCTCCGGGGTAAACAGATTACGGTACGAACGCGGGTCGCGTCGCCGACCGATCCTCTCCTCCTGAACGCCGGAGAGAGCCCATCGGCCCCCGCTCTTGGGCCCGGGTGCCCCACGTTCACAAGGGTTAAATGGTCGATGCTCCAACAGCCCGCAACGACGCCGGCGTACCCGTCTATGGCGGGGCCGAATCCTTCACGATCCTTCATAAAACCGGCCAGCTGAACCGACGCGAGCGGTTTTACACTGCTACTGTGTTGGATCTCACACCCGGGAACCCCGAAACACAACAACTTTTAAATCCGGGCAATACTAGTTAACAATTGCCATGATAGACAGGCTTGAGAAAGAGGTCGATATGCTGGAGCGACATCTGCAGGTTTTGCAGATGGTAATCGAGAACGAGCCGATAGGCATCGTCAAGATGTCAAACGAGACCGGCTACCCACACCACAAGGTCCGCTACTCGCTGCGCGTTCTCGAGGAGGAGAGCCTCATCGAGCCGTCCAGCCAGGGTGCGATCACGACCGAGGAGACCCACGATTTCGTCGACGATCTCGACGAGAAGCTCGATCACATCATCGACAAGCTCGACGGGATGAAGATCGACGATATCGCGGAAGTCGAGAGCTAACTTACAGTTCTGGCACGGCGAGGTGGAAGTTCTCGTTGCGGGCTTCGACCAGACAGAGGTGATAGCCTTTCTTCCGCGAGAGGTTCACGAAGCTTTTGCGCTTGTCGCGGCTGAACAGCCCGCCCTGGGTCGCGTCCTCGGCGACCTCCAGCGCCCCAGGGTCGAAGAAGCTCCGGGTCACGAGGAATGCGCCGGCGAACTGTTCGGAGGTCTGTCCGACCCGCTCGGCCGCCGTGATGAGATCCTCCATCATCGCCTCGGTCGCCGCCTCCCGCGAGTCGTTGAGGTTCGCCACCAGCAGGGGGTTGCCCATCCGGTCCCGGAGGATGATGTCGAAGGACTCCTGGCTGCGGGTCTCCTGGCCGTCGGCCGTGTACACCACGTCGACGACGCCGGCCAGCTCAGCGCGGTCGACCGCCGGGAGCACGTCGTACAGCGTCTGCAGCTCCTTCTGGTGGCCGGTGTCGCGGATCTCGAACAGCAGCTGGCGGACGAGCCACTCGACGAACTGATACTCGACGGTGTTGTCGAGGTGCTCCTCGTAGGACTGGGCGCCGACCGCCACCGAGTCCGCGTCGAACTGGGTGTGTTTCTCCAGCCGGAGGTTCTCGTTGACCTCCTCCTTGCGGGTGCTGCCGCCGTGGGCTTTCTCCAGGGTCGCGTCGCCTTTCGAGTGGTACCGCACGAAGATGTCGGTCCCCGACAGCGCCTCCTCGCCGGTGATCCGCCGCTCGGCCTCCGTCGCCGCCCCCAGTTCGTCCTCCAGCCGGTCGAGTTCGTCCGACAGCCGGTCGACCTCGGCCTGGAGGTCGTCGCGCTCCTCGCGGACGGCCTCCAGCCGCTCGCGCAGGTCGTCGCGCTCCCTGGTCGCCGACGCTAGCTCGTCTTCCAGCCGGTCGATCTCCGCCTCGCGATCCGCCAGGTCCGACTCGAGCTGCTCGACGCGCTCGGGATCGACCGCCGGCTCGGGCTGCTGGGGCTGGGCGTGCCCTGCACTGCCGGATTGCTGGCGAGCTTGCGACTGCCTGCCCGAGTCGCGTCCCTGCGACCGTTCCAGGGAGTCCCGGGCGCTTCCGGTCGAACTCTCGGTGGACTCCTCAGTGCGGTCGGGGTCGAGCGACGGGATCGCCCGCTGTTCGAGCCCCAGCGCTTCGTCGCCCCCGGTCGAGCCCGATCCCTCCGCTGGGGCGCGGTCCCTGGCCGCTTCCTGGTCCCAGTCGCCGCCCGCGTCCGGCGATCCGCCCGCTCCGGCCGCGGGCTGTGGGTCGCTGGCCGTTCCCCCGCCGGGGGACTGGCCTTGCTGTCGCGTCTCCGCCCCGGACGGCTGATCCGGCTCTGCCGGCGCGTCCTGGCGGTCGGCTGCCGCGCCCGACGCCCGGCTCTCGCCTGCAGCCTCTCCGCGTTCCGGGGCTGTTCCGCGCTGGTCGGCCGTCGATTCGCGACGCCCGGCCCCGGGCTCGGCGCCGCGCCCTGCGCCGCCCTGGTCCGTTTCCCACCGATCGTCGGCCGTCGCGGCGTCGGATGCGGCGTCCGCAGCGCCGGCCGTTCCCGCGTCGGTGCCGCCGGCGTCCGCCGTGCCGGCGTCGGTGGCGGTCTGCCGTGTGGCCTGGCCGGTCGACCGTCCGCCGGCGGCCGGCTCCTCTCCCGTCGCTGCTGGCTCGTCGGTGCCGGCGGTGGCCCCGCCAGTCGCCGCGCTGCCGTCGGCTGCTCCGTCCGGTCCGCCGGTGCCGGCTGTTCCCGCGCCGGCACCACCGGTCGCGGCCCCTTCGGGTTCGGGGATCTCGATCGGCCCGACGTCGACGGCGTGGACCTTGTAGATCCCGACCTCGTCGTCGGCAGTCTCGAACGCCTCGTCGCCGTCGATCAGACGGCCGGCGTTGCCGACGAACCCGACGCTCATCGACCGGCCAGCCTGGTAGACGAGGTAGTAGTCGCCGCTGAGGACGTTCTCCGAGAGCTCGATGTAGCCGGTGAACCCGCCCTCGGAGAGCGTGCTGTCGACCTCCGAGATCGACGTTTTCTCCGAGTAGAACTCGTCGCGGACGTCGCCGCCGCGCTCCTGCATCACCGCCAGCAGCGGCAACGCCGGCGACGGGGATTCGTATACCGTCCCGCGCGCGTCCGCGAAGTCCTCGATATCACCCTGCTGGACGCCGACGACGACACCTTTGGTCATGTAGAGTTCGGCACCCCCGGCTCGGACGACACCCGAGAACTCGCTGTCCGCGAGGTCGTGTAACTCACGATAGCCGCCAGCGAACGACCGCTCCTCCCAGTCTTCGACCCGGTCGACTACGCGTGTGCTCATTGTTGTCCACAAGTTTCATCCCAAGTATATAGTTTGCGGGGGAGCGCGAGGACGTTCTTACCACTCGAACAGAACCGTGACAGGATGACCCTGCGCACAGCGATACTGGAGATCGCGTTGGCGTGACCCCCCATCCGAACTCTCCACGCCACCGTCCGTGTCGTCGCCGTTTCTGACTGTGACGTTCTCTGCAGAGCACGGGAGTGAGACGGGGACTATCTCTTCACACGAGGGACACGACACCTCGGTGATGTAATCCGACACTCTCTGTTGCATGCTTGCGGGTCTACGGGTAGGGACGTATGTGTCTTTTGCATTGTGCAAGACCTTCCCCAAAAGCGGAGCATCTACTGATACTGTCGGACGTAACTCTGTGTCACATCGTGACACTCTTCTGGCTGTATATCTGCGGAGACAGACCCGTTCCGCCTGGATTCTCAATTCGAGTTTTCACGTACGTACAGCCACCAGTATGACAACGCAGGATCGCAGACAGCGTACTTGCCGACGGAAGGGCCGGAACAGAACGGGGGTCGCTCGGGTCAGTCAGCGACGCTGACGGTTTCCTGGTAGGAGCCGTAGTAGTCCTCGAAGACGCCCATGATCTCGCCCATCGTCGCGTACGCCTTGACAGCCTCGATGATAGCCGGCATGACGTTCTCGCCGGAGCGGGCGGCATCGTCGACCGCCGCAAGCGCTGCCTCGACGTCCTCGTCGTCGCGCTCCTCTTTCACGTCGGCGAGGCGGTCGCGCTGGCGCTTCTGGACCGTCTTGTCGACGCTGAGGAGATCGGGCTGGGTGTCCTCCTCGATCTCGTACTTGTTGACGCCGACGACAGTCTCGTCGCCGCGCTCGACGCGCTCCTGGTACTCGTAGGCGGCGTCCTGGATCTCCCGCTGGAAGTAGCCGTCCTCGATGCCCTTGAGGACGCCGTCGCGCATCGAGCCGTCGCCCATCTCGCGGATCTCCTCGATGTAGGCCATCGCCTCGGCCTCGACCTCGTCGGTCAGCGCCTCGACGGCGAAGGAGCCACCAAGCGGGTCGATGATGTCCGCCGCGCCGGACTCGTCGGCGATGATCTGCTGGGTCCGCAGCGCCACCCGGACGGCCTCCTCGCTTGGCAGCGCCAGCGCCTCATCGTAGCTGTTGGTGTGGAGACTCTGGGTGCCGCCCATGACTGCGGCCAGCGCCTGGATCGTCACGCGGGCGATGTTGTTCAGCGGCTGCTGGGCGGTCAGCGACTGGCCGGCGGTCTGGGTATGGAACTTCAGCTGGCGGGCCTTGTCGGTCTCGGCGTCGTACCACTCGTCTATGACCTGCGCCCAGATCCGGCGGGACGCGCGGAACTTCGCGACCTCCTCGAACAGCGAGTTGTGGGAGTTGAAAAAAAAGGAGAGGGTGGGGCCGAACTCGTCGACGTCCATCCCGCGGTCCATGCAGGCCTCGACGTAGGCCATCCCGTCGGCGAGCGTGAACGCGAGCTCCTGCACCGCGGTCGAGCCGGCCTCGCGGATGTGATAGCCCGAGATGGAGACCGGCTTGAACGTCGGCGTCTCGTCGACGGAGAACTCGATGACGTCCGTGACGAGGCGCAGCGACGGCTCCGGCGGGACGACCCACTCCTTCTGGGCGATGAACTCCTTGAACATGTCGTTCTGGAGGGTGCCCCGGACCTGCTCGCGGGGGACGTCCTGCCGGTCGGCCAGCGCGACGTACATCGCGTAGATCACCGGCGCCGAGGGGTTGATCGTGAAGGAGGTCGACACCTCGTCGAGGTCGATGCCGTCGAACAGAATTTCCATGTCCCGCAACGTGTCGACGGCGACGCCTTCCTTGCCGACCTCGCCGTTTGCCATGCGGTGGTCGGAGTCGATCCCCATCAGCGTCGGCATGTCGAACGCCGTCGAGAGGCCAGTCTGACCCTCGTCGATCAGGTAGTGAAAGCGCTCGTTGGTCTCCTCGGCGGTGCCGAAGCCGGCGAACTGGCGCATCGTCCACGTCCGCCCGCGGTGCATCGTCGGGTAGACGCCGCGGGTGAACGGCGGTTCGCCCGGGAAGCCCAGGTCCTCCTCGTAGTCGAGGTCGGCGACGTCCTCGGGCGTGTACAGCCGGTCGACCTCCACGTTCGAGACTGTCGCGAACCGGTCCCGGCGTTCGCCGTAGGCGTCGAGTACCGGGTCGAGCCGTTCCTCTTCCCACTCGCCGGCGCCCGCCCGGATCTCTTCGAGGTCGTCCTCGTCGAACATACTACCCGGTTCGGCACGCGCCCGCATCAAAATTCCGGCTGTCGGCACGCACCGGCCGCGTCCGAGGCTCCTGTACCGGCCGACTTCGGTACTCTCTTGCCAGTGGCCGTCGACGGATCGCCTATGGTTGCCGAGTCGCCGTTCGCGCTACTGCTGTTGACAGTCGTGGCGATTGCGTACGCCCTACTCTCGTCGGTGCCGCGGGTCGACCAGAAGCCCGACGGCTACCGGAAGTTCGTCGCGCTGTCGACGCTCGGGATCGCCTACCTCGTGTTGATAGCGATGCTGGCGTTCGTCGGTGATAACCTGTCGGACGTCGAACCAGTCGAGCAGGTGCTGTGGCTCGCCGTCGTCGCCTACCTCCTGTTCGGGGTGACGTTGCTGTACGACGTCTTCGACGACTGGCTCCGCCTGTTCGTCGATCCCGACTACAACACGCTCGTCGAGGCGTCCCTCGTCGTCGCCCTGCTCGTGGTACTCGGCGTATTCTTCGTGCTGGTCCCCTGACCCTCCGCGTCCCGGAGCGCTAGTCCCCTTCCTGGAGGCGGTGTGTCGTCTCGACCAGCGGGTGGTGGGCGTAGTCGACGGCTTCGATGTCGTCGATCGTTTCGAGCTCCTCCTTGGCGGCAGTTTTGGCCATTCCGAGTTCGACCGGCTCGTTGATGACGATCACGTAGGCGTCCATCTCCTCGATGCCGAGCTGGCTGGCGGCCTTCACGCGGTGGTGGCCGTCCGCCAAAAGCAGGTCGCCGTCGTTGTCGATCACGACCAGCGGCTCGGCGAGGCCGCGTTCGAGCTCGTAGCGCCGCCCCTCCAGTTCGTCGGCGTACACCTTCCCCTGGGTCGGGGTCAGCGCTGTGAGGGTGACCTCGCGGCGCTCCTCGGTGGCGTCGATCCCGTGGATGCTCTCGAGTGTCCGCAACAGCTTGTCGACCTTGCCGGGCGTCGCGCGCTCGATCTGGCTCCGAACCACGTCGGCGTTGGAGATGATCCCGACCAGGTTGCCGGCGTCGTCGACCACCGGCAGCCGCTGGATCCCCGACCGGAGGATCACCCGTGCCGCGTCGTCGACGTTCATTTCCGGATGGGCGACCAGCAGGTCCGTCGACATCACCCGGAAGATCGGTTCCTCGTTCCCGTGGAGCAGCAGGTCCCGCGCCGAGATGAACCCCTCGACGTGGCGCCCTTCGCAGACCGGGAACCCGCTGTGCTGGTCGCTCTCGGCGATCCGCTCGGCGACGTCTCGTACGGTGTCGTCGGGCGACACCGTCACGACGTCCCGCGTCATGTAGTCCTGAACGGTGGGCTTCCCCTCGTCGGCCATCGTCTCCTCCCAGGACTGGGAGCCGGAAAAACTTCCCGCTACGACGGCTTTCCAGCCCCGTCACCGGCGTCGCCGTCGCTTCTGCTCTCCTCCCCGTCCCCGGTCCTGCCGCGTTCGTCGCCGCGAGTGCCGAGCGCGTCCTCGACAGGGTGTGGCCCGTTGCGGTCGTCGTACAGCGCCCGCCCCGGGCCGACCGCCTCACCGTCGTCACCCTGATCTTTCGGGTCCTCCAGGTCGACGGGCACGTCGGGTTCGAGATACTCCGGCACACTCTCGGGTGTGTACACGCGGGCAGGGCCCTCTGTGAGGTACGCGTCGACAGCTTCGAGAAACCGGTCGGCGACGACCGACTCGACGATCTCCGCGAGCGACTCCTTGCGCTCGTCGGTCGCCTCGAGGACGCCCATCGTGATCTGCGCGCCGGCCATGTCGACGTGGCCGCCGGCACTGCCGATCTGGTCGAACGCGTCCCGCAGCGTCTCGCCGAGGTCGATCTCCGCGCCGCGGGCCCGCGCCGAGACGTAGATCGTCCCGTCGGTGAAGCCGTAGACGACGCTCGTGGTCACGTTCTCCAGCATCAGCAGCCGGTCGGCCGCCTGCGCGAGCGCGTCGCGGTCGGCGAGCCGGCCGACGGAGCTGAGCAGGATCTCCCCCTCGATGCGCCGGTTGCGGATCGCGGCGGCGATCGTCTCGAACGTGGACGCGCTGATGCTGGGTGACTCGATCCGCTCGAGCGTGCCCAGGTCCGCCTGGGGTGTCAGCGTCGCCGCCGCGTGGAAGTCCCGCTGGGACACCTCCCGCGAGAACGCCTGCGTGTCGACGTGGATGCCGAACAGCAGCGCGGTCGCGACCGTATCTGCGACGTCGAGGCCGAACTGTTCGAGGTAGTCCACCAGCAGCGTGCTCGTCGCGCCGACGTCGCTGCGAAGGTCGACGAACCCCGCGTCGACCGGCGTCCGCGGCGGGTGGTGGTCGATCACGATGTCGACCGGCGTCTCCTCCGGGAGCTGGTCGTTGACGCCCGGCCGGGAGTGGTCGACCAGCGCCAGCCCGTCGAGACTCTCGATCTCGCTCGGCTCGATGAGGTTGCGCAACTCGAGGTTCAACACGTTGACGAACGCGCGGTTCTCCTGGTGGTTGATGCTCCCGAAGTAACAGACCTCGGCCTCGCAGCCGGCGGCCTCGGCGATCGTGGCGAGCGCGACGCCGCTGGCGATGGCGTCGGGGTCGGGGTTGTCGTGGGTGAGCACCGCAAGCGAGTCCAGCCCACGGAGGATCCGCCAGAGCTGTCGCATCTGCCGCCCGGCGTCGCCGGCCCGCTGCATCACGAACTGTGCGGTCACCCGACCCGGATCGATCACCCTGTCGACGATCGCCGAGAACGCCGCGTCGTCAACGGCGCTGTCGGTGCCGGCGTACGCCAGCAGGTACACGTCGGGGAACACGCGCTGTGCGGCGCGAACCGCCGCGAGGTTCCGCTCGCCCGCCGCGTCGAGCGCGGCGACGACGTCGACGTCGTCGAACCGCTCCAGCGTCGCGGGATCGGTTGGATCCATCGTGAACACCGACACGCCGGTCTCGCGGAGGGACTCGGCGTGGCGCTCGTTGTCCGTGACGATCTGCACCATGCCCGACTGCTCCTGAAGCGATCCGGCGACAGAACTCACGAGCGGCCCGCTGCCCAGAACCAGCCGGTCGACCATATCCCTACTGGGGCATACGGATCCTAAAAGCTCGTGCTTTCCGTCACCCGGGAGGCCCCCCGCGTCGCGGGCTTACTTCAGCCGCTCCTGCAGGAAGGACGGGTGGGCGGCGCTGACGCCGTCGAGGTCGACGATCTTCTCGTTGATGACCTCGCCCAGCGCGTCGCCGTCGGCGGCCCGGACCTCGGCCATCAGCGTGTGGTCGCCGCTGGAGGTGTACAGCGACTCGATGGCGTCCAGGTCTTTCAGTTTGCGGGTCACCTCGACGTAGCGCTCGCTCTCGACGTCGACGCCGACGATCGCGATCGACTGCCCCGACAGCTTCTTGGGGTCGACGTCCGCCGAGTAGCCGACGATCACGCCCTCCTCTTCCAGCTTCTCGATGTACTTCCGGACTGTCGGTTTGGAGACCTCGGCCCGCTCTGCGATCTCGGCGTAGGAGGCCTGTGCGTCCTCCTCGAGTACAGAGAGAATACGCTTCTCAGTAGATTCGACGCTCATACGCACCTCCTTTGCCCTATGGGAAAAAATATCTTCCGAATCGAAAAAGGAACCTCGCCGCGGTCGACAGCCGCCGCACACGGTCGGCCTCGACGGCCGAGACGAGGGGTCCGCCCGGCTCGCTCGGGCGGCTACTTGTGGCGCTCGACGAGCTGGTCGGCGGTACGCTCCCACTCGGCGTCCTCCGCGAAGTAACGCTCGGCCACCGGCTCCTCGGGCATCTCGCCGGTCGCGCGCTTCTCCTCGCCGTAGGACGGCCGATCGGAATCGACGTAGAACCGGCCCGTCAGCACCTCGCCCTCGTAGAGCTTCGTCTCGGCCTCGTACATCATGTCTGCGGCCTCGCGGCGGTCCTCGACATCGAACTCGAACTCGTCGGACTGCTGGACGTCCGTGTAGGGGACGTACTCCTTGGCGTCCTTGTTCCAGGTCGGACACTGCGTGAGGAAGTCGATGTGGGCAAACCCGTCGTGCTCGATCGCTTCGGCGAGGATCTGCTGGGCCTGTCGCGGGTTCGTCGCCGCCGTCCGCGCGACGTACGACGCCCCGGAGGCCAGCGAGAGCGTCAGCGGCCGCACCGGGTCCTTCGCGCTGCCCGAGGGCTGGGTCTTCGATTTGTGGCCCTTCGGGCTCGTCGGCGAGGTCTGGCCCTTCGTCAGCCCGAAGATCTCGTTGTTGAACACGATGTAGGTCATGTCGTGGTTCTCCCGGGCCGTGTGCATGAAGTGGTTGCCGCCGATGCCGTAGCCGTCGCCGTCGCCGCCGGCGGCCACGACCTCGAGCCCGGGGTTGGCGAGCTTCGACGCGCGGGCGACTGGCAGCGCGCGCCCGTGGATCGCGTGGTAGCCGTAGCTCTCGAAGTAGCTCGACAGTTTGCCCGAGCAGCCGATGCCCGTCACCAGAAGTACTTCCTCGGGCGAGCGCCCGAGCTCGGGCATCGCGCCCTTCAGCGCCTTCAGCACGGCGAAGTCGCCACAGCCCGGACACCAGGTCGGCTGCGGTTCGACGCCGGGCGTGAAGTCGTCCTTGTCCGATTCGCGTTCGTCGTGGATCGCTGAGAATGCTGTCATGTCGTGTCACCTCGTGTCAATCACCCGACGCCGGGACGATCCGCATGTTCCCGGCGGGGGGCTGGCTCCGTTCGATGCTCGATTCGAACCCCTCGACGATCTCGCCCGGTTCGAACGACTCGCCGTCGTACTTCAGGAGGCTGGTCATCCGGGGGCCAAAGCGGCCCAGCTCCTTCTGGACGAGCCCGCGGAACTGCGCCGACGCGTTCATCTCGACGACGAGACACTCCTCGACGCTGTCGAGGAACGCGGTCACCTCGAGTTCGGGGAACGGCATCAGGTCGCTGACGCCCAGCGCCTTCACCTCGGTGCCGCGGGCGTTCAGCCGGTCGACCGCCTCGAAGACGGTGTCCTGCTGGCTGCCCCACACGAGGATGCCGTGCTCGGCGTCCGCCGGCCCGTGGTACGTCTGGTGGGAACGCTCGCGGTCGTCGAGCTCCTCGCGGATGTGATCGAGCTTCTCCAGGCGCCGGTTCATCTGCATCGTGCGGTGGTTGGGATCCTCGGTGATGTGGCCGACCTCCTGTGACTCGTTGCCGGTCGCGAGGAACCGGCCACCCTCCTGGCCGGGGATCGAACGCGGGTTGACGCCGTTCTCACCTTCGAAGGCGTAGCGCTTGTACTTGCCCGAGTTGTCGTGGGCCGCTTCCGCGATCTCGTCCTCGGTGAGCACCGCGCCGGGGTCGGGATCCGGCTCGCGGTCGAAGAACTCGGCCGGCACCGACCGCATCTCGCCGCCCAGCTTCTGGTCGTAGAGGACGATCGCCGGCAGGTGGTAGTCGTAGGCGAGTTCGAACGCTTTCCTGGTCTGTTCGTACGCTTCCCGGACGTTGGCCGGCGCGAACACGACCCGGCAGGAGTCGCCCTGGCTCGTGTACAGGACGTGTTCGAGGTCGGCCTGCTCCGGTTTCGTGGGCATCCCAGTCGAGGGGCCGGCCCGCATCGCTTCCAGCAGGACGACCGGCGTCTCGGTCATCTCCGCGAGCCCCAGCGGCTCGGACATCAGCGCGAACCCGCCGCCCGAGGAGCCCGACATCGCCTTGACGCCGGCGTGGGAGGCGCCGATCGCCAGCGACGCGGCGGCGATCTCGTCCTCGACCTGCTCGGAGATGCCGCCGAACTGCGGCAGGTTCTGGGACATGATCGTGAACGCGTCGGTCCAGGGCGTCATCGGGTAGCCCGAGATGAACCGGCAGCCGGCGTCCAGCGCGCCATAGGCGATCGCCGCGCTGCCGCCCATCAGCGCCTGCTCGGTGTCGTGGCTTCCCTCCGGCACCCGGAGGTCGTGCGTGAACTCGAACTCCTGGGCAGCCTCGTAGCCGGCGTCCAGGGTCTCGACGTTGGCCTCGGCGACCTCCTCGCTCATCGCGTCCCGGATGAGCTCCTCGAAGTAGCCCGTGTCGATGTCCAGCATCGCCGCCGTCGCGCCGACGCCGGCCGTGTTGCGCATCACCTCGCGGCCGTGCTCGCGGGCGATCCCGCGCAGGTCCATCGGGTAGACATGCCAGCCGTTCTCGTCGGCCTCCGCCTGGAGGTCGGTCTCGGTGACGTCGGCCTCGTCGAGCAGCCCCTCGTCGTAGACGATGACGCCGCCCTCGTTGAGGTCGTCGAAGTGCTCGTACAGGGGTTTCAGCTCCTCTTTCCCGTAGTATGCCTCGTCGTCGGGGTTGCGCGCGAAGCTGTCACCCAGCGCCAGCAGGAAGTTGAACCCGTCGCCCCGCGACCGTACGGGCTCGTCCGCCGCTCGCACCTCCACGTACGTGTGGCCGCCCCTGATCCGCGAGGGGTAGTGTCGGTGCGTGAACACGTTTAGCCCCGATCGCATCAGCGCCTTGGCGAAGTTCTGGCTCGTCGAGTCAATGCCGTCTCCCGATCCGCCCGAGATTCGCCACATCAACGTCCGGTCTGTCATCGGTGATCCCTCCGTTCCTGTCTGAGTGCCATATCTGATACCAGTACGCCTCGTGACTAAAGACTTGCCACACTCTAACAATCCACATGGTTAATCACGAAAGATTCCGTCGAGGGCGACCGCGTGGCAGTCGATCCGGGCCCCCGGTGTGGGTTCGCCACAGCGTGGCCGCTCACGCGCCGATTACCGGGGCGCTTGTCGGTAGATCAGGTTGCGCTGGACGGGGTTGGTCCCCTCGTAGATGACGGGGACGCGAACGTCGCGGTAGACGCGGGCGATGCGGCGGTTCGTGAGCACGGAGCGGCCGCCGTGGAGCTGCATCCCGCGTTCGGCACAGTCGACGGCCGCTTCGGTCGCGGTGGCTTTCGAAAGTGCGGCCCAGTAGCCGGGCTGATCGCCGTTGGCGACCTTCTTGGCGGCCCGCCAGGCGAGCGCCCGCGCGGACTCGAACTCCATGCGCATCTCCGCGAGGTCGTGCTGGACGGCCTGAAACTCGTTGACCGAACGGCCGAACGCTTCGCGGTCGTGGACGAACTCCGAGGCCTCCTCGATGGCGGCGGCGGCCAGCCCCAGCCCGTGGCCCGAAACGACAATGCGACCGTGATTGAAAAACTCCGCGAGCATGTAGAAGCCGGCGCCCTGGACGCCGATCAGGTGGTCCTCGGGGATCCGGCAGTCGTCGAACGTGATGTGGGCCTGCTTGGAGGCGCGGAACGCCATCTTCTCCGGGATGTGCTCGGCGTCGTAGCCGTCGGTGTCAGTCGGCACGATGAACAGCGAGTAGTTGCCGTAGCGGTTGTCCGGATCGTCGCCGGTCTTGGCGTAGACAGTTACCCAGTCGGCCTCGACGCCGTTGCCGACCCAGTACTTCTCGCCGTTGAGCACCCACTCGTCGCCGTCCTGGGTCGCCTCGGTCGACGCAGGGCTCGCCGAGTCCTGCTCGGCGGCGTCTTTCTCGGCGGTGGTCGACATCCCGGCGAGGTCGCTGCCGGTGTCGGGCTCGGAGACGGCGAGTCCCGTCCGCTGCTCGTTCTCGGCCACCGGCCGGATGTACTCCGCTTTTTGCTCCTCGCTGCCGTGGTCGACGACGATCTCGGCGCCGAAGCTCGCAAGCTGCAGCGTCAGCGCGATGCCGCCGTCGGCACGGTAGAACTCCTCAGCGATCGCCAGCACCTCCGAAAGCGAGAGCCCGCGGCCGCCGTACTCTTCGGGGATGTCCTGAGCGACCAGCTCCGCGTCCATCCCTTCCTGAAGGATGTCCTCGGCGTACTCGCCGCGCTCGAAGTACTCCTCGGCGTTGGGCGCGATGTGTTCCTGTGCGAACTCCCTGGCTTCCTGTTTGACGGTGCGAGCCTCCTCCGGGACGATGCTATCGTCGAGTAACTCCATGCTCCTCCTGCGTGTTAGCCAGAAATAAAACCTCAGTTCGGTTGTTGCTGGCGGTCGCGACGCAGGCCCGGACGCACGGGAATCTGTCCAGTATCCGAGAAACGCGACGTTTTCAACGGTACAGTCCTATGTCCGAGTTGCTACAATGCTCGACGAGGGAACAGGAGCCGCCGATGACGACCTCGAGTGGTGTCACGAGATCGTCGTGGATGTCTCGCGGACGTTCTCGCTGACAGTCAGCCAGCTCGAGGCGCCCCTGTCGCACGAGATCTGTCTGGGGTATCTGCTCTGTCGCGTCCCGGATACGATCGAGGACAGCGTACGGCTGTCGCCGGCCGACCAGCAGCGGCTCCTGACCCGCTACGGGGAGGCGCTCGACCCGGCGAGCGCCACGGCGATCCGGGAGTTCCGGGAGGCGGCAGCGCCCTGGGTTCCCGACAGCCCGGGCAGCGAGTGGGAAACCGTCGCCAACGCCCCGCGGATCGTCGGCACGTTCCGGCGGCTGCCGGCGTCCTCCAGGGAGGTAATCCGGCCAGCCGTTGGCGAACTCACCGACGGGATGGCCCAGTTCGTCGGCCGCTACGCCGACGCCGGCGGGTTGCGTATCCGGACTATGGAGGAACTCGAGGAGTACTGCTGGTACGTTGCCGGGACCGTCGGGACGCTCGTCACCGGCCTGCTCGACGACGAGGCGCCGCCGCCCGTCCGGGAGCGGCTCCGGGACACTGCCCGCTCGTTCGCGCTCCTGTTGCAGCTCGTCAACGTCGCCAAGGACGTCGCCGTCGACTACCGCGAGGAGAACAACGTCTACGTCCCGGCGGAGCTGCTCGCTGCGGAGGGACTCACTCCCGCCGACATCGGTGACCCGGACAACGCCGCGGCGTTCGTGCCGGTGATCGGGACGATCGTCGACCGGGCCGCCGGGTATCTCGACGACGCACAGCGCTGGCTCGAGGCGATGCCGCTGGCCCGCGGCAACAGCCTCGCCGCATGGGCGGTCCCGTTCCTGCTCGCCGTCGGCACCCTTCGGGAACTGTGCTCGATCGGTTCGCTGGCAACGACACGCCCGCGCTTGGCGCGCTCCGCCGGCAGATGGAGCAGGCGCCGCTACACGAACGGTGACCGGGCTCGTCGCCCGCCGGTTCGCTGGCTCGCGTCGTCGAGCCTGTCCCCACAGCGGCTCCAAAAGCGTTTAGCCGGCGGCTGCCAAACCGCGGGTAATGGCACAAACACAGGAACAGGGGGAGCTCGCGGTGGTGATCGGGCTGGAGGTCCACGTCCAGCTCGAGACCGACACCAAGATCTTCTGTGGCTGCTCGACCGAGCCCGCCGAGGAGCCCAACACCCACACCTGCCCCGTCTGTCTCGGGCTGCCGGGCGCGCTGCCCGTGCTCAACGAGGCCGCCGTCGAGGCCGCCGTCAAGGTCGGCAAGGCCATCGACGCGGAGATCCCCGAGCGGACCAGGTTCCACCGCAAGAACTACTACTACCCCGACCTCCCGAAAAATTTCCAGATCACCCAGTACGACGAACCGATCTGCCAGGCCGGCCACCTCGAGTGCACCGTCGGCGACGAGCGCCGGACGATCGGCATCGAGCGCGCCCACCTCGAGGAAGACCCCGGCAGCCTCAAGCACAAGGGTGGCTCCATCGACACCGCCGAGTACACGCTGATCGACTACAACCGCGCCGGCGTCCCGCTGCTGGAGATCGTCACTGGCCCCGACTTCCGCGGCGCCGAGGAGGTCCGCGCGTTCCTCGCGAAACTCGAGGAGGTGCTCGAGTACCTCGGCGTGTTCAACGCCTCGCGTGACGGCAGCCTCCGGATCGACGCCAACCTCTCGGTGGTCGACGCCGCGGATGTCGGCGAGGACGGCGAGATCGACCAGAACGTGGTGGAGAACGCCAACCGGACCGAGGTCAAGAACATCTCCAGCCACAAGGGCGCCGAGAAGGCCCTCGCGTACGAGGCCCAGCGCCAGAAGAACGCGATCCGCCGTGGCCGGGCCGTCGAGCAGGAAACCCGCCACTGGGACGAGTCCCGCGGCATCACCGTCTCGATGCGCTCGAAGGAAGAAGAGAAGGATTACCGGTACTTCCGCGAGGCCGACCTCCCGCCGCTGGAGGTCGCTGACTGGAAAGAGAAAATCGAGATTCCCGAACTCCCCGACGCCCGCCGCGAGCGGTTCCGCGAGGAGTACGGCCTGAGCGCGGAGGCCGCGGACAAACTCACCAGCACCAAGCAGGTCGCGGACTTCTACGAGGCAGTCGCCCAGCAGTTCGACCCCGACCTGGCCGCGACGTGGGTCGCCGACGAACTCCTGGGGGAGCTGAACTACCGCGACATGGCGATCACGGCCGTCGAGGATCGGCTCGACGAGGTCGAGCGCCTGGTCGAACTCGTCGCCGACGACGAGATCACCGCCAAGAACGCCCGCGAGACGGTGCTGCGGTCGATGCTCGACGACGGGCGCGATCCCGACGCGATCGTCGATGAGGAAGGCCTCGGCAAGTCCGGCGGCGACGAGATCCAGCAGGCCGTCGAAACTGCGATCGAGGAGAACTCCGACGCTGTCGCGGACTACCACGACGGTGAGGACGGTGCCATCAACTTCCTCGTCGGACAGGTCATGCAGAAGACGGGCGGCAGCGCCGACCCTGGTGACGTGAATCAGTTACTGCGGGAGGCGCTGGACTGATGGCCGGCGACGTGAACGAGGCGCTCGCGGAATGACCGACGACGATTCGGCCGTGCCCGAGACAGACGAGTGGGACGCCGACGCGTACGACGACCAGCACAGCTACGTCCACCAGTACGGCGGGAGCGTGCTGGAACTGCTCGATCCCGAACCGGGGGAGCGGATCCTCGACGTGGGCTGTGGCACGGGCCACCTGACTGCCGAGATTGCCGAGCACGGCGCGACGGTCCACGGCATCGACGCGTCTGCGGAGATGATCCAGGGCGCACGCGAGCAGTACCCCGCCCTCTCCGTCGAGCAGGCCGACGCGCGGCGCTTCGAGGTTGAGGAGCCGTTCGACGCCGTCTTCTCGAACGCGACGCTGCACTGGATTCCCGACGAGGACCACGACGACGTGCTGGCGTCGCTCTCCGACGCGCTCGTCCCCGGCGGCCGGTTTGTCGCGGAGATGGGTGGGACCGGCAACGTCGAAGCGATCGTCGAGGCGGCGACCGCCGAACTGGCCGAGCACGGGTACGAGGCCCACCCGCTCTGGTACTTCCCGGGAATCCACGAGTACACGCCCCGGCTAGCGGCCCACGGCTTCGAACCCCGCTGTGCTGTCCTGTTCGACCGGCCAACCGAACTCGACGGGGCGGAGGGCATCCACGACTGGCTCGGGATGTTCGGCGACTCGCTGCTCGGCGAGGTGCCCGATTCGGAGCTGTCGGCAGCCGTCGAGGGCGTCGCGGATCGGCTCCGCGAGGAGATGTACGACCCCGACCGCGACGTGTGGGTGGCCGACTACCGGCGGCTCCGGTTCGTCGCGGTGAAGGAGTAGGGACGTCGACGGTCCGGGGATGAGCGGTCCGGACACGTCTGTAATCAGTGTGGTATACTGGCGGCGAAAATCCGCACGGATTTTCATCCGTCAGTATCAGGCCCGGTCGGCCAGCGCCGCCAGCGTGACGGCGACGCCGACCAGCGCGACGACGGCGCCGACAGCCAGGTCGGAGCTCTCGGCGCCGATCACCCCGGCGCCGCCGTCGAACGCGATCCAGGCGCCGTAGCCGACGCCGGCGGCGACCAGCGCCGCCCCGGCGAGCCCGGCGATGATGGCGCCGGTCGGCCCGAGCCGGCCGGGCTGTCTGTTCTCCTCGTACCGTTCCAGCGTCGACCACATCACGGCCTCGACGTTGTCCTGGAGGTGCTCGACCTGCCCCTGCAGGTAGTTGTTGAGCGTCTCCTCGTGTTCGTCCAGCTGCGCTTTCCGCTCGGCGAGCTCCTGCTCCTGGGCCTCGATCTCGCGTTCGCGCTCGTCAAGCGCCTGCTCGCGCTTGTTCAGGCTGACCTCCCTGTCCTGGAGCTGTCCCCGGAGCTCCGAAAGCTCCTCCTGGCGCTCGTCGAGCTCCCGCTCGCGTTCGTCGAGCTCTCGTTCCCGGCTGTCCAGCGCCGCCTCGCGCTGGTCGAGCTCCTCCGCTCGCTTCTCGATCCCCCGCTCGCGCTGCTCCAGCGCCCGCTTGCGTTCCTCGAGCGCCGCCGCACCGTCGTCCTCGCCTGCCCCCTCCGCGCCGTCGGTTTCGTCTTCAGCGCCGGCTCTTCCCGTCGCGGCGGCCCCGTCTTCGGCGCCGTCTTCCGTCCCCGTCGAGTCTGCGTCGTCCGCGGCTCCGTCCGATGACGCGTCGTCACTGTCTGCCGGCCCTGCGTCGTTCCCACCCGCGTCGCTCACCGCGCCGCCGGCTGCCGTCCCGTCGTCCGGACCCCCGTTCGAGCCCTTTCCACCCGGATCAGTCGTCGCTGCGTCTCCGGGATCGCTGCCTTCGTGGGCACCGTCTCGGGAATCATCGTCCGGTCGTTGTCGGTCCGTATCTTCGGCCATACGACAGTCAACAGTCCGAACCACCGTTATACTAACGGCGGGTGCACCGCTCCAGTGGTCGTGTGGCCCTCCGCACGCACGCGGCACGCACACGTCGCGCATACCCGCGCTGTCTGTCGGTTTCTCGAAAGGCTTTAGAGGGGATCACGGCCTAGGGGTGACAACGAGACGGTGACCCCTACGTGAAACTCATCATCACCGAGAAGGACAACGCGGCCCGGCGGATCGCCGAGATTCTGAGCGACGGCAGCGCGAGTGCGGAGCGCCGCAACGGCGTCAACGTCTACCGCTGGGGCGGGACGCGCGTCGTCGGCCTGTCGGGTCACGTGGTCGGGCTGGACTTCCCCGAGGAGTACAGCAACTGGCGCGACGTCGAGCCGGTCGAGCTGATCGACGCGGAGATCGTCACCGAGCCCACCCAGGAGAACATCGTCGGCACGCTCCGGGCGCTCGCGCGGGAGGCCGACGAGGCGATCATCGCCACCGACTACGACCGCGAGGGGGAGCTGATCGGCAAGGAGGCCTACGAGCTGATCCGCGAGGAGTTCGACGGCCCCATCAGCCGCGTCCGGTTCTCCTCGATCACCGACACCGAGGTCCGCGGGGCATTCACCGAACCCGACGAGCTGGACTTCGACCTCGCGGCCGCCGGCGAGGCCCGCCAGATCATCGATCTCATCTGGGGCGCCGCCCTCACTCGGTTCCTCTCGCTGTCGGCCGGCCAGCTGGGCCAGGACTTCATCTCTGTCGGCCGCGTCCAGTCGCCGACGCTGAAGCTCATCGTCGACCGCGAGCGCGAAATCCAGGCGTTCGAGCCCGAGACGTACTGGGAGCTGTTCGCCGCCCTCGCAAAAAATGGGGAGGGCTTCGAGGCCCAGTACTTCTACGAGGACGACGACGGCACCGAGGCCGAACGCGTCTGGGAGCAGGAGGCCGCCGAGTCGGTCCACGAGAAACTGCGGGCCGCCGAGGCGGCGACCGTCACGTCGGTCAGTGAGCGCACCCGCACCGACAGCCCGCCCGAGCCGTTCAACACGACCGCGTTCATCAGTGCCGCCGGCTCGCTGGGCTACTCCGCCCAGCGCGCCATGTCCATCGCCGAGGAGCTGTACACCGCCGGCTACGTCACCTACCCCCGCACCGACAACACGGTCTACCCCGAGGATCTCGAACCGGACGCACTCCTGGATTCCTTCGTGGGAAGTACGGGGTTCGGCGAGGACGCCCGCTCGCTGCTCGAACTGGACGACATCGAGCCGACGCGGGGCGACGAGGAGACGACCGATCACCCGCCGATCCACCCCACGGACGAGCTACCGGCGCGGCGCGATCTGAGCGAGGACGAGTGGAACATCTACGAGCTGATCGTCCGGCGCTTTTTTGCGACCGTCGCGGAGCCGGCGACGTGGGCGCACCTGCGCGTGGTCGCCGACGCCAACGGCTGCAGCCTAAAAGCCAACGGCAAGCGCCTTGTCGAGGCGGGCTACCACGACGTCTACCCCTACGCCAGCACCAGCGAGAACTACGTCCCCGCCGTCGAGGAGGGCGAACGGCTGGCGCTCCGCGGCGTAGAGTTCGAGGAGAAGGAGACCCAGCCGCCGCGGCGGTACGGCCAGAGCCGGCTGATCCGGAAGATGGAAGAAATGGGGGTGGGGACGAAATGCTTGGCTGCAGATACGCCGGTTCTTCATCGTAATCAGGACGGAGATATTATTCGAACTCCAGTTTCCGATCTGTTCACTGAAGAATCTATCGTACTGGCGGATGGTAATACGGACATTGCAGTCAACGATAGAGGGCCGACAACGCTTTCAATCGAAGAAAAGAGTAACCGCGTGACTGAACGACAAAAGACACTAATAAGCAGGCGCCCACTCGAACCCCACGAACAGGTCTTCCGGATCACTACGGTGAACGGTACCTTCTCAGTAACCACTGATCATCCGATCTACCGGAGTACTAGCGACGGATTCGAAGTCGTTCCTGCTTCCGAAGTTTCTCGGGGCGACTGTTTGTTGTCTACTCGCCAGGAGACCTCCATCGACTACGAGGGAGACGCCTCCATCATTACCTGGCCAGAGTTTGCTTCTTCGTGCGATATCTCTTCGAAGCTGTACGGTTCGAATTGCGGGAACCGGATTGCTGAAATCCGAAACAAACGGAACGAAACCCAGTATGAATTGGCCGGCCGGGTTGATGTGGATCGGACGGCGCTCAGTGACTACGAGAACGGAAAACGCGACGTGCCGGTATGGATTCTCGGAGAACTCGAGATTCGTCCCGAAACACTCCATGGATTGAATTACGATTTGGAGTTCGAGAACCCGTTCCCCCTTTATTGGAGTCCGGAACTCCTTCGGATAGTAGCGCATCTCCTTGGAGACGGATCGATCCACGTAAACGATGAAGAGAACACTGTTGATGTCCGGTACCACAATACCGACCACCGTCTCATCAGCCAGTTTGTTTCAGATATCCAGACTTTATTTGGGTTTACTCCGACTGTCTCTGAGCGAGATGGCCGGAAAAATCATCATAAAAGACGGTATCAAGTGAATCTCCCTGGTGCCGTAGGACGGATTCTGAAGTATATTCTCGATACAGTGGTCGCACAGGCCTGTCCAGATGTCCCTGAACAGTTAGAGGCCTTGTTTGTCGGCGCACTGTTCGACGACGAGGGGCACATCTCACGAGAGAGGAAAATCTTCATATCGAATACTGATCACGGATTGCTCGCTGGAGTCTCGGAAATGCTTGAACGGATGAATATAGAGGCCAAGCTTGCGACGAATCAGCACAAGCTCCATGTGAGGGGACGACAAAACGTCGAGCGGTTCCTCGATATCATACCCATTGCAGCTGATGAGAAGTTCTACCGTGGTCTTGATGCACTTCGAGAGTACGACGTAGTCAAACGCAAGGCACTACTACTCGAATTGGCAGCTACTGAGCCGAAGAGTTCCGAAGAACTTGCGACACGTCTCGGAATCTCTCGAGGTCGGGTGAACGCTTACGTCCGAGAATTACGTGATGCGGGACACTTGGAAAAGAAGGTCGAAGGGAGTAATCGATCTAAGGATGGGCTTCGGACGATCCGATACACTGCAACTTCGTTCAAGCAATCTATATACGCGACTGTACTCGATTATCCCGCTGAAATCGAGGTAATTGACGTTGAAGAACGCGATTACGACGGTAATGTATATGACTTAACGATAGACGAGGCTGCACCGAACTTCGCCGTTCAGGGCGGCCCAGTCGTCCACAACTCGACCCGCCACCACACCATCGAGAAGCTGTACGACAGGGGGTACATCGAGGACGACCCGCCGCGGCCGACGGCGCTGGCGGAGGCGGTCGTCGAGGCCACCGAGGCGTTCGCGGACCTCGTCGTGAGCGAGGAGATGACCGCGCAACTGGAGCAGGACATGACGGCCATCGCCAACGGCGAGGCGACGCTGGCGGACGTCACCGAGGAGTCCCGTGAGATGCTGACGGAGGTGTTCGCGGAGCTGCGCAACTCCCGGGAGGACATCGGCGAGCACCTCCGGGAGTCGCTGAAGGCCGACCGCCAGCTGGGTCCGTGTCCCGACTGCGGCGAGACGCTTTTGATCCGCCAGAGCAGCCGGGGGTCGTACTTCGTCGGCTGCGACGGGTTCCCCGACTGCCGGTACACGCTCCCGCTGCCCAGCACCGGCGAGCCGCTCGTGCTCGACGACGTCTGCGAGGACCACGACATGCACCACGTGAAGATGCTCGCTGGCCGGGACACGTTCGTCCACGGCTGCCCGCGGTGTGCCGCCGACGCCGCCGACGAGAGCGAGGACCGTGTCATCGGCGCCTGCCCCGACTGCGGCGCGGAGCACGGCGGCGAACTGGCGATCAAACAGCTCCGGTCGGGCTCGCGGCTGGTCGGCTGTACCCGCTACCCCGACTGCGAGTACTCGCTGCCGCTGCCCCGCCGCGGCGACATCGAGGTCACCGACGCGCACTGCGAGGAGCACGACCTCCCCGAACTCCACGTCCACGACGGCGACGACGAGCCCTGGGAGCTGGGCTGTCCGATCTGCAACTACCGGGAGTACCAGGCCGAGCAGGCGATCGACGACCTCGAGGACGTCAACGGGATCGGCGAGGTGACCGCCGAGAAGCTGGGCGCGGTCGGCGTCGACTCCCCCGAGGACCTCCGCGAGGCCGACCCCGACAGCCTGGCCGAGCAGCTCCAGGGCGTCACCGCAGACCAGCTCCGAGACTGGCAGGGACAGCTGGCCGACTGACGCCGACCGGCCGGCGACGACCCTCCGCGAGCGATCGGTGGATGCCGTCGGCCCCGGCGGTGGCGTGAACCTGTAAAAACAGACAGAAAATTTGATAATACTGCGGCGCGAAACGACGGGCAATGACGGATCCGACAAACACGCTCCCGGGGGTGACCGCAGAGCGAATCCGCAAGCGGCTGCCGGAGGAGCGCGACCCGAAGGCGATCAAGCGCCTCGTCGCCGCCCGCGAGTACCTCGACGGGCTGTCGGTGCCGGCGATCGAGGCGAAGTACGGCTGGCCAGCACAGACGATCTACTCCTGGCTCGACCGGTTCGAGGGACGGGCGTTCGAGGACGCGCTGTACGACACGCCCTCGCCAGGGCGCGAACCGGCGCTCGACGCCGCCGAGCGGCGCCGGCTGGAGCGAGCGCTGGAGAATCTGCCGGCGGAGGCGGGCTACGACGCGTCCGCGTGGAGTACGGCACTCGTCAGGAAATTCCTTCGAGAGAAATTTGATGTCGAGTACTCCCGCCGCCACGTTCGGCGGCTGATGCACGAGGCCGGCGTGCCGCCCGGGGGACGGACGACCCGCTCCGGACCCGAGTGATGTGGAACGGAGTAACAGCTCGTGGCCGTGGTGCGAATCGTTCCCACGTGGGTATGATTCGACGCCGATCCGGCGCATCGCTACTGACGGGGAGTCGCTTTTAGCCCTCCCAGAGATTATGAGATAATATGTCCGGAAACTCGGCTGGCCGGCACCGATTCGGATCGCACAATCGTCAGATTTGACGGAGGCACAATACACAAGAGAATCTACGCAGCTAGTTCGAACAAGCATGGAGTACACTACCCTCGGTTCGACTGGAACGACGGTCTCGCAGCTGGCGTTCGGGACCTGGCGGTTCGGCCGCGAATCCGACGGCGTCGTCGAGACGACGCGGGAGGAGGCCCACGACCTGCTTTCCGCGGCCTGGGACCGCGGCATCAACTTCATCGACACCGCCGACAGGTACGGCAACCCCCACGGGACGGCCGAGCAGTACATCGGCGAGTGGCTGGAGTCCTACGACCGGGCGGATTTCGTCCTCGCCTCGAAAGTGTACTTCCCGTTCAACGGCCGCACAGGCGGCGAGCGCGAGCCCGGCCCCAACGACAGCGGCCTCGGCCGCAAACACGTCCGCGCACAGGTCGAGGGGACCCTCGACCGCCTCGGGACGGACTACCTGGACCTCTACTACATCCACCGCTGGGACGAGGCGACGCCGATTGAGGAGACGCTGGCGACGCTGAACGACCTCGTCCGCGAGGGCAAGATCCACTACCTCGGCGCGTCGACGATGGCCGCCTGGCAGTTGACGAAGGCACTCTGGAAAAGCGACGTCAACGACTGGGAGCCGTTCAAGATAGCGCAGCCGCTGTTCCACGCCGGTTACCGCGACGACATCACCGGCTACCTCGACGTCTGCATCGACCAGGACCTCGCAGTCTGTCCGTACTCGCCGCTGGCCGGCGGCTTCCTCACCGGGAAGTACGAGCGGACCGGCGAGGACCCGACGGACTTCGAGGGGCCGGACGGCGCCCGCGGCGACATCTACGACTCCTTCGAGGAGTACTACCTCTCCGAGCGGGGCTGGCACGTCCTCGACGAAATCCGGGCGATCGCCGACGAGATCGACGCGACGCCCGCGCAGGTCGCGCTGCGCTGGCTGGTCGAGCAGCCCGACTTCACCTGCGTCCCGATCGTCGGCGCCCGGACTGTCGAGCAACTCGACGAGAACGTCGGCGCCGTCGACGTCTCGCTCGGTGACGACCAGTTCCAGCGGATCGTCGACGCCCGCTACGCCGAGTCCGGGACGCGCTACGGCCACCGGTGGTGAGGTCCGGGGCCAGCGCGGCGACGGCTCCGTTCAGGACGGTCAGATCTCCGAGTGGTACGTGTACCCGTCGTCGAGCGCCTGTGCGTCCTCGGGGAGCAGCGCCACGACGACGAACGCGGCGTAGTCGCTGACGTACTCGACCAGCGCCGCGATCCGGTCGGAGTCGATCGCCTCCAGCGAATCCAGGAGGAGGAACGGGCAGTCCTCGTAGACCTCGTGGGCCAGGTAGCCCGCGAGCGCGAACACGAGCCCGGTAAGCTCGCGCTCGCTCTCGCTGAGGTGGTCGATCGTGTCCTCGTAGACAGTCCCGGCGTCAGTCCGGCGCACGATGTGGAGCTCGAACAGCCGTTTCGGAACGACGGACCGCCCCTCCCGCACTTCCGTCTCCTGGATCTCGAGCCAGATCCGCTCCAGGTTGTCGTACTCCAGCAGCGCCAGCAGGTCGTCCATCTGCGCGTTGAACTGCTCGACGGCCTCTTCCTCGATCCGCTCGATCCGCGTGCGCTGGTCGACGATCTCCTCGCGGACCGATTCGAGTTCGGCCTCCAGCTGTCCGCGCCCGGACAGCCGCTCCTCGAGCCGGTCGATCTCCTCGCGCACCTCCGCACGCTCCTCGCGGAGTTGCTCCAGTTCGAACTCGTGCTCGTTGACCTCCCGGTGGACCGCGAGCAGCTCGTCGTAGTCGTCGTCCTCGAGGGCGTCGACCTCGTCCTCAAGCCGGTCGATCTCCTCGTCGAGCGCCTCCCGCCGGGATTTGAGCTGCGAGAGCGTCTCCCGGCTCGCGGACAGCTCCGCCTCCAGCGAGGCGACCTCGTCCCCGATCCGCCCGGCACGGTCGCGGGTCCGTTCCAGTTCGGCCTTGCGCTCGCCGGCCTCCTCGATGCGGCGGTCGAGCTCGTTGACCCGCTCCATCAGCTCCGAGCGGGCTTCCCGGAGGCGCTCGCAGGTTTCCTCGATCGCACGTTGTTCGACCTCGGTGCCACAGGTCCAGCAGGCGACCGCCGACCCCTCGAGCAGCTCGTCCGTCGGCGAGCCGCCGTCGTCGCCCCCGTCGAGGAACTCCTCGACGACGTCAGTCTGTGTCCCCTCGAGCATGTCCTCGTTGAACTGGAGGATCCGCTGGAGGTCGGTCACCGACCCCTCGGCGTCGCTCTTCCGGGTCCGGAGACGGTCGATCTCGCCCTCGAGCTGGTCGATCTCCTCGACCGGAACCGCCGGGAGCTCATCACGTTCGGCCTCGAGCTGGTCGATCTCCTCGCGCAGGTCCGTCACCGTCGCCTCCTCGATCTCGATGTCGGAGGCGACGCGGTTGCGCTCCCGCCGCGTCGAGCGGAGCTGTTCGAGTGTCTCGTCGAGCTCCTCCTTCTCGGACCGGCGCTCCTCCAGGGACTCGTCGGCCGACTCCAGGCGTTCCCGTTTCGTCTCCAGGCCCGCCTCTGTCTCCTCGATCCGTTTCTCGACCGTCGTGAGCCGCTCCTGGAGACCCGGCAGCTGCTCGCTCAGCTCCCCGATCCGATCGAGTTCGGCCTGGAGCTCAGCCCGGCGGTCCGTGAGGCGGTCGATCTCGGCCTCGATCGCCTCGGTGTCGATCGGTTCCATGATGATCTCCCGAAGGTCGTCGCCGCGCAGGACCGCCTGCCACACGGGGTTGGTCGCCAGCAGGAACGCGAACATGTCGGCGACTGCCGGCTCCGAGAGGTACGCTTCCCCGGTGGCTCTGACGGTCCCGTCCCCGGTCGGCTGCAGGCGCCGCTCGTGCGTCTCGCCCCCGAGGGTCAGCTCGACGCGCCCGGCGTCGGCGTCGCCCTTGACGTTCACGTCGGTGCTCCCGGCCGCCGCCATGATCGCCCGCAGGAACGATGTCCTGTTCGTCGCGTTTCGTCCCACCAGCACGTTGACCCCCGGCGCGAGGTCGACAGCGGTCTCCTCGATCCCCCCGATCCGCTCGACTTCGAGGCCGGCGGCTTCGCTCGCTGTTTCCATATCACGATTTCCACGTGCCGGCGTAAAAAGTCATTCGATCACGCCGGTTCCGCCACGCCCGTTACAGGAGGACTGTTGTAACGACTATCGCGTCATACGTTACAACCGTACTACTGTAATGGTTACGCGTCGGGACAGGAGCAGCCGCCGGCCTCGAGCAGGTCGTCGACGTCCATGCCCGTCTGGCAGTCCTCGCAGTACACCTGGACGTCGACGATGACGTTGAACGAGCCGACGTCGATGCGGTCGGTCGACCGGAGGGAGGAAACCTTGTCCTCGACGACGGTCACCGTCCGGTTCCTGAGCCCCTGGACGTGCTCGGCTTCCACGGCGACCTGGTCGGTGTCGGGTTCCTCGCGGGACGCGCCGCGGTGGCGGAGAAACGTCTGGATCGCCGAGTGGGAGACGAAGGCCGACTCCAGTTCGTCCACGTCGACCCCCTCGCGTTCGAGCTGCCGGCGGGTCCGGTTGCGGACAGCTGTGCTGACCGAGTCGTCCCGGAGGCGGTCGAGGACTGTCCCCGGGTCGGCGCCGACGGCGGTCGCCGCGTGCTCGGTCAGGACCTGCTCGATCAGCTGTTCGTTGAAGTACCGCGCCAGCTCCCGGAGGCTCCGTCGCTCCCGGCCCTCGCCGGTCCAGGCCGCGACGAGTTCCTCGCCGACCTCTCCCATGTCGTACGCCGCCAGCAGCCGTTCGACCTTGCCGCGACGGGTACGGGACGTATCCGCTGTCATTGCCGGACACTCGGTGCCGGTCCGTGTTAACGCTTCGGGAGCCGCCCCGCCGTCAGTACAGCTCGACGACCGAGCGCCAGCGGTCGACGTACTCCCGCCGCTGGTCCTCGTAGATCCCCCCGACGTCGGGGTCGGGTTCGATCCGCCGCTGGACGCCCAGCAAGCGGTCGCTGGCCTCGGTCGCGTCGTCGTACAGCGATGTGATCAGCGCTGGCGGGATGAGCTGGCCGGCCGTCGTCCGGGGTTTCATCTTCCGGATCGGCCGGTCCCAGATCGAGGCCCGGAGGTCGTACCACCACTCGACGGGGTCCTCGCCGGTCGCGGACCGCTCGCTCATCATCCGGACCTCGTCGATCGCCGTCCCGAACAGCTCCTCGAAGATGCTGATGTAGTTGTGCTCGGCCAGGGCGACGCCGGTGGTGATCCCGCGGGCGAACCGCCCGATTACGTCCTCCGAGGAGAGATCGCCGTCGTGGGTCATGCCGAGCACCGAGTTGCCGATCTCCGGGTCGAAAAACGGGCTCCGGTTGCCCTGCAGGAACACCTGGTACTCCTCGCCGGGCGGCGTCTCCCGCGCGAGTTCGAGCCCCCGCCCGGGCGAGCAGTCGAACAGCCGGTCGCAGAACCACTCGAAGACGACGCCGGTGTCGAAGGAGGCGCCGGGCAGGTACCCCTCGATGGGATGGCGGTGGTAGTACAGCGCCTCGTGGGGTTCGATCGTCTCCGAGACGTACTTGACGACGCTGGTCGCCCCCGAGGTGATGCAGAAGTCGCCGGGTTCGAGACAGCCGTTGGCCAGCGCGGTCGCCCCGCCGTCGGTCAGCCCCTGGTACAGCTTGGTGCCCGCGAACCCGGTCCGTTCGGCGAGTTCGCCGCTCGCCACGCCGATGTACGAGCCCGGGGGACGGATCGTCGGGAACAGCTCCCGCGGCAGGTCGAGCGCCTCGAACAGCGGGTCGTACCACTCCGGCATCGCCGGCCTGACGTCCGCGCCGAACTTCAGGGCGTTCGTCCAGTCGATCTCGACGTTGCGCCACCGCGTCGATCGGCCGTACCGGAGCCGGTAGAGCAGCCACGTCGTCGGTGGCAGCACCCACTCGGCGTCGGTGAACTGATCGGGGTGTTCCTCCCGTAGCTTCAGCAGTTTGGGGAGTGGCCCCGTCGCCGAGAGCGCGATGTTCCGGTTCTGGAGGTCGCTGGCGACCGCCCGGTCGATCCGCTCGGCGTACGCCGGCGCGGTCTCGTAGAACATCTGCGGGGGAAAGATCGGCTCGCCCGTCCCGTCGACGACCAGCAGCGTCCCGGACGTGCTCGCCACCGAACAGATCCCCTCGTCGGGCAACGGGGGCACCGCCCGCCGCAACGCCCGCTCCCAGCCGACCGCTGTCTGATCCTCGATCGTCACCTCGCCGCTGTCCAGCAACGTTCCCGCCGCGTCGTAGCGGTCGACCCGCACCTCGGAGGTCCCCAGGTGGATCCCGATGAGCTGTGGGTCGGTCATGCCTCCCCTCGCGCCGCCACTCTCATAAACGCGTCGCCGTTTTCACGGTCCTGCCGCTAATCGTTCTCTATGATTGAAGAGAAAAACTGATCCGAAAATCGCCTATCGAACCCTCATTGCCGTGTATTTCGGGTTATTCTCACTGATAGCGTATTTTGATGAGTAGAACAGTCTACCAGAAATAAAGAACGAGATAGGTACGCCGGTGCCGACGGGGATCAGGTGTGGGTGAGGTTGAGTTCGATGACGTTGGCGGTGCTCCGGACGAGGTCGGGCATCTCGTCGGTGAACCGGTCGTCGCGCATGCGGCCGGTCGGCGCGGAGACGCTGATCGCTCCCTCGACGGTCCCGTCGACGACGATCGGCGCCCCGACGCACCGGAGGCCGGTCATCCGCTCCTCGTCGTCGAGGGAGTACCCCTGCGAACGGATCGCCTCGAGGTGGTCGAACAGCGCCGCCTCGTCGGTGATCGTCTCGGGTGTGCGCGCCGCGAGGCCGTGGCGGTCGAGGATCTCCCGCACCCGCTCCTCGGGGAGGTGTGCGAGGATCGCCTTCCCGTGGGCGGTCACGTGAAGGGGACAGCGGTAGCCGGCGTGCGTATCGAGTGCCACCGCCTGGCTCCCCTTCGAGCGCTGGAGGGACACGCCGAGCCCGTGCTCCTCGGTCACCAGGCTCGCCATCTCGCCGGTCTGCTCGGCCAGCCTGTCGATCTCCGGCTCGGCCACGCGGTACAGCTCCTGCCGGTTCCGGACGTACCCCCCGAACTCCAGGAACCTGAGCCCGAGCCTGTACTCGGTCCCCTCCCGCACCACGAACTCGTCCTCCCGGAGCGTGCTCAGGTGGTTGTGGACTGTGCTTTTGCCCATGTCGAGCGCCGTGGCGAGCTCGGTCACCCGGGCGCCGTCGCGCTCCTTGATCGCCTCCAGGAGCCGGAACGTCTTCCGGCTCGTTTCCACCGGATGTTTCGCCTCGCGTGCCATGCACGTGCATGACATCGCCGACGTAAATAGATTGTTCTCCAATCCAGAACAGTGGTGATAACATACAGAACACGGGCGAAATTCACCGAAACGGAATCTGAAGTTTTGACGCGCCAATTTTCGGGACGTATCGGGGAATTTGTGGGGATAGATCGTTCTCTCAGAGAGAACAGCCGGACGGCTGCCGGCCGCCAGCAGATCGACGCGGGAACGAGCGGGCAGACGGTCAGTGTCGGCTCTCGCCTGTGGGAGTGGCTGTATAGTATCGACAGTCCCGCGTCGTGACTGCCGTGATTCTTTTTCGGCATGCCGTCAAAATATCGGTGGGCAGGGGTGCGAACCGGGCAATCCCCGACAGCCCGGCGGGAAGCAGCACCTTTCATACGGTCGTGCGTGATTATTTCCAGCACTGAGGCCCGATATCCATTGGTTTCACGGGCTAAAAAGTCACGCACGACCGTATCAGGCGAGGGTCAGGATGGCGTCGACGATGTCGTCGGTGTCGACGAGGATCTCGTTTTCCAGCGACGGGCTGAACGGCGTGGGGACGTCCGGGATGCCGAGGCGCTGGACGGGGAAGTCGAGGTCGAAAAACGCCTCCTCGGAGACGTCGGCGGCGATCTGTGACTGGGTGCCGTACGAGAGCGGCGTGTCGTCGACGACGACACAGCGGCCGGTTTTGCGGGCGCTCGCGGCGATCGTCTCGGTATCCAGCGGCGAGATGGTCCGCGGATTGACGACCTCGACGCTGATCCCCTCCTCGCCGAGCTGTTCGGCGGCTTCCAGGGCGTTCCACAGCTGGGCCTGGGTCGCGACGACGGTGACGTCCTCGCCCTCGCGCTCGACGGCTGCCTCCCCGATCTCGAAGGTGTAGTCCTCGACTGGCACCTGGCCGGTCTCGTTGTAGACGCTGCCGTGTTCGAACAGCATGATCGGGTCGTTCGAACGGATGGCCGCCTTCAACAGCCCCTTCGTGTCCTCGGGGGTCGAGGTACAGACGACCTTCAGGCCGGGGATGGCGGCGAGCCAGTGGTGCAACGCCTGGGAGTGCTGGGCGGCGGCGTTGGCGCCCATCACGTTTTTCGTGCGGATCACCAGCGGCAGGTCGAGCTTGCCGCCGAACATGTAGCGCATCTTCGCGACCTGGTTGAGCAGCTGGTCGCCCGCGACGCCGAGGAAGCCACAGTACATGATCTCGACGACGGGCCGCATCCCGGTGGCGGCCGCCCCGAGCGCGGAGCCGACGATCGACACCTCGCTGATCGGGGTGTTCCGGACGCGCTCGCGGCCGTACTTCTCGTCGAGCCCCTTGAGGATGTTCGAGGTGCCACCGCGGCCGTGGACATCGATCCCCTGGATGAACACCCGCTCGTCGCGCTCCATCTCCTCGTCGAGCGTCTGATTGATCACGTCGCGCACTGCCATCTCCTCGGTCTCCCGCGAGGCGAGGCTCATCGGTGGTCACCTCCGTCAACGTAGAGCCCCTCGTAGGCCTGCTGGGGATCGGGCATCGGACTCTCGCGTGCGAACTCGATGGCCTCGTCGAGTTCGGTTTCGACGTCGGCCTGCATGGCCGCCCACTCGTCGGCGGTGAGCACGCCCTCGTCGATGAGCCTCTCGGGGTACGTCTCGACGGGATCTTTCGACTTCCAGTGCTCGTACTCGCCGTCGTCGCGGTAGAACTCGCTGTCGCCCTCGTGGTGGCCCTCGAAGCGGTAGCCGACGCACTCGACCAGCGACGGCCCCTCGCCGTGCCGGGCGCGCTCGACGGCCCGCGCCGCCGCGTCGTAGACCGCCTCGACGTCCATCCCGTCGACCTGCTCGCGGTGGGCGCCGTACGGTTCCCCGTATATCGTCAGGTCGTCGTGGGTCGAGGGCGGGTGCTGCTCGTCGATGCCGCTCATCTCCCCGTACTGGTTGTTCTCGACGATCCCGATCAGCGGGAGGTCCCAGATGGCCGCCTGGTTGAACGACTCGTGGAACGCCCCCTCCGAGAGTGCGCCGTCGCCGAAGAAGGCGACCGCGACCTGGTCGGTCCCGCGCATTTTCGAGGACAGCGCCGCCCCCGTCGCGATGGGAACGCCGCCGGCGACGATGCCGTTCGCGCCCAGCATCCCGGCCTCGACGTCCGCGATGTGCATCGAGCCGCCCTTGCCGTTGCAGTAGCCGGTCTCCTTGCCGTAGATCTCGGCGGCCATCCTGGCCGTGTCGAGCCCGCGGGCGACGCAGTGGCCGTGGCCGCGGTGCGTGCTCGTCAGGTAGTCGCGGTCCTCGAGGACCTGGCAGACCCCGGTCGCCATCGCCTCCTGTCCGATGTAGAGGTGCAGGAACCCGGGGATCTCCGCGTCCGCGAAGTTGTCCCGCATCCGGGACTCGAACTCGCGGATCCGGAGCATCGTCTCCAGCATCTCGACGCGCTCCTCGTCGGTCGGTTGCACTCGCTGGTCTGCTTGCTCGCTCATACACCTCAAACACGTTATTGCAGAAGTATAAATCTGCAGGATATCACGAACGACCGTATCAGCGTCACGCGAACAGGTCGGCGTCGAAAAACGAGACGAGCGTGCCGGGGTCAGTCAGCGTCCCGACGAGGTCGTCCAGGTAGCGGGCGGCGTCGGCGCCGTTCACCACCCGGTGGTCGAACGACAGCGAGAGCGTCATCGTTCCGTTCTCGCGCACGCGCCCCACGCCGAGGATGGCGGTCTCGGGGGGGTTGATCACGGGATCGAAGCTGTCGACGCCGAACATCCCGAGGTTCGTGACGGTGAACGTCCCGCCGGCGAGGTCCTCGGAGGTGAACTCGCCGGCGAGGGCGCGCTCGGTGAGCGCCCCGCGGACGGCGGCGACCTCCTCGGCGCTCTTCGTGCGGACGTCCGGGACGACGGGCGTCACCAGTCCGCCGTCGACGTCGACGGCGACGCCGACGTTCACTTCCTCGATCAGGCGGTGTTCGCCGCCTTCGAACAGTGCGTTGAACGCGGGGTGGGCGGCCATCGTCTCGCCGACGCCCTTCAGCAGGAGGTCGGTCATCGAGGCGTCGACGCCCCGGTCCTCGGCCATCCCGGCGACGTCGACCACCGTCCCCGCGTCGAACGTGCGCTTGACGGTCACGTGGACCGCGTTCCGGTAGCTCTCGCCGAGGCGCTCGCTGACCGTCTGCTGGATACCGCCGAGTTCGCGCGCCTCTGTGACAGTCCGGGTCGCGTCGCCGGCCCCGCTCGCTGCGCCGGCCGTCGTCCGTGCGGCGGGCGCTGACGCCGCCTCGAGCGTCGCCCTGACGTCCGCCTCGGTGATGGCGTCCTCCGGACCGGTTCCATCGACGGCCGTCAGGTCGACGCCCTCCCGGCCCGCGAGCCGCCGGGCACCCGGTGATGCCCGGACCTCGTCCGCGCCCGGCGCGGCCGCCGCGGCCGTCGCGTCGTGGGCGTCCGGACCGACGCCCGCACCCGCGACGAGCGCCTCGGCTTCCGCACCCGCCGTGGTCGCCCCGGCGTCCGCACTCCCGGCCGTGCCGGCCGCCGCGTCAGCGTCCACGGCGGCCGCGCCAGCGCCGGTACCGACGCTCGCCGCAGCAGTCCCGTCGTCGTCGGTACCGCGGTCCCGGAGGTAGTGTTCGGCGTCGTCCTCCGTGATCACGCCCTGGGGGCCGGTCCCCTCGACGGCCGTCAGATCGAGGTCGGCCTCCTCGGCGCGCTGTCTGGCAGCGGGCGTCGCCCGGACCTCGTCGGCGCTCGTGTCGGCCGCGCCGCCGCGGGAGCCAGTCCCGCCAGCAGCACTCCCGCCGGCCGCCGCCCCGTCATCCGCGTTCGCGGCAGCGGCGGCCCCGCTCGCGTCGGCCGTCGCCCCTGCGTCGGCGTCCGCATCGGCCGCGTCGTCCTCGAGTTCGGCCTCGTATTCGGCGAGGTCCTCGTCAGGACCGGCGACGATGCCGATCGGGTCGCCGGGTTCGGCCGTGTCACCTTCGCCGACGACGATCCGGCGGAGCCGCCCGTCCTCGCGGGCCTCGATGTCGTTGGCCGCCTTCTCCGACTCGACGACCGCGATCACGTCACCTTCCTCGACGTCGTCGCCCTCGTCGTACTGCCACTCGACGACCTCGCCCTGATCCATCTCCATACCCATCTGTGGCATTCGGACGATGTAGCCCATACTGCAACTCACCTGGTTCGTGCTATTAAAAGTGGGTGTTCCCCGTTCGGCGGACCGTCGCCCCGCTTCCAGGTACGTCGGACCGGTGCGGGTTTTCGAGCGAACCAGCTACATTTTTGTGCGTACGGAGTCTGCACTCCAGTGAGGTCGAACGACATGGAAACCGACGCCCTAGTCATCGGAGCCGGGCCTGGCGGGTACGTCGCCGCGATCCGCGCGGGCCAGCTCGGACAGGACGTAGCGCTCGTCGAGAAGGACGCCTACGGCGGGGTCTGTCTCAACCACGGCTGCATCCCATCGAAGGCGCTGCTCTCCGCGACGAGCCTGGCCGAGCGCGCCGCCTCGGCCGGGCACATGGGGATCGACGCCGAGGTGTCGATCGACGTCCCGCAGCTGCTCGACTGGACGGACGGGGTGGTCGACAAGCTGACTGGCGGCGTCGAACAGCTCTGCCGGCACAACGGCGTCGAGCTGGTGGAGGGCCACGCCGCGTTCGTCGACCGCTCGACGGTCCGCGTCGAGGGCGGCGACGTCGACCGGATCAGCTTCGAGGACGCCATCGTCGCGACCGGCAGCCGGCCGGTTGAACTGCCGGGCTTTGCCTTCGGCGACGAGCCGGTCTGGAGCTCCCGGGACGCCCTCTCGCCGGAGCGCGTCCCTGACCGGCTGCTCGTGGTCGGCGCCGGCTACATCGGGATGGAGCTGTCGAACGTCTACGCGCGGCTCGGGAGCGACGTGACCGTCGTCGAGGCGCTCGACAGCGCCTTGCCGGCCTACGAGGACGACGTCACCGCGATCGTCCGGGACCGGGCCGCGGAGCTGGGGGTCGACTTCCAGTTCGGCGAGGCCGCACAGGGGTGGACCGAGGCCGGCGACGGGATCCGGGTGACGACCGAGAGCGAGGACGGCGACTCCCACGGGTACGACGCCGACCGGGTGCTGGTCGCGGTGGGGCGCGAGCCAGTGACCGGGACGGTCGGGCTGGAGCAGGTCGGCATCGAGCCGGACGCCGACGGGTTCATCGGGACAAACCGGTACGGCGAGACGGGCGTCGACGGGATCTACGCCGTCGGCGACGTCGCCGGCAAGCCGCTGCTCGCCCACGCAGCGAGCACGGAGGGGATCCTCGCGGCCCACCACGCGGCCGGCGAGCCACTCGACGTCGGCGACTGGATCGTCCCCGCGGCGGTGTTCACCGACCCCGAGATCGGGACCGTGGGCATGACCGCCGAGGCGGCCGAGGCGGCCGGATTCGAGTCTGCGGTCGGGAGAATGCCGTACAGCGCGAGCGGCCGGGCGCTGACGGCCGACGAGACCGAGGGGTTCGTCCGGGTCGTCGCCGACGAACCAAGCGGGGCGCTCCTGGGTGCGCAGGTCGTCGGCCCCGAGGCCTCCGAACTCGTGGCCGAACTCGCGTTCGCGATCCGCCAGCGCGCCACGCTCGACGACCTCGCCGAGACGATCCACGTCCACCCCACGCTCTCGGAAACCGTGATGGAAGCCGCCGAGGCGGCGATGGGGCAGGCGATCCACACGAGGAACTGAACACCGTCATACGGTCGTGCGTGACTCTTTCTAGGGACCCGGTGCTGAAAATAATCACGCACAACCGTATCGCCCGTCCCGGCGAAATCATTATGGCTGGGTAGACAGAACATCTCCAGCAGCTATGGCGGAACAGTACCTGCTTGGCATCGACATCGGGACGTCGGGGTCGTCGGGCGTGATCGTCGACGGCGACCTGGCGGTGGTGGCGTCGGCGTCGACCGAGCACGACTTCCGGGTTCCGGTCGACCCGGCTGCCATCGCCGGCGTCGGCGTGAGCGCGATCTTCGCGGCGATGCAGCCGGTCGACGGCGACGGCGATCCGCTCCGCCCGGCGATCCTCTACGGCGTCGACACGCGAACGACCGACGAGATCGCGGACCTGACCGACCGGATCGGCGGGGAGGCGATCTACGAGACCTGCGGGAACCGCCTCACGTTCCAGTCTGTCGGACCGAAGATCCTCTGGTACAAGCGCAACGAACCGGAGCTGTTCGCCGAGACCGAGCAGATCGTCGACGCGACGGGGTACGTCGTCCACGAACTGACGGGCAACTACACGATCGACAACGCGATCGCCTCGTACTTCCACCCGATGTACGACCCCGAAACCTGCTCGTGGGACGAGGAGATGGTCGAGGCGGTCGGCATCTCGCGGGACCTGCTGCCAGATCCGGGCTGGGCGACCGAGATTGCTGGCGGCGTCACCGACGAGGCAGCCGCCGAAACCGGGCTGGAGCCCGGGACGCCCGTGATCGTCGGGACGGGGGACGCGCTCGCGTCGATGGTCAGCGTCGGGGCTGTCGATCCCGGCGAGGCGATCTTCATGTACGGCACCACGGGCGTGATCTTCACCGTGCTCGGGGGGAACCGCGCCCCCGAAGGGCTGTGGTCTGGCCCGTTCGTGTTCGAGGACACGTACCACGCTGGCGGCGGCATGGCGACCTCGGGCGCGATCGTGCGGTGGTTCCGGGACGAACTCGCCGACGCGGAGCGCCGGCGCGCCGAGGGCGCGGCCGCCGACGCGTACGAACTGCTGGACGGGCAGGCCGCCGACGTCGCCCCCGGCTCGGACGGGCTCGTCCTGTTGCCGTACTTCAGCGGCGAGCGGACGCCGATCACCGACGATTCGGCCCGCGGGACGCTCGTCGGACTGACGCTCCAGCACACGAAGGGCCACCTGTTCCGGGCGATCCTCGAGGGCGTCGGCTATGGGTTCAGACACCACGTCGAGGCGATGGCCGACGTGGGGATCGACGTCGACCGCGTGCGGGCGATCGGCGGCGGCGCGGGAAGCGAGCTGTGGCGCGGGATCGTCAGCGACATCACGGGCGTGAGCCAGGAGTACGTCGCTGACCCGCTGGGCTCGCCGCTCGGGGATGCCTTTCTCGCGGGCTACGGCACCGGCGTCTTCGAGTCCCTCGACGCGCTCGACGCGCGGGTCGCGGTCACCGGCAGCACCGACCCCGATCCGGAGACCCGCGACGTTTACGACGAGTACTACCACGTGTACCGGGACCTCTACCCGCAGGTGCGCGACAGCATGCACCGGCTGGCGGCGCTGGGCGACGAGTGAACGGGAAAAATATTTTTACCGAGCCTACAGAAAGTAGCGCATACATTCGGTGACAGATGAATGACCCGCCTGTACGCGCAGTTGGAGGCGTTAGAATCGACTGACGAGCAGGTTTCAGTTGCGGTCGTGGGTGCCGGGCGGATGGGGCGGAGCCTCGCTGTCGGGTCGGCGCACGTCGACGGAGTCCGGGTGACGGCCATCGCGGACATCGAGGTGGAACGGGCTCGGGAAGCGTTCCGCGAGCTCGGGTACACCGACGGGCAGATAGCGCTCGTCGAGTCGGTGTCGGAGGGCAACGAGGCGCGGGGGAACGGACAGCCGGTGGCCACTCCCGACGCGCTCCTCCCCCCGCAGCTCGCGGACGTCGACGCCGTGATCGGCGCGACCGGCGACCCGGACGTCGGCGCGACGGTCGCGCTCCGGGCGATCGAACACGGCACGCACGTCGTGATGCTCACCGACGAGACGGACGCCACCGTCGGGCCGTACCTGAGCACGCTCGCCGCCCAGAGCGGCGTGGTCTACAGCGGCGCGGCGGGCGACGAGCCGGGGGCGATCATGGAGCTGTACGATTCCGCCCGCTCGCTGGGGTTCGACGTGGTCGCCGCCGGCAAGGGCAAGAACAACCCGCTGGACCGGGAGGCGACGCCGGCCGGCCTCGCCGACCGGGCAGACCGGAAGGGGCTGAACCCCGAGATCTACACCGCGTTCGTCGACGGCACCAACTCGATGCTCGAGATGACGATGGTGGCCAACGCGACCGGTCTCCGGGTCGACAGGCGCGGGTGCCACGGCGTGCGCGTCTCCGGCGTCGACGAACTCGCCGACGTGTTCAGTACCGACGGCGACGGCGTCCTCTCGCGGGCGGGCGTCGTCGACTTCGCGCTCGGCGGCGACGTTGCACCCGGCGTGTTCGTGGTCGTGACCACCGACGACGCGACGATCCACGACGACATGTCCTACCTCAAACTCGGCACGGGGCCGAACTACGCGCTCCACCGGAACTACCACATCCCGACGATGGAGCCGTTGCTGGGGGCGGCCCGGTCGGAGCTGTACGGCGACGCGGCGCTGGTCCCGGAGGAACCGGTCGTCGACACGGTGACGGTCGCGAAACGTGATCTCGCCGCGGGCGAGGCGATCGACGGGATCGGTGGGAGCACGGTGTACGGCCTGGCCGAGAACGCCGACGTCGCGCTCCGGGAGAACCTGGTACCGATCGGCCTCCTCAAGGGCGCCACCCTGACCAGCGACGTCGACGAGGGCGAGCCGATCACCTACGACGACGTCGAACTGCAGCGTGGCGAACTGTTCCACCTGCGGCAGCTGCAGGAATCGCACTTCCAGGCGTGACCAGTCGAGAAGTGTAAGTGTTTATTCATATAATTTTATTACCCATCAATAGCATACAGCAACGTATGACGCGGAGTGAGAGTGGAGACCGCGCGAGTAGTACTCACAGTGAAACCGCGAGTCAGATCGTCACCGGAACAACCTCGACGGCCGGTCCCAGCAGACGGAGGTTCCTGACGGCGGCCGGTGCAGCCAGCGTGATCGGCCTCGCCGGGTGCGTCGGCGGGGGCGACGACGGCAGCGGGTCGGTTTCGCCCGACGACCTCGACGTCGCTCCCGGCGAACTGGAGGTTGAGGAGATCAACGTGCTGGCAGAGGGCGTCGCCGACAACCTCGTGCTGGCGGAGATGAGCGATCAGTTCGAGGACGAGTACGGCGTCACCGTCAACTGGACGGACTTCGGCTACGAGCAGACCCAGGAGGAGGCGAGCAACCAGGTGGCAGCCGACGAGAGCGCCTACGACGTGATGACGATCGACACCTACTGGGTCGGCGACTTCGCGCTGGGCGAGAACCTGCTGCCGCTGGACAGCCTGATCGACAGGAGTGACGTGGTCGACTCGGACAACTACCTGGAGGAGGTCTGGGACACCGTCGCACATTTCGAGGGGACGACCTGGACGATCCCGTTCTGGCAGTGGACGCTGGGGGCGGGCTACCGCGAGGACCTCCTCCAGGACGACGAGTTCGCCGCCCAGTACGAGTCGGAGTTCGGCGAGGACCTCCAGTCGGGGACCGAGAGCGTCTCGGCCTACGCGGACATGACGGTAAACATCACGGAGATGACCGACGGCGACGTTCACGGCGCGGCCCTGATGGGCCAGAGCGGGACGAAGGCCAACGACCAGTGGCTCGGCCTCTTCCAGGGAAAAGGTGGTACCTTCATCGACGAGGAGGGCAACCCCGTCTACGGCGACTACCGCCAGGAGGCCATCGAGGCCACAGAGGACTGGATCCGGATTATCCACGAGGGCGGTCCTGACGGCTCCGGCTCCTGGGGCTTCCCGGAGGTGTCCGAGCACGTCGGCCGGGGGGACGGCTTCTCGGCGATCAACTACAACATCTTCTACGTCAACATGAACAACGCGCTGGCGGAGAACACCGAGAACGGGCAGATCAAGCAGTACGACACGCCAGGGGGGTCGCCGGCGGTCGGGTCGTGGTCGCTGGGCATCCCCGCGAACCTCTCGGAGGAGCGCGCCCAGGCCGCGTGGACGTACATCCAGTGGGCCAACAGCTTCGAGATGCGCAAGCAGCGAATCCTCAACGGGGGCTCGCCGGTCTGTTACGACACGCTCGACGACGACGAGGTGGTCGAGTCGAACCCGCTTCTGTGGGAGAACTTAGAGGAGCTGATCACCGGCGGCAAGTCCATCTCGAAGTACCCGGGGGCGTTGCAGGCCAACACCCGCAACGGGGAGGAACTGTCGGCCGCGCTCGCCGGCGGGAAGTCCGTCGAGGACGCCATCGACGCCGGCATCGAGGCGGTCGAGAACGCGATGGAGTGAGCCATGGCGACCGACCCAGGCGGCTCCCGCGAGCGAGCCAGCCGGACCCTCGGCGACCTGCAGGAGGTGGTACCGCTCCGGTGGACGCTCGTCGCGCCGGCGGCGCTCCTGCTGGCGTTCGTGACGCTGCTCCCGATCCTCTATCTGGGCTATCTCAGCGCCACGGACTTCAATGTCCTCCGCGGGATGACCGAGGGCGTCGTCGGCGTCCAGAACTACACCTCCGCAGTGCTCGAATCCAACGAGTTTCACAACGCATTGGGGAACACGGCGGTGTTCATCGCCGTAGTGGTGACGGTTCAGACCGTGCTGGGGTTTCTGCTGGCGTTGCTGCTGTGGGGGCGACCCAAACGCCGGAAGTACGTCCTGCCGGTGTTGCTGACCCCGATGTTCGTCTCGTGGGTCGCGGTCGGCCTGATGTTCCGGTTCATGTTCGAGGACGGGATCGGCATCGTCCCACTGTTGCTGAGCCAGGTCGGGGTGAACATCTCGTGGTTCTCGGACCCGACGTACGCGCTGGTGGCGCTCATGATCGCGGATATCTGGGAGTGGACGCCGTTCATGCTGATCCTGTTTCTGGCGGGGCTGGAGTCGCTGCCGGAGGAGCCCCACGAGGCCGCCAGAGTCGACGGCGCGTCCCGCCTGGAGGTCATCAAGGACGTGACCCTGCCGATGATGTTCCCCGTCATCGCGGTGGCGGTGTTCATCCGGATCGTCGAGGCGTCGAAGGTGTTCCCGAAGGTGCTCGCGATGACTGAAGGGGGGCCCGGATCCGCGACCGAAACGGGGAGCTGGATCGTCTACAAGATCGGGTTCCGGTTCAACGACCTCGGCGTCGCCGCCTCGCAGGCCGTCTCGCTCACGCTGATGGTGCTCGGGCTGCTGTACGTCTTCTACTGGTCAGGAGGGTTGCAGAAGGATGTCTTCTGACTCGCCGATCATCAAGTCGCGGGCAGGCGAACTCGTCGCGGACAGCGTGCTGGTCGTCTTCGCGCTGTTCACGGTGTTCCCGTTCCTGTGGGTCGTCTGGACGGCGCTGAAACCCGAACACCTGGCGCTGAACCCGGGGGCAACGAACTTCACGCCGACGCTGGAGTCGTTCGAACTCATGTGGGACCTGGTGGACGCCGGATCCGGGGGAACGAGAGAGGGCGCCGAGTCGACCGTTGACATCACCCGGAGCGGGTCGCCGGTCCACCTGTACCTGTTCAACACGCTGTTCGTCGCCGGCGCGGCGACGCTGCTCTCGCTCGCCGTCGGCGCGTTCGCAGCCTACTCGATCGCCCGGTTCGACACCGGCGGCATGCCCCTGCGGGTCGCGTTCCTTCTCCCGATCCTGATCCCGCCGATCGCGTTCAGCATCTCGATGTTCTTCGTCTGGGACGCCCTCGGGATCGGCAACTCGCGGACCGCGATCGTCCTCGCGTACATGACGTTCGCGATCCCGTTCGCGGTGTGGTTCCTCACCGTCTTCTTCGAGGAGTTCCCCGAGGAACTCGAGGAGGCCGCGATGGTCGACGGCGACACGCGGGTGCGTGCGGTCATCAACATCATCGTTCCCAATATGAAGCCCGCGTTCTTCGCGACGGGGATCCTGATCTTCATCTACTCTTGGAACAACTTCATCTTCCCGTTCCTGCTGACCAACGACGAGAGCCTGCGGACGATGCCGGTGCTGGTCTCGACGTACGTCACCTCCTCCGATCTGCTTGTTTCGCCGATGTCGGCAGCGATCATCGTGACCGTCTCCCCGGTGTTGATCCTCGCGTACTTCCTCGGGAAGTTCCTCATCGAGGGGATGAACGCCCAGACGGGGATCGATTGATCGGCGCCGCCGGACGACGTGTCACCGCAACTATTATAGTGAACCGCGAGAGTGTTTCACGTAGTATGGCCAGTGTCGAACTCGACAGTCTCGTGAAGCGGTTCGGCGGTCCAGAGGGGACGATCGTCGCCAACGACAACATCGACCTGACCATCGAGGACGGCGAATTCATCGTCATCGTCGGGCCGTCGGGAAGTGGCAAATCGACGGCGTTACGGACGATCGCCGGCCTGGAAGAGCCAACCGAGGGGCGGGTCCTCATTGGCGGTGAGGACGTGACCGATCTGCCGCCCCGGGACCGCGACGTCGCGATGGTGTTCCAGAACTACGCGCTGTACCCCCACAAGACCGTCGACGGGAACATGCGCTACGGGCTGGAGAAGTCCAGCGGCCTCTCGGGCGAGGAGATCGACGAGCGGGTCCGGCAGTTCGCCGAGATGATGGAGATCGAGGAGACGCTGGAGAAAACGCCGGACCAGCTGTCGGGCGGGCAGAAACAGCGGGTCGCCCTGGGCCGGGCGATCGTCCAGAAGCCGGAGGCGTTCCTGATGGACGAGCCGCTCTCGAACCTGGACGCGAAGCTCCGCCTCCAGATGCGCACCGAGTTCCAGCGCATCCACCAGGAGCTGGGCAAGACGACGATCTACGTGACACACGACCAGGAAGAGGCGATGACGATGGGTGACCGGATCGTCGTGATGGACGGGGGGGAGATCCAGCAGATCGACGAACCCGCCGACGTCTACGACCGCCCCGAGAACTACTTCGTCGCGCAGTTCATCGGCGAGCTGACGATGAACTTCGCGGAGGTGACCGTCGAGAACGGGACCGTTTCGAGCGAGAACTTCAGCTTCAGCTTCCCGGGGGAGGGCCCCGACCTGGCGGACGGCACGTACCTGCTGGGGATCAGGCCCGAGGACGTCGAGCTCCGCCCCGACGGCGAGGTTTCGGGCACCGCGACCGTCGAGGTGACCGAGCCGACGGGGAGCGAGGCGGTGGTCTACCTCGAAAACGAGCACGAGTACACCGCGTCGATCGAGCGGGAGTCCGTCTCGTCGGTAACGGCCGTCGAGACAGTGCCGAGCTCGGACGCCGCGGCGGCCGACGAGCTCCACTGGACCAACGTCTCCATCGAGAACAGCACGGTCCGGAGCGACGAGTTCCGGTTCGAGCTCCCCGACGAGGCCCCGGAACTCGTCAGGGGCGACTACCGCCTCGGCGTCCGCCCGGGTGACCTGAACGGCGACGCGCCCGCCGACCGGATCAGCGTCCGGTTCCAGCGCACCGACGAGCTGTCGGTCAAGACCGACCGGACCGCGTTGCCGCAGGTGGGCGAGGAAGTGGACTTCCGCATCCCACACCGGAAGATCCACCTGTTCGACCCCGAAACCGAGGAGACCGTCTATTACGGCCGGGATAAACGCGCCGAACCCGACAGACAGGTCGCCTGATCGGCGCAGCGACGGCTCCCCGGCCGGGACCGGTCAGCGCGGATCGTTCTTTCTGTTCGGCGTGGACGGCGAAACGGAGGAAGGTTGAAGACAGTCGCCATCCACAGAGTCAGCTATGACCGGAGCAAACCCACGCCTCGCCGTGACGATGGGCGACCCCGCGGGGATCGGCCCCGAAATCACGCTGAAGGCGCTCGCCGATCCGGCGGTGCGCGGGGCGTCGGCCCCCGTCGTGCTGGGTGACTACGCGTTCCTGCAGGCCGAGCGGGAGCGGTTCGGGATCGACGTCGAACTCCGTCGGGTCGACAGCGCAGCGGACGCGCCCGCGCTCGGGGGCGACACCGACGCCGACGCGGTCGGAGTCGTCGACTTCGACAACGTCGCGTCGCCGGTGACCCGCGGCGAGGTTCAAAGCGAGTACGGCCGCGCCAGCCTCGCGTACGTCGAGCGGAGTATCGACCTGGCCGTCGAGGGAACCGTCGACGGGATCTGCAACGCCCCGATCCACAAGGAGGCGATCAGCCGAGCGGGCAGCGAGTTCGCCGGCCACACGGACATGATGGCCGCGCGGACTGGCGTCGAGGAGTACACGCCGCTGTTGACCGACGGCGAGCTGTACGTCACCCACTGCTCGCTCCACGTCCCCCTCGCGACGGCAGTGGAGCACGTATCGACCGAAACAGTCCTCGAGACGATCCGAGTCACCCACGACCACCTGCCGGAGGTCGGGATCGATAACCCGTCGCTGGGTGTGCTCGGCGTCGACCCTCACGCGGGCGACAGCGGCGTCATCGGCGAGTTCGACGACCGGACGGTTCGACCCGCCGTCGAACGGGCGCGCGAGCGGGGGATCGACGCCCGCGGGCCGCTCCCGCCAGACAGCGCGTTCAACCGCGCCCTCGCCGGCGAGTTCGACTGCATGATCGCGATGTACCACGACCAGGGCCACATCCCGCTGTTTGTCAACAGCTACGTCGACGGCGGCGGCGTGGGCGCGGCCGTCGCCGTGCTCGGGTTCCCGTTCGTCCGCACGACAACGCTCCACGGAACAGCCTACGACATCGCCGGTGACGGCGTCGCCACTCCCGACAGCATGAGTGGCAGCGTCCGACTTGCCGTCGAGGCTGTCCGCCACCGGTCGTGATACTGTGACAACGGTCCGGGAACAGTATCAGCTGCCAGTTCATCGTGCACCCGTCCCCGCGGCGATGAGGCCCTCGGTGAACTCCTCGTCAACGACGCCGTATCCTCGCGCCTCGGTAGTCTCCAGTACCTCGAACAGCGCCGGCCGGGTGGTGATCGTCGCGTCAGTCTCACGGGGAAGCCCCCACTTGTCGAGGATGTCGTAACTTGAGTGTGTGCTCACCTGAAGAGTTGGCGATTGCAGTATGGATCATAATGAGACGACCCTGTTCTCTCACGGTGAAGTTCACCTCCTCACCGGTTATTTCTGCGAGGCGCTCGACTTTGTTTTTGGCAACGTGATACGCATGTCGGCGATGGCGTGCGGATTCGTACACTGCGAACGGGTGTAGTGCAATCTCGTATGTGCCGTCCCGTTCGATCAAAAACCGACTCTTACGTCAGTCAATTCCGCAAGCGTCAGTCCGTTCCGGTCACTAACCTGGTAACCACCTCAGACCGACTTTTGTTCGATACGATAGAATAATCGAAAGCAAAGAGTTTCAACTTTTTATCTCAAAGTATATATGTCGTCCCACTCGGATTTCCGTGGCGATCGGTTCGGAAGCGGGGTTCTGGTCGGTAAAATACGGCGGTCTCGCCGTGTGGACGAACGGATGATAGCACATATCCTCACGCATTCATAGTGGTTGTCGTGATTATTTTCAGACTGCCTCGGAAATACAGGGAGTTCAGGGCTTGAATCTTGGGTACTGTGTCTGCCCGGCGGTAACGAGTCATATCGTATCCTCCGAAGAGTAACTCGAACGGCTCGACGCTGTTCTGGAGACGTACGAACTCGACCTCCTCGGACCGCCACCCTTCGATGAATAGATCTCCTGGCAGGAACCCCACGAATTGTGATACTGTCGGACGTAATTTCGTGGAGTCACGCGTCACGTTCAGCCGTTCACCCGTGCGAATACAGCCAGGAGAGTGTCACGACGTGACACAGAGTTACGTCCGACAGTATGAATATGTACACGACGCTCAATGACACGCTACGTAGATCGACCTGCTGTATCCAGTCGTGAATAGCGTTCTGAGGGCGGTTGGCACCAAAAAGTAATAAAAAGTTTATCTATATAAGTTTTATAGATTGGCGAATATATATTTTTTCTGACTTTATTGTCGCGCGGGTATCTACCGGCGCTCGACGGGTCGCGTGGCGGACGCTACAAGGGGGGCGTGCGGTCGATCCAGTGCCGACTCATACTGGTGGCTGTAAGTACGTGAAAACTCGAATTGAGAATCCAGGTGAAAAGGGTCTGTCTCCGCAGATAGCAGAGACTGGTGAGTAAAAGAAGTACAGCCACCAGTACCACAACGATCGCTGATCGCTATCGGACTGTGCGGGCGGAAAGACCGAGTTTAAGTTACGGGGAGGGAAACTCACGCCCATGGAATCACGCACCTACACGGCAGATGCGGCGCCGGGCGACAGCGTCACGGTCGCCGGCTGGGTTCACGAGATCAGGGACCTCGGCGGGATCGCCTTTCTCATCCTCCGGGACACGACCGGGAAGATCCAGGTCAAGTTCGAGAAAGACGGGATGGCCGACGACCTGGTCGAGACGGGGCTGGACCTCCACCGCGAGAGCGTCGTCGCGGTCGGGGGCGACGTAGAGGAGGAGGACCGCGCCCCGACCGGCGTCGAGGTCGTCCCCGAGAACATCGAAGTGCTGGCCGAGGCCGACCCGGAACTGCCGTTGGACCCCTCGGGGAAGGTCGACGCGGAGCTGTCGACCCGCCTCGACAACCGGACGCTCGACCTCCGGAAGGCGGAGGTGCAGGCGGTCTTCGAGATCCGCGCGGAGCTGCTGCGCTCGGTCCGCGAGCAGTTCCGCGACCTCGGCTGTACGGAGATCAACACGCCGAAGATCGTCGCTACCGGAACGGAGGGCGGCACGGAGCTGTTCCCGATCACGTACTTCGGCCGCGAGGCGTTCATGAACCAGAGCCCGCAGCTGTTCAAGCAGCTGATGGTCGGCTCCGGCCTCGAACGCGTTTTCGAGATCGGCCCGATCTTCCGCGCCGAGGAACACAACACGCCGCGGCACCTCAACGAGGCGACGTCGATCGACTTCGAGTCGGCGTTCTACGACGAACACGACGCGATGGACGCCTGCGAGGCGGTCGTCATCGCTGCCTACGAGGGCATCGCGGAGAACTGCCAGGATGAGCTGGAGGCGCTGGGGATGGCCGACTCCTTCGAGGTGCCCGACGCCGGGTTCCCGCGGCTGTCCTACGAAGAGGTCATCGAGCGAATCAACGCGACGGGTGCGCTGGACGAGCCGCTGGTGTGGGGCGACGACCTCCCGACCGAGGGCGAGCGGGCCCTGGGCGAGGAGATCGGCGAGCACTACTTCATCACCGAATGGCCAAGCGAGATCAAGCCGTTCTACATCATGGACAAGGAGGACGACGAGCTGTCGACGGGGTTCGACCTGATGCACCCGCGGCTGGAGCTCGTCTCGGGCGGCCAGCGTGAGCACCGCCACGACCGCCTCATCGAGGGGTTCGAACAGCAGGGGCTCGAACCCGAGGCGTTCGAGTACTACACGAAGATGTTCCGTTACGGGATGCCGCCCCACGCCGGCTGGGGCCTCGGTGCGGAACGGCTCGTGATGACGATGCTCGGCCTTGACAACATCCGCGAGGCAGTTCTGTTCCCGCGGGATCGGCAGCGGCTGAGTCCTTGACTTCCTCCCCGCGCTGAAGCGCGAGGATTCCTCCGTGGGTAATCCAACCAGTCGATTGGTCGCGTCGCAAAGCGGTCTAGAGTTTGCCTCTGGTAGTCTCAATTGAGAGGTCACAGCTGATTGCTGTTTTGGTTGATCGCTGGAGCAGTTCGTC
>PXSQ01000067.1:732-19551 GCA_003022725.1 Halobacteriales archaeon SW_7_65_23 | reverse complement strand
CTCTTTACCGCTATAGAGTCACGCATTGGGCGTTTCAGACCGCGAAACCGCCGATATTGGGACCCGGTGCTGAAAATAATCACGCACGACCGTATCAGTGCGTACGCCGCGCGGACGTTCGTCGCGCTCAAGAGCCTCGGGACGGGTACGGCCAAAGACGTGAGTGGGGTTTCGGACGTCCCGCGGACCCGGGTATACGACACGATCGACGAGCTTCATGAGCGAGGCCTGGTCGACGTACAGCAGTCCTCACCCAAGGAATTCTGGGCGATCTCGTCCGAAACCGCCCGCGGAATGTTCGAACAGGAGATGGACCATCGGCTTTCGGTCCTCTCGGAAGCGCTGGAGGAACTCGAACCAGCCCACCGGAGCGAGGAACAACAGGGTGTCTGGACGGTCAACGGGCAGCCAGCGGTCACCGACCGCGTTATCGAGTTCGTCCAGGGGGCGGACGACGAAATCGTCTACATGACCGTCGAGGACCTGCTTACCGACGAAGTCATCGACGCGTTAGGTACCGCCGCAAAGCGAGGTGTGACGATCAGCCTCGGGGGAGGCTCGTCGGACGTACAGGATCGAATCAGGGAGGACATCGCCGGCGTGGAGCTGTTCGACTCGCTGTGGGTCTGGTCGGACACGCCCGCGGGTCGGCTGCTGATGGTCGACGGGACCCAGACGCTCGTGGGCGTGCTCGTCAATGGCGACGACGCGGCCCCGACGGACCCGCGGTCGGAGACCGCGATCTGGGGGTCTGGCGAGACGAACAGTCTCGTGGTCGTACTGAGGGCCATCTTCACGTGGAAGCTGGAGGACGCCGAAGGAGAGCGCCGATGACTGATGAGTCAGAGCGACCATCCGACGGCTCAGACTCGGGGGGGGTGAGGGGAACCGTTCGCGCCCAGTATGAGTGGGCATCGACGCCCCCGCCGGTAGCTGTCATCAAGACGGTCGCCGTCGCTCTCGATCGGAAGACGACAGCCCTCGAACCACTGTACGAGTCCGTCGATCCTGACGCGTTGGATGCACTTTTGCAGTCGAACGGCTCCTCGGCGACGCCGGACGACCTGTCCGTGACGTTCACCGTTGCTGATCGGCAGGTCACCGTTCACGGTAGCGGCGAGGTGGTCGTCCGCGCAGACTCGCCCGGACGGTTGCTGAGAAGCATAGGTTATATAAAACCCTGGTGTAAACGCCTATCTAACGACCTCTTCTCTCACGCTGAGCATCCGTCCGTCGTGGGAGGAGAGCGGGGCACTACACTAATGACTGAATTGGACGATAGCCGGAACCGAGACCGAACTGGGTACGACCCGATGACAGACACATATCACCACCACTACGACTGGGACTCACCTGAGGGGCTCAGTAGTGCTATTATCGCTGCCGTCGCCACGGTTACAGACACTGAGCCGACGGAGCTCGAACCGCTATACGACTGCGTTGATCCAGACGCGCTCGACGCGCTTTTTCGCCCGGTGTCAGAGGATCGACCGCGATCGCACGGACGTCTCTCGTTCACCCTCGATGAGTACGAGGTCGCCGTGCATGGCCACGGCGAGATCATTGTCGATGTATCAGATATCAATACTTCCAGGGGAGGAGAGTGAAATAGTAGTTCGATCAATCGGCTGCATCTTGAACCCGTACCGGGTGACGCCCTCCTGGGTGTAGATCCGGCGGATCGTCGCCGCGACGCGGTCGCCCACCGTCACCGCGGTCGGATCGGTGCCGACGACCTGCGCGGGGATCGAGACAGCGCCGTCGTTCGTCCCGCCCTCCTCGCCGTCCGCTCCGTCGGCGGCGTCGGGCCCGTCCAGTGCGACGACGGCGCTGGCGTACGCGCCGCTTCTGGCCTGCTGGTCGACGAACTCCGGCGGCGCGCCGCCCTGCCCGATCACCGTCACTGCCTCGACGGTGCCAGTCCCCGGTAACTCGACAGGCTCGTACTCCACGAGCCCACCGCAGTCGTTGCAGGCGCCCTCCGGCGGGAACGCCAGCGCGCCGCAGTCGGGACACCGGCCGGCCCGCAGGCGGTGTCGCTGGGGGATCGTCCGCCGCCAGCTCGGCACGCTCACGTACGCGCCACCGCCCGCGGGCTCTCCTGGCGTGATATCCCCGCGCATCCGCAGATACTCGCCGTAGGAGAGCTCCTCGTCCCCCTCGCGCGTCATCTCGACGGGGATACCGTCGTGGGAAACCTCTGCTGCGGTCGCGCCGCCGCCGGAGCCGTAGCCGACGAGCAGGGCCCTGTCGGCGCCGTCGTCGATCGCAGCCGCGAGGCCGAACAGCGGGCTCGCCGCGCCCAGGTCGCCGAGATCGCCGACGACGGTGCCGCGGTGGATCGCGTCGGTCTCGACGCCGAGCGGGCCGGCCGCGCGGTAGGGGAGCTTCCCGTTGGGCGACTGGAGCGCGACGGCGTCGGCTGCCGCGGGGTCCGCGTCGAGCGCGTCGACAGCGGCGGCAACCGTCTCGGTGAACGCCGTCCGGTCGTAGCTGGTGACGCCCAGCCCTGTCGTCTCCGCCTCGCCATGGCCCCGAAAGCGCGTCCCAGGGTACGGGCTGACGTGTTCCGCGAGATCCGTGACCGTCCCGGGCGCCTCGGCGGCCAGCACGAGTGCCGCGGCACCGGCGCCGCCGGCGTGTTCGATCTCGTCGTCGGGGGCGCCGCGGGGTGCGTCGCTGGCGACGACGAGTACCGGTCTTGCCGCATCCACGTCGGGCCTCGTCGCGCCCATGTCGAGCCCCGCCGCGAGCGCGTCGACGCCGGCCCGCGTACTGCCGGTCAGCTGGCGACTCCGGATCGACTCGTCGAGCCCGAGCGTGCTCGCCAGGCGTGGCGCCATCGCCTCCTCCTCGACGGGCGGCGTCGTCGTGCCGATGGTCAGCCCCGCGACGCTCGCCGGGTCGACGTCGGCCGCCGACAGCGCCCGCGAGGCTGCCTCGTAGGCCATCGTGAGCGTGTCCTCGTCGGCGTCGGGGACTGCGGTCGACGAGATGCCGGCGCCGTGGAACTGCCCCCAGGCCTCCGTGACGGCCTCGGCGGTGAGGCGGAAGCGCGGGGCGTAGCCGCCGACGCCGGCGATGCCGCGGCGGGCGCCTGCGTTCCGTCCGGAACTCGATCCGTCGCTCATCGGCCCCCCTCCTCGTTCTCGAAGACGTGAACCACCGTCGCGCCGCCGCTCCCGCCGACGTTGTGGATGAGGCCGTAGCGGGTGTCGTCGAGCTGTCGGTCGCCGGCGCGGCCGGTCATCTGGTCGAAGGCTTCGACGACCTGGCCGGTCCCGGTCGCGCCGATGGGGTGGCCCTTGGACTTCAGCCCGCCGGAGGTGTTCACGGGGAGGTCGCCGTCGGGGTCGGTGACGCCCTCCCGGAGCAGCCGCGGGGCCTCGCCGCGGTCGCAAAAGCCCAGGTCCTCGTAGGCGAGCAGTTCCGCGATGGCGAAGCAGTCGTGCACCTCGGCGAAGGAGAGGTCCTCGGGCCCGACGCCGGCCCGCTCGTAGGCGGTCTCGGCGGCAGTTTCCGAGGCCGGGATCGCGGTGTAGGACTCGCGGTCGGCCAGCCCCACGCGGCCGCTCGCGGCGCCAACGCCCGCCACGCGGACGCGCTCGTCGGTGTACTCGTCGACGACGTCCCCGCTGGCGAGCAGCGCCACCGCGGCGCCGTCGGAGGTCGGACAGCAGTGATAGAGGTTCAGCGGCGCCGCCACGGCTGGCGCCTCCACGGCGTCCTCAAGCGTACAGGTGAAATCGAGGTGTGCCTTCGGGTTCTTGGCGCCGTTTTCGTGGTTCTTAACCGCGACGCGGCCGAAGTCCTCGACGGTCGCGTCGTACTCCGCGAGGTAGGCGCTGGCCATCTGGGCGTAGACGCCCGAGAAGGTAGTGCCAGTCAGGCGCTCCCACTCAGTTTCGCCGCTGACGCCGAGCCAGTACTTCGTCACGTCGTCGGACATGTCGGTCATCACCTCGTAGCCGCCGGCGAGCGCGAGGTCGGCCATCCCGCTCTCGATGGCCTGGACGGCCCGGCGGACGGCCGAACCGCCGGCGGCGCAGGCGTTCTCGATCCGCGCGCAGGGGACGTTGTGCAGGCCGACGTGCTCGGTCACCGCCGGCCCCGAGAGGCCGAGTTGCCGGCCGCCGACGCCCAGCGACCCGACGACCGCCTCGTCGACCTCGTCGGTGTCGGGCGGCCGGTCGACGCTGTCGAGCGCGTGCTCGTACGCCTCCCGGAACAGGTCCCGGTAGCTGCGCTCCGGAAACGCGCCGAAGGCGGTCTGTCCGGCCCCGATCACGTACGCGTCTGGCATGTCCCGATGTTGACCGAGCGGGCGCTTATACGTTCGGCTGTGGTGGTCGCCGCCGTCACTCCGGTTGATACGGGTTCGTGGCGGTGTGAAAAGCTCTAGTGTTCGAGCCCACTACCCGATCTCTTTGGGAGCGTCACGCGAACAGCTGCCGGAACAGCGTCCGCTCGGCGCGGTGGAGCCGTTCGAGGAACGCCGATTTGCTGATCCCGAGTTCGGCGGCGACGTTCGCCGCGGTGGCCTCTCGCGGCACCGAGAAGTACCCCATCGCCAGCGCTTGTCGGATGCAGTCGGCCTGCTTGGGGGTGACGTCCCACTCCTGTGACGGGGCCGTCTCGGCCTCGCTCTCCAGCAGGTATGCCCGGCGCAGCGTTACGCCGACGGTCCGGCCGGCGCGCTCCATCACCCCCCGGAGCACGTCGCGGCCGACGACGGCCCCCGAAACGAGCGCTCGCCCGTCCTCGTAGCGCAGCGACTCGACGATACAGCCGCTGCTGATCAGTTCGTGGACGACGCAGGGGTGTTTCGACAGACAGCGATAGGTCTCTCGCTCCCCGCCCTCCGACCGGGAGACGTGGAGGTACCGGATCCGGTCGTCGTCCTCGAGCGCCTCCCGGAGCGTCCCGTCGGCCGGCGCCGTGAACTGCAACAACACGTTGTCGTCGTCGCGCAACTGCGGCGGCCGCGCGTCTACCCGCACGCCCGCCGCCCGCGTCGCCGCCGCCAGGGGGCAGTCGTCGCCCTCCACCGCGAACTCCACCGCCAGACACTCCTCGATCATCGTCTCTGCATAGCCGCCGAGAGTATTTAAAGCCACGATATATCGGGGGCCATCCCTATGTTCCGCGACAGCGTTATTTCTCACAGACGATCATGGATATCGAGGAAGTCAAAGAGCGCGCCGGGCCGCGGGAGTTCAGCCCGGCCGACGACCTGCCCGAGGAGTACCGGAAAGCGGCCACGCGGATGATCGAGTTCCACGCCAACAGCGAGATCATGGGGGCGTACCTGGAGCGACCGTTCATCCGCCAGGCGCCCAGCATCGACCGGAAGCTGGCGTTCTCCGCGAAGGTCCAGGACGAGATCGGTCACGGCCAGCTGCTGTACCGCGCCGCCGAGACCCTCGGCGTCAAGACCCGCGAGGAGATGCTCGACGACCTCGCCAACGGGAAGGGGAAGTTCCTCAACTGCTTTCACTACCCGATGACCGAGTACGTGGAGACGCCGATGGTCGCCTTCTTCGTCGACGGCGCGGCGATGCGCCGCCAGGCGACGCTGCGTCGGACGAGCTGGGAGCCGTACGCCCACGCGATGGACAAGGTGTGCTTCGAGGAGGGGTTCCACGTCAAGCACGGCGAGGACATCCTGCGGACGCTGATGAACGGCTCCCGGAAGGAGCAGCAGCTGACCCAGGAGGCGTTCGAGGAGTGGTGGCCGCGCATCATCCAGTTCTTCGGCCCGACCGACGACAAGAGCACCCACCACGACTTCGCCGCGAGCGTCGGGCTCAAGCAGAAGTCCAACGACGAACTCCGGCAGGCGTTCCTCGACCAGTACGTGCCGAAAGCCCGCAAGTACGGGCTCGAAATTCCGGACTACCCGCGGATCCACAAAAACGACGAGGGTCGCTGGGTGGTCGAGGAGGACGATCTGGACTGGGACGAGTTCTTCACGATCGCGAAAAACGAGTACGAGCCCGGCGTCGGCCAGATCGACGGGCGCAAGCACGCCCAGGAGGCCGTCCAGTGGGTCCGGGATACGATCGAAGCAGACAACGTGCCCGCGGGTGGACAGCCACCCCAGGCGGCAGACTGACATGCCACGGAGGACAGCACCATGATCTGGGAAGTGTTCCGACAGGAGGAGAACGGCGAGTACCACACCCACTGTGGCAACGTTCACGCGCCGGATCGGGAGATGGCAAAGCAGTTCGCCGCGATCCAGCACGGCCGGCGCAAGCCGACAAACAGTCTCTGGGTCGTCCCCAAGGAGGAGGTCGGCGAGATCGACAGCGACGACGTGACCTTCGGCGGGACGACCGACAAGGGGTACCGCTGGACGATGACGTACAACCTCCAGACCGACCAGGCCGAGGAGGTCGTCGAATCGGAGTCCGAACAGGAGCAAGCCGACAAACAGCGTGGTGAGGCATGAGCACTGGCGAGATGCTCGATCCCGAGGACCTCGACGAGCGCGAGCGGACGGCCCTGGAGCACCTCGGCAAGCGCCTCGGCGACGACGAGTTCGTCCTCGCCGAGCGCTACACCGAGTGGCAGGTGCGCTCGCCATCGCTGGAGTCGGACCTGGCGCTGTCGAACATCGCCCAGGACGAACTCGGCCACGCCCGGCTGTGGTACGACGTCCTCGACGACGTCGGGCTCGACGAGGAGGAGCTCGTCTACGAGCGCGACCCCGACACGTTCCGGCACAGCACGCTCGTCGAGCAGCCGTTCCCCGAGGGCGACTGGGCGGACGCGATCCTCCGGTCGTACCTCTACGACATCGCCGAGAAGCTCCGGCTGGAGGCGCTCGAACAGTCCTCGTACCCCAAGATCGCCGATCGCGTCGGCAAGATCCAGGGCGAGGAGGAGTACCACCTCGAACACGCCCAAAACTGGCTGGAGCGGCTCGCAGACGGCGAGGACGGAACCGGGCGCCTTCAGGAGGCGCTCGACCGGCTGTTCCCCCACGCGCTGACGCTGTTCGAGCCGACCGACCCCGACGTCGAGGAGGACATCGTCGAGCTGGGCCTGCGGACGGCGACCCTCCCGGAGCTGGGCGAGGAGTGGCTCTCGATCGTGCTCCCGTTCCTTGAGTCGCTGGATCTCGACGTTCCGGAGAGCGGGCTCGCGGACGCCGACGGCTACGCCGTTACCGGGGAGATGCTGCCGGCAGTGCGGGGTCGCGACGGCAGCCACACCGAGTCGTGGGACGACCTGTTCGCGGACCTGACCCACACGTACCGCGAACTCGAACGCGACCGGCCGACCAAGATCATGGAGCAGCCATAATGTCCAGCGAGATCCCGGATCCGAGCGAGGAACCGACGCCGTGTGCCTACACCGAGTACACCGAGGGCGAGGGCGTTGCGGACCTGCCGGCGACCGGCGAAGATGCTGCGGGAATCGAGGCCGACGTCTGGGACGCCCTCTACGAGATCGAGGACCCGGAGATGCCGATCAGCATCGTCGACCTCGGGCTGATCTACGGCGTCGACGTGACCGACGACGTGGCGACGATCGACATGACGCTGACGTACTCGGGCTGTCCGGCCCGCGACATGCTGCTGGACGAGGTCGAGGAGCGCGTCGAAGCGGTCGAGGACATCGACGGGACCCACCTGCGGCTGGTCTGGAGCCCCGAGTGGTCCCTGGAGATGGTCACCGAACAGGGCGAGCAGGACCTCACGGAGTTCGGACTCGCAGTATGACTGACCTGCCACGCGGCTCGGCCGATCCGAGCGTCGAAACGAGCGGCGAGACCAGCGGCACGGAATGTCCCTACTGCGGCTCGACGAACACCGAGCGCGAGCACCCGAAGGGGCCCTCGCTGTGCCGCTCGATGCACTTCTGTAACGGCTGCCAGCAGCCCTTCGAGAAGTTTGGGTAGTTCTGGCTCATCCTCCTCGCAGTGTGGTAAACCCGACGCGTCTCAGACACCGAGGTAGCGCTGGCGCATCTCTTCGTCCTCGCGGAGTTGTTCGGTGGAGACCGACTCGGCGATCCGGCCCTCGTCGAGGATGTAGTGGCGGCCAGCCACCGCGAGCGCGGCGGCGACGTTCTGCTCGACGAGCAGCACGGCGATGTCCTGCTCCTCGTTGATCTCGGCAATGATGTCCTCGATGCGGCGGACGATGTACGGCGCCAGCCCCTCAAACGGCTCGTCCAGCAACATTAGCCGCGGGTTCGCCGCAAGCGCCCGCGCGATGGCGAGCATCTGCTGCTCGCCGCCGCTCATGTTGCGGGCGTGCTTCTCGCGCATCTCCGAGAGCTCCGGGAAAAAGTCGAGCACGGTCTCCAGATCCTTCGGGTCCTCGGCGTGGTTGATCGCCAGCCGGACGTTCTCGACGACGGAGAGGCGGGGGAAACAGCGCCGGTCCTCGGGCACGAAGCTGATCCCGCGGCCGGCGATCTCGTAGGGCGGGGTGCCGAGCAGGTCCTCGCCGTCGAAGCGGATCGTGCCGCCGAGCACTGCCGGCTCCGCCGCCCCGGCGATCGCCCGCAGCGTCGTCGTCTTGCCTACGCCGTTGCGGCCCAAAAGCGAGACCAGCTCCCCCGCCTCGACGTCGAGGTCGACGCCGAACAGCACCTGCCCGGTCTCGTAGCCCGCTTGGAGGTCCTCGACCGAGAGCAGCGTCATAACTCCTCCCGCATGCCGCCGAGGTAGGCGTCCTGGACGGCCTGGTTCTCCCGGACTGCGTCCGGTGGCCCGGTCGCGATGACGTTGCCGCGGTCCAGCACCGTGATCCGGTCGGAGATCGACAGCACGACGTCCATGTCGTGCTCGATGAGCACGACCGTCAGCCCGCGCTCGTCGTGGATCTCCTCGATCAACTCGGCGGTCTGGGTCGTCGCGCCGGGGCTCATCCCGCTGGTCGGTTCGTCCAGCAACAGCACGTCGGGGTCGGTCGCCAGCGCCATCGCGATCCCGAGGCGGCGCTGCTCGCCGTGGGGGAGGTTCTTCGCCTCGGCCTCGAGGTCACCCGTCAGGCCGACGACCTCGGCGATCTGGATCGCCCGCTCGCGGCCGACGTCGTAGTGGCTGCGGAACAGATCCAGCGAGAACGCTCCCTGCTGGGTCGTCTGCACGACTACCCGGATGTTCTCCAGCACGGTCTGATCGGTGAACAGCTGGTTGGACTGGAACGACCGGGCCATCCCCATGTGCGGGCGGCGCTCCTCCGGCTCGTCGGTGATCGCCGTGCCCGACAGGTACACCTCGCCCTCGGTCGGGGACAGCGTCCCCATGATGCAGTTGAACAGCGTCGTCTTCCCGGCGCCGTTCGGGCCGATGATCGCCCGGAGTTCCCCCTCCGGGACGCCGAGGCTCACGTCGTCGACCGCGACTACTTCCCCGAACGTCCGCGTCAGTGCGTCGACGCCGAGTGCCGCGTCCGCCGGCGATGCGACGGGGTCGACTGCCGGCTCGTTCTCGTCGGGCCTGCTCACTGTTCCCCCTCCGTGACGCGGTCGTACAACCAGGTCGGTATCGACCGGACGTAGCCCCAGATCCCCTCCTCGGGTGCGGTCAGCACGACGACAACGAACAGCGCGCCGAGGAAGAACTGCCAGTACGCGAGCACGCCGCCGAGATCGAGCGTCACGAGCGTCACCTCCGAGAGCGGGAACTGCCACAGTTCGAAGTCCGTCAGGAAGTCCTCGACGAACAGCCAGGTGAACGCGCCGGCGATCGGGCCGAAGAAGTAGCTGATACCGCCCAGCACCGCCATCAGTACGGTGTCACCGCTGGTGAACACGTTGAGGTTCTCGATCGCCACGCCCGTGTTCTGGATGGCGAGCAGGACGCCCGCGAGCGCCGAGAACACGCCGCTGAACGTGACCGCCCAGATCTTGTAGCGCGTCGTGTCGATACCCATCGCGCGGGCCAGCTGCTCGTTTTCCCTGACTGCGATCGCTGATCGTCCGAACGGTGACCGGATGAGCTGCCACAGCGCGAGCATTCCCAGGAGGAACACGACGCCGACGACCCAGTACCAGTCGACAGACAGCCCGAACGCCTCGATCGAGATCGCCCCCCTCGTCTGTTCGACGAAGTCGGGAAGCGTTCCCCGGCTGAGTCCGTTCGAGCCGCCGGTCAGCTCCCACCAGTCCCGGAGGACGATGAAGTAGAGCGCCTGGGCGAACGCGAGCGTCAGCAGGGCGAAGTAGATCTCGCCCATCCCGACGATCAGCTTTCCGAGGAGGTAGCTGTACACCGCGACGGCTGCCACCGCGAGGACGACACCGACGAAGAAGGTCACGTTCCCGCCCGCGGGGAGAACCCAGAGGCCGTTCTGGACGAGGATCGCTGGGATGTACAGCCCGAAGCCCAGAAACATCGCGTGGCCAAAGGAGAGCAGTCCCGTGTACCCAAAGAGGAGGTTGAACGCCGCGACGAACAGCATCATGATCAGCATCTTGCTGGCGATGGCGTCGTACCCGAGCAGGATGTCGCTGGCAACGGCCGGGCGCAACACCACCACGAGCACGAGCAGGCCGAGCGGGATCCGGTAGCGCTCGAACAGCGACGGCTGGCCGACGGTTCCGCTGCTGAACCAGCCCCCCGACCCACCGCCGGGACCGCCACCGCCGGACCGGTCACCGCCCGAGCCGCCACCGCTGGCCTGCCCGTCGGCGTGCCCGCTCATTCGAGCAGTCCCTCCTCACCGAACAGGCCGCGAGGTCTGAGGAGCAACACGACGATCATCACCAGAAACGGGACGAGAACGCCGATCCCATTGACGTCGATCGACGAGATACCGGTGGTGATGGCGAGCGCGCTCAGGACGGCCGGGACGAGAAACTGCGCCCACCCGACGAGCAGGCCGGCGACGACGCTCCCGAAGATGCTGCCGACGCCGCCGATAACGACGACGACGAAGGCGAGGAGGACGAGGTCCTGGCCGACGCCGGGGTCCATCCCTTGCTCGACGACACGGAGTGCCCCGCCAAGGCCCGCGATGGCCGACCCGAGAAAGAACATCGCAGTGAACCGGATCGGGAGGTTCACGCCGACGAACTCGGTCATCTCGCCGTCCTGGACGCCCGCCCGGACAGTCAACCCCAGATCCGTGTTCGTGATGAGGTAGTAGACGGCCGCAACCGAGACGGCCGAGACGACGACAGTAAAGAGGCGGTACGTTCCGACCTGCGTCACGAGCAGATCGGTCCCCCCGGTGAGGAAGGCGGGCTTGTCGGGCTGGACGGCACTGGCGCCCCAGACGAACCGGACGCCCTCCGAGATCATCAGCGTCAACCCGAACGTCGCGAGCAGGCCGATGATCGGGTTCTTCCCGTACAGGCGCCGGAGGACGATCACTTCCATGACGATCCCGACGACGCCGACGCCGACGGGTGCGATCAGCAGTGCGACCCAGAACGGGAGCCCGTAGCTCGCCATGGCGGCGTACGTGAAGTATCCGCCGAGCATGAACAGGGCGCCGTGGGCGAAGTTGACCACACCCATCAGCCCCAGGACGAGCGCCAGCCCGAGCGAGATCATCACCAGTATCATCCCGTAGACCAGGCCGCCGATCGCCTGGTCGATGAAAAATCCGGGCTCCTGGACGGCAGCGTTACCCAGCAAGAGCACCCCGGCGAGGAGTCCGAGCGCCGCCGCTGGCGAGAGTTCGGACAACCGCTGGAGCCGGCTATGAGTCCCGGGCGTCTCACTCATCGCTTACGACAGTGAACAGCCGGTCTCCCCGATCGAACGGGCGACGTCGTCACCAGCGAACTCGTTTTCGGTGGTGAACCACTCCTTGTACGGATCGTCGGACATCTCCTCGACGGGACGGGAGGTCACCGTGTACGTCGGCTGAATCAGCTGGTGATCCTCGGCGCGCCAGTACATCTCACTGCCGCCTTTCATCTCGACGATCGGCGACTCGACCTGGTGGCCCTCCAGCGCGTCGCGCATCGCCGGCGCCCCGATCGAGTCGGCCCGGATCGCCGCGCGGACGCCCTGATCCATCGACATGTACCCGAGCAGGTGCCGGACGTAAGGGTCGATCTCCCCCTGGTCGGCGACCCGCTGTTTGAACTCGTCGCCGCCGTCGACCGCCGGTCCCCACACCTGCCCCGCGATGTCGAGGATCGACGCCGTGTTCTGGTCCATCCCCCAGAAGACGAAGTCCTCGAGCTGGTGCATCGCCAGTGTCCGGTCCTCGATGCCGCTCGCGATGATCTGGTTGCTGGCCTTGCGCAGGTCCAGCCCCGCGATCAGCACGCCGATGGCCGGCGCTCCCGACGCCTCGGCCTCGTTGACGTACTGGGCGTAGTCGTCGCTCGGGAACGGCACTGCTGTCCGGCCGGCGACTGTTTTGCCCTGCTCTTCGAGCGAGTTCTGGACGGCATCTGCCGCTGTCTGTCCCCAGGTGTAGTCGGAGTACATCAGGAACCACTCGTCTTCGGCCTCGGCCATGTCCGAACTGATCGTGTTTGCCAGCATCGAGTTCGACGCCGTCGGACGGAACACGAACTCCCCACAGGATTCGCCAGTGATCGCAGACGAGTGAGCACCCGTCGGGAAGTAGGTCACCTGGTTGTCAGTTGCCCACGCCCGAGCCTCGTCGCCTGTTCGACTGCTGTTCCGGGATCGAGCTGCGAGTCGGCGGTCTGGAGGTCGATCGTCAGGTCGTACTCCGCCTCCAGGTCCTCGATCGCCAGCTCCGCGCCCGTCACTGCCGCGTTGCCGAACACCGCGAACGGCCCCGACGTCGACGTGACCATGCCGATCGACACGCTGTCGAGGCTTGTGCCGTCGGTCGTCCCGCCGTTGCCATTGCCGTTGCCGTTGCCATTGCCATTTCCATTGCCGTTGCCGTTTCCATTCCCATTGCCGTTTCCATTGCCGTTGCCGTTGCCGTTGCCGTTTCCATTGCCGTTGCCGTTGCCATTTCCATTGCCGTCATCATCCCCGGTGCAGCCAGCCAGTCCCAGCAGCCCTGCAGTGCCGACCGATGCGAGAACGCTCCGACGCGTGGTAGCACGTGACACGGCCGCCCGGGTCGACTGGGTAGTACGGTCGCTCATGATACGTGCCGAGTTCCGCACTCAAGGTTATAAATCCTGCTGTACGGCGAACCGACAGGTCTCCCGGGCTGTGGCCGGTCTGCCGGGCGCCTACGCGAGCGCGCCCTGGACGTGCGCGACGAGTTCGTCGGCCGGGAGTGATTCCAGGGAGTCGTCGGCGAACACCAGCCGCTGGCGCGGCCGGCCGACGCCGACGCTCTCGCTTTCGGTCGTGATGATGTCGAACTCCTCGAGGCGCTGTTTCAGCTTCGAAACGGTGCCCTGGGTCGCCAGCGTCGACGTCTCCGCCCAGTCGACGATGTCGTTCAACAGCAGCTGGTGCTTGGCGCCGACCAGCAGTGCAACGGTGACGTCGGCCCCGACGTCGGGGCCGAGCTTCTGCTCGGCCATCGTCAGCAGCCGGGAGTACGGCGGCGTGTCGATCGAGTGCGGCATCGCGATGTCCCACTCGGACTGGTACTTCTCCCACAGCCGCTCGCAGGCCGCCTCCTCCGTGATGTCGACTCTGACGGCCTCGCCGCCGTCGACCGACAGCAGTGCGACCGTCTTCTCCGGACTGACCAGCACTGTCGGCGTGTTCGTTGCCGCGTCGGTACTCTCCCGGATCGTGAGCGTGCTTTCGGTCACGAGGTCGGACGCTTTCGCCGCACGGACGAAGTTCTTTTTCAGCCCTTTGATGATTTCCTGGTCGCACAGCCACTCGATCCGTTTCCCGGCCGGCTGCTCCTCCTGGAGGATGTCGATAAACTCCGAGAGTACCTCCGGATCGTCCGTTCGAACACGCCAGTGATCGATCGACGTGTCGCCGAGGCAGTCTACCAGGCAGCTGCGGTACGAGCTGATTTCTATATGTTCCATAATATATGTATATATTAGAATTGAATAAAATTTACGGATCCTGTTTCCTATTCAGAGTTCTGAGAGGAACGTCGCTCGCGACTGCAGCTGGCCGTCGACCACGACGGGGGAGTTGCTCCGCGAGAGCGCCTCGTCGAGTTCTGCAGCATCGACGCTGAACTGGTCTGCGTACGGGACAACCTGGTACTTGTTTTCGGGATCGATGAAGAGGATGCCGATCGAGCCGACGGGATACGCCGGTGCCGTGTACACCTCGGCATCGAAGACGAACTCGTCGCCGTCCCGCGAGATCCGGAACAGCGTTGGGGCACCACCTTCGGGCTGTGACAGTGCGGCCATCCGGTTCCCGACGGCGGTGTAGTGGCCGCCGATGGGCCGGGTCTCCCGGACGATACTGTGACAGGCCCCGATGCTGAAGCCGTCGTCGAGGAGCTGCCCGATCAGCGTGCCCGTCTGGAGTGCGTATTTGTCGGCTACGTCGCTGTACGTGACGATCCCGCCGACGCTGCCGCGTTCGACGAGCCGTTTCCCCTGCTGGAACGACTGGCAGGCGTTCAGAAAGAACGTGTCGACGTTGCTCCCCTCGACCGTTCCGACGTCGAGTTCGCCGTCGGGACACTGCAGCCCGTCCGGCGTCGCGTGCCCGATGAAGTGGAGGTAGTCCGTTCCGTCTTCGATCACCTCCCGCAACCGCGCGACCGACAGCTGGCGCCTGATCGTTAGCTCCGGATCCAGGTCGTCACGGGGATCCAGCACGTCCCGAAGGTCTGTCGACTCCTGGTCCATTTCGACCTCGTTGCAGACGATCGTGATGTCGAGCCCCGTGGAGTCCTCGTCCGTGACGACCGAGTCGTGTTCGTACCCGCTGACCTCGAACGCGGCGGAGTTCAGCGGCACCCCGCTCCCGACCCACACCGTCTGGGTGCTGTCGGTGTCGGGCACCGCGACGAACTCCGCCTCGTCGTCGAACACCAGCGACGTCGTCCGGGTTTTCAGCTCCCCTGAGAACGCTTTGAGCGCCTGGCTGCGGGCCTCGTTCCCGCTGTACCGCGGCGGGTCGGCAGTCCGCACCTTCGTGAGTTCGTACGCCAGGTACGGGAGCGCTTCCACGGCGTCCTCGGTCGGCTCGACCAGCGCCGTCGCCGGCCAGTTCGGGCCGACCTCCCGGACCGGCTCCCGGTCGACCTCCAGGTAGCGTCCGAGTCGCTCGGCGAGCGGCTGGTCGTACAGCTCCGCGTACGGGAGGTCGAACGCCGTCCGGGACTCGAACGTCCGCCGCTCCTGCAGATCGATTTCGTAGAGCCCCTCCGTCCGGACGAGACAGTCGAGGGTGAACAGGTGGGTGAGCAACTCGTTGGCCGCCTCGGCAGTGTCCCGCCCGTTCGGCCGGTAGTCGACCCCGGCCGTCGTGGTGAGCGCGAACTCCTCGCCCGCCTCGACCGTCGCCAGCAGGTAGTACGCCAGCGGGGCAACGCTTAGAATCGCCGCACGCTCCGGCGGTACCGTGATCGTCACGCCGGTTTCCGGTTTCGAGAGCGTCTCCGGGATGTCAAGCGTCTCCCCGAGGACGAGTCGCGGCGGGTGGCCACGGAGCGTCGGGAACGACCGCTCGGGGGAGGCCGTCATCATCGCATCCCCGAAGGACGAGACCGCCTCCAGTAGATCGGACGGCGAGCCGGTCGTCGTGATCGTCTCCTGTGGGTAACAGTGGCGTTCCCTGGCACCGATGAGGATCCGTGACGGCTCCTCACAGTGGATCGAAATGTCGTCGAACGTTTTCTCGTACCTGAACGGATCCTCGATCCGGAGGAACGTCTTGACCGGAGCCTCGATCTGGAGGATCTGCGTGCTCCCATTGAACGCACTGGTGTTGGTGCTGGAGAAACACAGATCGGTGATGTCCCCGTCGGCGTCACGGATCGTCATCGCGTACTGCTTGAGTGTCTCGATCTCCTGCGCCTCGATCTCGATCGCCTCCGTGACCGCCGCCGGGTCGTACTCGATCAGCTCCGCCTCGGCGAGTTTGGGGCGCCGACTCGCTTGGCGTCGCGCCGCCGACGTTCCACAACCACCTGCGCAAGGCCGAGAAGAAACTCGTCGCGTCGGTGCTGGCCCCTGATCCCAACGCACTCGGGGCAGCCGTCAGAACGGCACATCCGGGGTCTCGAACGCCCCTTCGTCGCCGTCCGGATCGTACTCCTCGACGGCCGCCCGCACGATCTCGAACACGCCGCGTTTGCTCCAGCGGGCCGTGTTCAGCTGGATGTCGTAGAACGCCCGGTCGTCGAGGTCGATCTCGTAGTAGGAGTCGAACCGCTGGGCCTCGCTGAACTCCCGGACCTGCATCTCGGCGACGGTCTCCTCGCGGTCGCTGACGCGCTCCTTGCGGACCTCCATCGGCGCGTCGAGCCAGATGCGGAGGTCGGCGCGGTCGCCCGCGAGCCAGCCGGCCAGCCGCGACTCCAGGATGCAGGGCTTGTGGGAGGCGCCCCACTTCTCGGCGATGTTCCGGACCCGCTCGTCGAGCTCCCGATCCAGCTCTTCGGATTCCTGGGCTATCGCGGTGAGCTGGGTGAGCGTCATCCCCCGCTTTTCGGCGAGGTCCCGGAAGATATCTCCACCCGAAATGTACGGGCAGTCCATCGCCTCCGCGAGCTGGGTGCACAGCGTCGTCGCCCCGCAGCCGGGCGGCCCCGAGACGGTGACGAGGAGGTTGCTCTCGATCGACGGCGACGGATCGCTCGTGGCGTCGCTCATGGCTCACTCCTGCTGCTGGATCGACAAAAAAGGGGGGTATTCCGGCTTGCCGGTGCGCTCGCGTTCGGCGTCGGCGTCGTGTTCCTCGTCGCCGGCCGCGTGGAGCTGTTCAACGAGAACTTCGACTCCCCCTGGGGACTCGCGTCGATCGACGGGTCGCGGCTGCTCGTGACCGATCCCGAAAGCGGTGGGCTGCTCGTCGCCGTCGACGGCTCCGACGCGCCGCTGGTCAGAATCGTCCCGGAGTAAGGGAGCTGAGCCCACCGCCGCGGCCGCGGCGGGGCGTCAGTAGCCGTCGGCGGTCGGGCTGTAGTCGAGTACGTCCACCGCGCCGAGTGTGAGTGCGTCGGGTTCGAAGTTGCCGTCCGGCGGGAGATAGCCCGCCGACTCCAGCGTCGCCCCGACGACTGCCTGGTTCTCGGCACGGATGCCCATAGTCTCGGCCACTGAATCGACGCCGTGATCGGTGCAGTAGACGCCCTCGATCTCCCAGCTGTGGTCCTCGTAGCAGGTCAGGGCGACCGCGACGGCGTCGCCGACCGACAGCGTCTCGCCGCACTGCCGACAGCCGATCGTCGTCGTTCCGAAGTCCTGTTTGACAGCCAGGCTCTCGACGACCAGTCCGGTAAACAGCTCGGTGAGTTCGGCCTCCGACAACCGATAGGCGACCATTCGTGCGTTGAGTTGGACTGGACGCCTATAGATCTGTATGTCATCATACTGTCGGACGTAATTTCGTGGAGTCACGCGTCACGTTCAGCCGTTCACCCGTGCGAATACAGCCAGGAGAGTGTCACGATGCGACACAGAGTTACGTCCGACAGTATCAGCTGTTCTGCCCGGTAGTAATTGTTGTGGGAGGCGCCGTCTCGCGACATGGGTGTGATCAGGTACTCCAGGGACGACCCCCTGACGTGGGTGTTGCCAAACCGCTATTCAGCGTCCCCGAGAAGGACGTGCATGTCCTGTCCGTATCTGGAGTACCGCCGCGAGTTGGGCGACGACCAGTTCGACCACTCGCGGGCGTACTGCACCGCAACAGACCGATTCGTTCAGCCGATGCGAGCCGACATCTGCAACGACCGGCAGGACCTCGCCGAGCCCGTGTACGCGACGCTTCACGTTCGCGTCGGCCTGGAGGACAACGTCTACTATGAGCGGGGCGAACTCGCCGACAGCAACGCACAGCTCATGGAGCGCGTCGTCCGCGTCGCCGATGAACTCGGTCGTGCGGTTGCGACGCCGGCGCAGGCGCGGGAGATCCTCGGGCTCTGAACGTATGTCGATACCAGACGTGATTCAGTTACGCCATGCCGTCCCAAATCCCGTTGTTCGGGCCAACACAGCCGATGGACTGTCCTGGCACTGGACGGAGTCACGTCTGGCTGTATAAGAGTGGTGTAGGAGATACAGATGACTCGATCACCGCTCGCTTCGCTCGCGGTTCGTTCGTCATACCGAAACAAGCGGGTTGACTCGGTACCCGTCGACGGTTCGCGTATACCGAGAGCCCTATAGCGGATGCGGGCCTCGTCGTATAACAGCCCGACGGCTACAAGTACCGCATGTACTGCACGAACGGCTACGGGTTCGTCGGCGGCCGCTACCGCTGGAGCGTCGTCGTCCGACGCGCCATCGAGGGCGGCCAGATCTGCGCCCAGTGGGTACATCGTCCCACTCACAGATTCTGCGTTTGGATTTCTACAAACCACCAACTCAACAACACTTATATCACCTGTAGAGATCGAGCCGCTGAAAAATGGAACCAAGCAGTACGACAACAGGGATGATTTCGAGGCGGCCGACCCACATGCTGATGATCAACATTGCCTTGGCGGTATCAGGCATCGTCGGTCCGGTGATACCGGAGTCCAACCCGACGTTACTCTGGGCACTCATAACGTCAAAGATGACGTACTCAAGTGGATGTACAGGCGAGAGGACACGCAAGAGCACGGCAACACCGATCGCTAAGAACGTGAGCCAGAGGACGAAGACGACCGTCGCCTCAGTGTACTCGCGTTGGGCCTGTTTCTCGTTCAGTTTTCGCTCGCCGAGTTGCAGATACCGGATCGCAGAGTCCGGCTGAAACACATCCCGGATCTGCCAGACTGTTCCTTTAACGAGCGTTAGCACGCGAATCAGCTTGAG
>PXSQ01000067.1:0-620 GCA_003022725.1 Halobacteriales archaeon SW_7_65_23 | reverse complement strand
ACGCGAATCAGCTTGAGTCCGCTCACCGTCGATCCGGCCGCTGCACCCGTGAGCATCCCCAGACACGCCAATAGTGTCGCGCCAGCGCTCCAGACTTGTTCCGTTCCCTCGCCAATCGTCGCAGTCCCGAAGCCGGTGTTCGATGTCGCTGAGACGAACTGGAACAGGCTCACACGGAAGGTTTCCTCGAAAGTCGCGTACTGCCCGTTCGCGTACAGTATCGCAGTCAACGCGATCGACCCGGCCGCGAACCAGATGAACACCCACCGCGTCTGTAGATCCGTATAGAAGTTCCGCACCTCCCCTTTGACAATCAGGTAGTGGACGGGAAATGCGATACTCCCCGCGACCATCACCGGCACCGTAGCGTACTCGATCAACGGGCTGTCGTAGTGTCCGATCGACTCCGCGTGGACGGAGAATCCGCCAGTCGCGATGCCGGTCATGCCGTGATTGATCGCATCCCAGGGCGGCATGCCGACGAGGAGAAACAGCGCGATCGAGCCGAGGGTGAGCCCGATGAAAATCTTCCAGATCTCCCGAACCGTCGTCACGATGCTCGGGTGGATCTTCTCCGAGCGTGCTTCACTTTCGTAGAGCGTGTACGACCCACTGCTTCC
>PXSQ01000066.1 GCA_003022725.1 Halobacteriales archaeon SW_7_65_23 | reverse complement strand
TGCCACGTGGCGGCCAGCCCCAGGGCGAACAGCCGACGGGCGGGCAACCGCAGGGACAACCGGCGACCGGTGCGGCCGGCGGTCACCCGCCTCAACAGACGGCCTCTCAAACGCTCGGGTACGAACAGCAGCAACTCGTCGAGTTCGCTCGGTTCGGGGCATTGTTGTACGGTATTACCGCTCTCGGCCTCTTTGTCACGCAGTTTTTGATGCTGTCGCTCGCCGGTGCCCAGTCGACGGCGGGTGGAGCTAGCTTTAGTGGATTCGGCCTGGAGGGCGAAGAACTGTTCGTCTCGGCCGTGTCGAGTTACAATCTGATACTGACGTTGACACCGCTCATTGCAGTCGCGATCGCGTTCTACTACTACCGGGATACGTCGGTGAGTGGTCCGAGCTACACGCCCGCTCTGGTAGCCACGGTTGCGGGTACCGCACTCGCTACGGTGGTGCTGCTTCTGTTCATGACAGTGTTCGCTCCCGAGGGTTTCGACGTGAGTTTCGGGGACGAGTTTACCGCGATCATCGGCGGGCTGATCGGGACGGCGGTTACCGCCGGACTCGTCGGATACGTGTTCGACGAGTACCTTTGACCGTGAGACAGAGAAGACACCCGAAACCGGACCCAGAAGGAAACGTATTTTACCGCACTCTCACAAGCAGGAACTACCTGGGCCGGTAGCTCAGTCTGGCAGAGCGACGGACTCTTAATCCGTCGGTCGCGTGTTCAAATCGCGCCCGGCCCGTGCAGTGAACCGCTGAGCGACGCGAACCATCCCCCCACGGGATAGGAGTAACGGGGGCGTGGCACTCCCCGCACCTCGTCAGTGTGCAAACCCGAGGTTCCCAAACCAGCCGCCACGCAGTGGTGGGAAGCCGCGCCGTTTACGGCGTGGAGGATGTCACGAGGGTGGAGCTGCCTTGACAGGTTCCGCTTCTGTCCTGTTAATCGAAGTTCGGAGACCGGGTGAACGTGTGAAATGTGGTCGGGTGATTCATCGGCCGCTGATGGTTACTCGGATGGTGCATTCACCCTCCGCCGTTGGAGGGTCGGCGTCAGGGCCGGAACCGGTCCGGAGCGGGAGGCTCACGCGTATCCTGTGAGAGCCGGCAGATCCACAGGGAGGCGTGACCAGCGGAGTGCCCTAAATGATTATAACACAGGCTTAGGGGTACTCCGAGAGTAGCTAGTGACACAGCGTGAAACCCACCAGAACTCAAATGGATCTAGACCCATGACTCACTCTCAGACCCACGCACGCACGGAGGAGAGCGGGACGACCGAGGGCGGGACGACCCTGACCGCGACCGAGCGCCACCGCTTGCTGGCGGCGGAGCGGCGCAGACTCGTGCTGACAGTGCTCTCGAACTGTACGACCCCCGTGGAGTTAGAGGCCCTGGCGCTCCGGCTTACCAGACAGGAAGCGAACATTGAAGCGTCCGATGCGGTCGACGTTGAACAGGTGATGCACTCGCTGCACCACAAGCATCTTCCGATGATGGACGATCTCGACGTGCTCAGCTACGACAACGAAACGTCACAGGTCGAGTCGTTCGAGTCCAAACCGTTCTACTGACAGCTGCGGAGAAGCCTGACGATCCGGGTGGAAGCCCTCGTACTGTCGTGTTCCATTCGTGATTCCTCCCCACCGAACTAGTCGTTTATGCGCTCGGACCACAAAGGGGACAGCGAACGGCGCTTGCTGTTCACCGACCAGGACGGGAACCGAATCAGTGAGGTCCGATGAACTATCGCGAACTGTCGACCGGGAGGGACAGCCCGCTGGCGGCCGCAGTGCTGTTTCTCGTTCACTCGAACCTGGTCATCTCGACGTCTGCGGCGGGCATCGCGGTTGCGACGATGGTGTTGGTGGGTTTACCGATCAGACCGATCCCGCTGTTTATCGTGTTCGCGGTGACGGTGTTCGTGTACTCGTTCAACCGGATCACCGACTTCGCGGAGGACCAGCAGAACGTCCCCGACCGGGCGGCGTTCGTCTCCAGGTACGGGAAGGCATTGCTGGCGATCGGCGTCCTGCTGTACCTCGCAGCGGGCGCGTTCGTCGCCGTGCAGGATGTCCCGGGAGCACCCGCCCTGGCACTCCCGCTGGTCATCGCACTCCTGTACTCGAATCTCGGCCTCAAGCGGATCCTGCTTGTGAAGAACCTCCTCGTTGGGATCGCCTGGGGGCTCATTCCGACCGGCGTCGGCGTCTATTATGGCATATTTCCCGACTTTGAGATCGTCTTTTTCGCCGGGTTCACGACCGCGATCCTCACCATCGCGGCCGTTGTGTTCGACATCAAGGACATCGAGGGTGACAGCGCCGAGGGGATCACGACAGTGCCGATCCTGGTCGGTCCCGTCTGGACGCGCCGGCTTGCCGCAGGGGCTGCGACCCTGCTGGGCGCACTCGTGGCGGTCCTCGTCTTCGCTGGCGTGCTCGCGACCCCGTACGCCGTTCTCGTCGGCTACACTGCCTACGTTGCCGGATACTCGCTAGTCGCAACTCGGGATAAGGGGCCGTTGTTCTACGGGTTCGTCATCGACAGCGAACAGACCTGGCTGGCGATTGCCCTCCTTGCCTACGAGTTTCTGCTACCGGTGGTATAGAGTCTCGGCACCCTCAGAGATCCTTTTCCATCTCGACGTGCGGGATCTCGGCCTCCATGAACACGTCGCTGACCGTCCGGTAGCCCAGCGCCTCGTAGAACTCCTCGACAGCAGTCTGGGCGTGTAGCGTCGCCAGAGAACAGCCCTCGTCGCGTGCCTCGGACTCGATTGCCTCCATCAGTCGAACGCCCAGTCCCTTGCCGCGGTACTCCGCGAGGACGGCGACGCGTTCGATCTTCGCGATCCCTTCATCGGGAGTTCGCAGTCGGGCTGTCCCCACGGGCTTCGAGTGATCGGTGTCGTACGCGACGACGTGGATCGCTCCCTCGTCGCGGCCGTCCATCTCCTCTGCCTCGGAGACGTCCTGCTCCTCGATGAAGACAATCCGCCTGACAGTGTGGGCGTCCTCGATGGTCGCCGCACCCGGGTACCGGCGGATCTCGTACTCGGTCATCGACGGGCCGTTGGTCGTGTGCTCATCTGAGCGTTACGGTCGCCAGTCGCGCCTGCTCATCACATAACCGCTAACTGCCAGCCCGCTGTGCCGTCCCCCGTATACCGTCGTTCGAGAGCTTCACCTGCGAGCAGTGTGGAGCGTCGTTTAAAACACGTCCCGGAGGCAACGCAGCGACGACCGGCTACTGTAGCCCGGCCTGCGAGTCGGAGGGCAAAGGCCTCATACTGGTGGCTGTAATTCGTTTACTCATACTGTCGGACGTAACTCTGTGTCACACCGTGACACTCTCCTGGCTGTATTCGCACGGGTGAACGGCTGAACGTGACGCATGACTCTACGAAATTACGTCTGGCGTACCTGAATCACGTCTGGCTGTCTATCTGCGGAGACAGACCCGTTCCGCCTGGATTCTCAATTCGAGTTTTCACGTACGTACAGCCACCAGTATCACGTAGCCGAATTCAGCTCCCGTCGGGGCTGTAGTTGGGCGCTTCGTCGGTGATGACGACGTCGTGTGGGTGACTCTCCTGCTGGCCAGCCGAGGAGACGCGGACAAACTCCGAGCGCTCCTTGAATTCGGGGATCGTCTCGGCGCCGACATACCCCATGCCCGACTGCATGCCGCCGACGAGCTGGCGCAGCTCCGATTCGAGCGTCCCCTTGTACGGCGTCGCCGCCTCGACGCCCTCGGGAACGTAATCTTCCTCGTCCTGCTGTTCTTTCATGTAGCGTTCGCCGCCGCCGGATTTCATCGCGCCGACACTTCCCATGCCGCGGTACTGCTTGTACTTCTTGCCGTTCATCGTGACCACCCGGCCGGGCGCCTCGTCGGTCCCGGCGAAGTACGAGCCAAGCATCACCGCGTCCGCGCCGGCGGCGATGGCCTTGATCGCGTCGCCGGAGTACCGGATGCCGCCGTCCGCGATGACGGGAACGTCGTGCTGGCTGGCAACGTCGGCGACCTGTGCGACGGCGGTGATCTGTGGCATTCCAGCGCCGGTGACCACCCGCGTGGTACAGATAGATCCTGGGCCGATCCCGACTTTCACACCGTCCGCGAAGTTGACGATGTCTTCGGCGGCCTCGCGGGTTCCGATGTTGCCGACGACGACGTCCGCGTCCACCTCGGCTTTGATCTCGCGGGCACCCTCAATGACGTTGCGGTTGTGGGCGTGCGCGGTGTCGATGAATAGCACGTCCGCGCCGGCTTCGTCTGCCGCGGTCGCACGGTCGATCTCGAACGGCCCTACGGCGACGCCGGCCCTTAGGTGGCCGTCCGGATCGCGGGCCGCGCGGTCGAACTCGCGGCGCTGGAGGATGCCGGCCATCGTCATCAGGCCGACGAGGCGGTTCTCGTCGTCGACGATCGGCACGCGCTCGATCTTGTGTTCGTACATCAGTTCGAGTGCCTCGCGGGGCGTGATCTCCTCGGAGGCGGTGATTACCTCGTCGGTCATCGCTTCCCGCACCTGGTCGCGCTCGCCGACCTCGAGGTACGGCCGGATGTCCGTCCCGGAGATGATCCCCAGCACCGTCCCGTCGTCGTCGACGACCGGCGCGCCCGAGACGCCCTCGCGGCCCATCATCTTGTCGACTTCCCGGACCGTCTGATCGGGCGCTGCTGTCACGACATCGCGGATGATCAGTTCGTCGGCGCGCTTGACGTGCTCGACCTCGGCGACCATCCGGTCGATGTTCATGTTCCGGTGGAGCACGCCGAGGCCGCCGTGTCTGGCCATCGCGACCGCCATGTCGCTCCCGGTGACGGTGTCCATCGCCGCCGACAGCACCGGCACCGTCAGCTGGACGTTCTTCGAGACGTGCGTCGTCGTGTCCGCCTCGTCCGGTTCGACGTCGCTCCGCTTCGGACGGAGCAGGACGTCGTCGAACGTCAGTGCCTCCGCTACCCGCAGTTTCTCAGAGAAAGGGCCCTGGTTACTCTCCATGTCAAACGTGGGTCGTGCCGTCCCAAAAACGTTGCGAGATGAAACTGAACTGTTTTCCGACAGGCTGAGCACGAATCTACCGGCTGGCCGGTGCGGAGTCGGAAGCACGGGGCGCCGGCGAGGGCTCACTCGACGTCGAGGACCTCGATCTCGAACTCCAGGGTCTCGCCCGCGAGTTCGTGGTTGAAATCCACCGTGACAGTGTCGTCGTCGAAGTCGACGACCTCGCCGGGCAGGCCGTCCTCGGTCTCGACCTCGTCGCCGACGGCGACCGGCTTGCCGAGCATGTCCTCGAACGCGTCGCGGTCGTACTCCCCGACGCGCTCGTCCGAATACTCGCCGTAGGCCTGTTCGGGCGGGATCTGGAACAGCTCGGTGTCGCCCGCCTCCAGGCCGACGAGC
>PXSQ01000065.1 GCA_003022725.1 Halobacteriales archaeon SW_7_65_23 | reverse complement strand
CTCGTGGATTGAACTGTCCGCTTGGGGTTTTTGTTTGGTCACAATTCACCAAGCGGACTTCTTCAACTACTGAGCTTCGAGAAAGACTGGTGTTCGGTTACGGTTATCAGTACCGAACCTTTGTGAGGTACTGGGTCTTGATCGACTCAGTTACTGGTATTTTGCCCGATCCATGACTGGTGTTGCTTTGCTGTTATCGTCTCCAACTGGTCTACGTCTTGCGATTCATTTCATTTGTCGTACGTGCAAAGCTGAGTTATCTAGAGAGGCGTCGCTCGGAACGCCGCTTCGGCGGCGTTCCTTCGGTCCTCTCCGAGCTTTCACCACTGTGAAAAGAGTGACGATCACTGTGATTCTGAGTTGAATTCCTCGTCGCCGTTTCGACCAGGATCTGATTCGGCAACTACTGTGAAACGCGAGGCTTTCTCCTCACACTTCTGTAATGGGATAGCCCTCTTACTACCCTGTCCGCGGGATGAGGATCTCCGACGGGGATGTCCGCATATGTGGCCGCGTTCATCGTGATAGCATTCAGCTCATATCTTGCGTTTTTCTGAGTGTTTTTGTTCCAACCCACAGACGAACTGATTTGAACACGGGATTTGCCCGTATAGAATGGAGCCGGATCACTGAGTGCGATGACTCGTCTGACTCACTCTACCACAAACTCTAAGTCATTATCGAGATAATGATTATCCAACGAATGACTTTTTACAACCGTACTGACGAACTCGAGTCGCTTCAGGCGGCCTATGAGTCACCTGGGCATGCACTCTTCGTCGTGTATGGTCGCCGCCGAGTCGGTAAGACTGCGCTTCTCAAGGAATTCTGCGCTGACAAGCCGTATCTCTACTCCCTTGCCGCCCAGGAGGCCGAGTCCCGTCAACGAGAAAAGTTCGTCGAACAGATTGCCACGCACTACGATGAGCGTGTTCCCCAGATAGACAACTGGGATGACGCCTTCGAATATCTCGGCGAGAAACTCGCCGCGGACCCGTGCGTAGTCGTAATCGATGAATTTCCATATCTCGTCGAAGAGAACGACTCGCTTCCATCGTACGTACAGGCGTTCGTCGACGAACAGCTTCAGGCGACTGACGCCATGGTTGTTCTCTGTGGCTCGAGCGTCAGCACGATGGAATCTGAGGTGCTGGGACACGAAAGCCCGCTGTATGGTCGCCGTACCGGCCAACTTGACCTCCAGCCATTTTCGTTCGAACAGGCTCGGGCAGTTATCGATTACAGCATCGAGACTGCCATCCAGTCGTACGCCGTGACCGGCGGGACGCCGATGTACCTCACGCTCTTCGATTACGATCAGCCACTCGACGAGAACATACAGTCGCAGATTCTGTCCCCGACAGCAGTTCTCTACAATGAACCGGAGTTCCTGCTCCGCACCGAACTGCGGAATCCAGCCCGGTATCTGAGTATCCTCGAAGCGATTGCACTCGGTCATACAACACCCAACGAGATCGCTGGCGCAACCGGCATCGACCCTGGGCCGTTATCGAAGTATCTCCAGACACTGCGTACGCTTCGGTTCATCGAACGACAGGTTCCGGTGACTGCATCTGCCAAGAAATCCAAGCGCTCGCGGTATCGCGTCGCCGACGAATTCCTGCGCTTCTGGTATCGATTCGTCGAGCCGAACCGCTCCAGCATCGAGGAAGCCCCCGATATTGTATTCGACCGTACCATTGCGCCCGAATTACCAGATCACGTGGCGATGACCTTCGAGGACGTGTGTCGAGAGGCTGTCTGGGAATCTATCCGGCAGGAAGTACTCGGCCCATACTCGGAGGTTGGGCCGTGGTGGTATGGCGAACACGAAATCGACATTGTCGCGCTCGCCCCGAGCGACGACCGACTTCTCTTCGCGGAGTGCAAGTGGACAAATGAACCAGTCGGCCACGAACTCGCTGACACGTTAGCAGCCAAGACGGAACACGTTCGCTGGGGGCCCGATAGTCGAGACGAACGCTTCGCGTTGTTCTCCAGGAGCGGATTTGTCGATGGACTCAAACGCGACCTCGACGACAGGTGGACGTTGTTCGAGTTGAGCGACCTTGAGACACTCTTTTCCCCGTAACTCGTCGGAGGAACTCCTCCAGAGAAGAACGCGCTATAGCCACAACTACTAAGAATGCGTGACTGAAGGAATACGGGCAATAATGTCTTTTTAAATCATTTGCCCGTAAATCTAGTGCTCCGACGGGGATTTGAATCCCGGTCATTGCCTCGAGAGGTCTAGCGGCTCTGTACTGCTGAGCGCCGCATATCGACCTCGATCCGCGTCCAAATCATGGGGTATTGCACGCGACAGGCGTGCTAGCGGCAGGGTGTTAACTCTAGCGCGATCGGGAAAAGTGTGGTCGAGCTAGCTTATACAGCCAGACGTGACTCCGGACAGTGCCAGGACAGTCCATCGACTGTGTCATGGCCCGAACAACGGGATTTGGGACAGCATGGCTTAAGTGAATCAGAATCAACCGAAAGCCGGCTTACAGCCTTCGCCGCACTCCATACTGCCATGCTCCAAAGTTAACACCTTCTTTGCGACACGACCAAGTTTTTTGCGCCGAGTGGTTCCCGCAGCGAGCCGAAGGCTCGCGAGGAAACCCGAGGCGGAAAAAAGTGGTAGTGCGCTGGCCGAGATTTGAACCACGCGAAGACGTTCCGGGGGTGCTCGCTCCGCTGCGCTCCCGGGCTGCGACTTCTTGCGCTGGCCGAGATTTGAACTCGGGTTAGGACCGTGGCAGGGTCCTGTGATACCACTACACCACCAGCGCTCGTTGCACTCGTGCTGAGCATCGCGAACGCGCTGCGTTCGCTCAACACCAGCGCGCGTCTCCATCAACATCTACTGGGCATGGAAGATAAAAGCGTTCCGGAAACGGTGACCCAGTGCCAAACCATTTCACTGCGCCGTGTTACCGTCTCTGAATATGGGGCTTCCCAGTCTCCTCTTCAACGCCCTGACTTTCCCTGGACTCCTCGCCAACGAGGTCGTCCAGGGTCTCTTCGAGCAGCACTTCGGCGCTCCAACGCGCCGGTTTGCGGTGCCCGACGACCTGGATGAAGAGGAGCTGGAGGCCAACCCCGGACGCATCCAGGAGATCCGGGAACTCGATGACGCCGAGAATCCGGAGCCCCACGAACAGGTCCAGTACGCCGTCGACTACGAGGGCGTCGAGCAGTACAGCCACCTGTTCTGGCTCGTGCTCGGCCCGTTTTTCGTTACCTCGGTCCTCGCCCTCCTGCTGTTCGGTGTGAGCGTCGGTGCGGAGGCCGCCAGGTTCGCCAGCCGCCAGGAGAACGTCGCGCTCTGGCTGGTCCTGTTCTACCCCGGCTTCGCCGTCGCGGCACACGCGTTTCCCAACAGCGAACCGACGAACGCGCTGTACGACCGGTCGGAAACCATGTCGAGCCCGCTCCGGCTCGTCGGCTACCCCATCGTTGCGGTCTCGAAAGCCGTCAACGCCCTGCGGTTTCTGTGGGTCGACGCTCTCTACGCAATCGGCCTCTACCTGCTGGTCGCCATCCCCGTAGGGGCTATTTAATTACAGGTGCCCGCCGGTAAGCGTGTGAACCCCTCACAGCGCGGGGACGAAACGCGGCCTTTTTAAGTTCGGATAGAAGAGTAATCGCTACAGTCTAGTGGCGCGACGTGGAAGCGTTACGGCATGACCGTCAGCGTGCTCGTGCCGTCGTCGCTCGCCCGTGAAGCGGAGGACAAACGCGAGGCAACTCGCAAACTCGGCTACGTGGCCCGCGCGGCCACGATCTTCCGGGTAGACCGGCTCACGGTCTTTCCGGACGACGCGGGCGAGACGCAATACGGCGACGGGTTCGTCGAAACCGTGCTGCGGTACGCCGCGACACCCCCGTACCTCCGAAAGGCGGTGTGGGCAAAGCGGGACGAACTGGAGTTCGCGGGCGTCCTGCCGCCGCTCCGCGTGCGCTCACAGACCGGCTCCGGATCCGAGGGTTCGGGGTCGTTAAGACAGGGAATCGTGACCGAGGTCGGTGCTGATGGGCACGTCCGGGTCAATTGCGGACTGCAACACCCGATCTCTCTCCCCGTGCCGTCCGGCGTGGACGTCCCGGGCGAGGGGGAGCGTGTCACCGTCAGGGTCTCTTCGCGAGAGCCGGTCCGCGCCAAGCTCGTCGACGTCCCCCCACCGGGGTACGCCGTCGACGCTGCGGACCTCGATACTGCGCTCGACCGCGACGACGCGGGGCTGGCCATAGCCACGTCACGGCACGGCCAGCCGCTGCGGCCGAGCCGTCTCGACGAACTCGCACCAGCGAGTCGCGTCGGGGGCAAGCGCGCGCTCACGGTCGCGTTCGGCGCGCCCGAGCGCGGCCTGCCGGCGATGCTGGGGATCGACCCCGCGGCTGTCGGCGGAGACGACCACGGCGAGACAGGACGGTTCGACCTCTGGCTCGACACGGTTCCGAACCAGGGTAGCGAGGTGGTGCGCACCGAAGAAGCGGTGATCGCCACGCTCGCCTGCCTGAACCTCATGGAGTGAACGCACATGCCACAACCAGAACGACCACGAAAAGGCTCGCTGGGCTTCGGCCCGCGTAGTCGGGCGGACAGCGAGACGCCGCGGTTCAACAGCTGGCCCGACGACGACGGACAGCCGGGGCTCCAGGGCTTCGCCGGGTACAAGGCCGGCATGAGCCACGTCGTGATGATCAACGACGAACCCGACTCCCCCCGGGAGGGGATGGAGGAGACGGTCCCCGTCACCGTGGTGGAGACGCCACCGATGCGGGTCGTCGCGCTGCGAGCCTACGAAGCGACGCCGTACGGCAAGCGGCCGCTGACCGAGGTCTGGGCGGAGGAGTTCGATCCGGCGCTGGATCGGGCACTCGACCTTCCCGAGGACTCGGAGGCGGGCGCTGCAGAGGAACAGATCAGGGACGCACTCAAGTCGGGCGACCTCGCGGACGTGCGCACGATCACGCACACAGTCCCGGGCGAACTCGACGGCGTGCCGAAGAAGCGACCGGACGTGATGGAGCACCGCGTCGGCGGCGGCTCCCTCGACGAGCGCGTCGACTACGGGCTCGACCTCCTTGAGGAGGGCGAGTACTCCGTCAACGACGTGTTCCGGGCGGGCGAGTACGCCGACGTCGCGGGCGTCACGAAGGGCAAGGGCACCCAGGGCCCCGTCAAGCGCTGGGGCGTCCAGAAGCGCAAGGGGAAACACGCCCGCCAGGGCTGGCGGCGCCGGATCGGTAACCTCGGCCCGTGGAACCCCTCGCGCGTGCGCTCGACTGTCCCACAGCAGGGGCAGATGGGCTACCACCAGCGGACGGAACTCAACAAGCGCCTGATCGACCTGGCCGAAGAGGACGACCCCACCGCCGACGGCGGGTTCGTCAACTACGGCGAGGTCGACGGTCAGTACGCGCTGGTCAAAGGCTCCGTCCCCGGCCCGAACAAGCGCCTCGTCCGGCTCCGACCGGCCGTGCGTCCGAACGACCAGCCGCGCCTCGATCCCGAGGTGCGCTACGTCTCGACGGAATCGAACCAGGGGCAATGAGTATGGACGTACCAGTACGCACACTCGACGGAGACGAGGACGGGGAGGTTACGCTCCCCGAGGTCTTCGAGCACGAGGTCCGGCCGGATCTGATCCGGAAGGCGGTGCTCGCAGCACAGGCAAACAGGAAACAGGACTACGGCGCCGACGAGTACGCCGGCATGCGGACGCCGGCCGAGTCGTTCGGCAGCGGCCGCGGCATGGCCCACGTCCCCCGTGAAGGCGGACGCGGCCGCCGCGTTCCCCAGACCGTGGGCGGGCGTCCGGCGCACCCGCCGAAGGCCGAGAAAGACCGCGGGCTCGACGTCAACGACAAGGAACGCAAGCTGGCGATCCGGTCGGCCATCGCGGCGACGGCCGACCCCGAGACGGTCCGCGAGCGCGGCCACGAGTTCGACGAGGACGTCGAGCTCCCGCTCGTCGTCGACGACGAGTTCGAGGACCTGGAGAAGACCCAGGAGGCGCTCGCTGCGCTCGAGGAACTCGGCGTCGCTGACGACATCGAGCGCGCCGAGGACACGACGATCCGCGCCGGCCAGGGGTCGACCCGCGGACGGAAGTACCGCCGGGCGACGTCCCTGCTCGTGGTCACCAGCGAGAAGCCCTCCCGCGCTGCCCGCAACCTCGCGGGCGTCGACGTGACGACGGCGGGCGAACTCGACGCCGAGGCGCTCGCCCCCGGGACCGACCCCGGGCGCCTGACGCTGTGGACCGAGAGCGCGATCGTGGAGGTGAGCGACTGATGCCACAGGCAATCAAGTACCCCCACGTCACCGAGAAGGCCGTCGACAAGATGGACTTCCAGAACAAGCTGCTGTTCATCTGTCACGCGGACGCCTCGAAAAGCGAGATCCGCGATGAAGTCGAGGGGCAGTTCGACGTGACCGTCGTCGACGTGAACACGATGGTGACGTCCAAAGGGGAGAAGAAAGCGACCGTACAGCTCTCCGAGGACCACGACGCACAGGAGATCGCCTCCAGGATCGGGGTGTTCTGACAATGGGACAGCGCATCAGAGGACAGCGACGCGGGCGCGGCGGACCGACGTTCCGTGCCCCATCGCACCGATACAAGGCAGAGCTCGGCCACCGAAACGTCGAGGACGGCGACGTCGTCTCCGGCGAGGTCGTCGACATCGAGCACGACCCAGCGCGGAGCGCGCCGGTCGCGGACATCCAGTTCGACGACGGCGACCGCCGGCTCGTGCTCGCCCCCGAGGGGATCACGGTCGGCGACGAGATCCAGGTCGGCGTCTCGGCGCGGATCGAGCCCGGCAACACGCTCCCGCTGGCGGAGATCCCGGAGGGCGTGCCGGTCTGCAACGTCGAGGCCAACCCCGGCGACGGCGGCAAGTACGCCCGCGCGTCTGGCGTGAGCGCGACGCTTTTGACCCACGACCGGAACGTCTCGGTCGTCCAGCTGCCCAGCGGCGAGATGAAGCGGCTCGATCCGCAGTGCCGGGCGACGATCGGCGTCGTCGCGGGCGGCGGCCGGACCGAGAAGCCGATGCTGAAAGCCGGCACGAAGTACCACAAGGTGTCCTCGCGGGGCACCGTCTGGCCCCGGGTCCGGGGCGTGGCGATGAACGCCGTCGACCACCCGTTCGGTGGCGGCGGCCGCCAGCACCCCGGCAAGCCCAAGAGCATCTCGCGGGACGCCCCGCCGGGACGCAAGGTCGGCGACATCTCCTCGCGACGCACCGGCAGAGGTGGTAACAAATGAGTTCTGACTACCAGATCGGCCACGAGGGTGAGTTCACCTACCGTGGCTACACGCTCGAGGAGTTGCAGGAGATGAGCGTCGAGGACGTCGCGGAACTGCTCCCCGCCCGACAGCGGCGAACCATCAAACGCGGTCTGTCCGTCGAGCATGAGAAGCTGCTCGACGAGGCACGCGAGGCCGGCGAGGAGGAGACGGCAAACGATCCGATCAGGACCCACCTCCGGGACATGCCGATCCTCCCGGAGATGGTCGGCCTGACGTTCGCCGTCCACAACGGCGAGAGCTTCGAGCGCGTGCAGGTCGAGCCGGAGATGCTCGGCCACTACCTCGGCGAGTTCCAGCTGACGCGGACGGACGTCGAGCACGGACAGGCCGGCATCGGAGCGACACGCTCCTCGAAGTTCGTCCCCCTCAAGTAACCATGGGAATCAGCTACTCAGTCGACGCCGACCCGGACACGACGGCCAAAGCGATGCTCCGGGAGCGGCAGATCAGTCACAAGCACAGCAAAGCGATCGCCCGTGAGATCAAGGGGATGACGGCCGGCGACGCCGTCTCGTACCTCGAGGAGGTCATCGAGGGCGAGCAGTCGGTCCCGTTCCGCCAGCACAACGCCGGCGTCGGGCACCGCAAGGACATCGACGGCTGGGACGCCGGTCGCTTCCCCGAGAAGGCCAGCGAGGCGTTCCTGGACCTGCTCGGCAACGCCATCGGCAACGCCGACCACCAGGGGTTCGACGGCGGGTCGATGGAGATCATGCACGTCGCCGCCCACAAGGTCGGCGAACAGGAAGGCCGCAAGCCCCGCGCGATGGGGCGGGCCTCGGAGTGGAACACCCCCGAGGTCGACGTCGAGTTGATCTTAGAGGAGGTCGAGAACTGATGGCGGACGAACAGCAGTTCATCGACAACGGCCTCCAGCGCACCCGGATCGACGAGTTCTTCGCCGACGAACTCGGCCGCGCCGGCTACGGCGGCATGGAGATCGCGAAGACGCCGATGGGCACCCAGATCGTCCTGAAGGCCGAAAAGCCCGGCATGGTGATCGGCAAGGGCGGGAAGAACATCCGCAAGATCACCGACACGCTGGAGACGGAGTTCGGCCTCGACGACCCCCAGGTCGACGTCCAGGAGGTCGACGAGCCGGACCTCAACGCCCGCATCGTCGCCGACAGGCTGGCGAACGCCCTCGAGCGCGGCTGGTACTTCCGGAAGGCCGGGCACACGACGATCGACCGGATCATGGAAGCCGGCGCCCACGGCGCCGAGATCGTGCTCTCCGGGAAAGTGACGGGCGCACGCTCGCGCGTCGAGAAGTTCAACCGCGGGTACATCAAGCACAACGGCGAACCGGCCGAGGAGATCGTCGACTACGGTGTCTCGACGGCCGTCGTTCAGCTCGGGACGATCGGCGTCCAGGTGAAGATCATCCCGCCGGGCGCCGAACTGCCCGACGACTTCGAGATCCGCGAGGGCGTCGAGGTCGAGGACTACGTCGCCGAGGCCGAGGGCGTCGACGAACTGCTCGCCGGCGAACCCGAGAACGGCGTGCCCGAGGACGGCGAGGACGCCGAGCCGGCAATCGGCGCCCCGCCGGAAGAGGACGCCAGGGCGTCGGCCCCCGACGAGGAGGTCATCGAGGAAGCCCCCGACGAGGAGGTCGTGGAGGAAGCCCCCGACGAGGAGATCGTCGAGGAAGACGCCGAGTTCGACGACCCCGACCTGCCTGACGAGGACGCCGTCGAGGAGGAGCTCGACGACCTCGAAGCCGACGTCGAGGAGGAACTCGACGAGGAGACCGAGGCCGAAGCCGAGGACCTGCTCGACGAGATGGCGGACGCCGACGACGAGTCGGCCGACACCGATGAGGAACCCCTCGAGGCGATGCAAGGGGACGACGACGAGGCGGACGATGAGGAAGCCGACGCCGACGACGAAGCGGAGGCTGAGGACGAATGACGATCCTACATCCAGTTGAGATCCGCGACATGACGCCGGCCGAGCGGGAGGCCGAACTCGAGGATCTGGAGACGGAGCTGCTGAACGCGCAGTCGATGAAGGCGGCGGGCGCCCAGCCAGAAAACCCCGGCCGGATCAAGGAGCTGCGGCGGGCGATCGCCCGTATCAAGACGATCCAGCGCGAGGAGGGCGACCTCGAAGAGGGGACCCAAGCGGACGGAGGTGCGGCGTAGATGGCACTGACCGCCGAGACGCTGGTGCGACACGAGCTCGTCGGCATCGACGTGCGGGTGGTGTCGGCGTCGAACCCCGACAGCATCGGCATCGAAGGCGAGGTTGTGACGGAGACGACGCGCACCCTCGGCATCGAGACAGACGGACAGGTATCACACGTCCCGAAGGAAAGCGCCACCTTCGAGTGGACGCTCCCGTCGGGGGAGGTCGTCCGGACGGCGGGCGAGCGGCTGATCGCACGCCCGGCACGGCGCACGGAGCAGACAGGTGATTCACGATGGCGATAGGACTCGACGTAGAGAAACCACCGGAACCGGAGAACCCGGCCGAGTACGACTACGAGACGTGCCCGTTCTACGGCGAGCTGTCCGTCCGCGGGCAGCTCATCGAGGGCGAGGTCGTCTCGACGGACATGGAGAAGACGGTCGTCGTCGAACGCGAGTACGACGTGACCGTCCCCAAGTACGATCGGATGATGAAGCGGCGCTCGCGCATCCCGGCCCACGTACCGGGCGTGCTCGAGCCGCTCTCGGTCGGCGACACAGTACAGATCGCAGAGACGCGACCGCTCTCGAAGACCAAATCACACGTCGTCGTCGAAGTAGGGGAGGCCGACCAGGCCTCCGGACAGGCGAGCAGCGCGAGCCGCGAGCAGGGAGGTGACGACTGATGGAAGCGATGAAAGCTGACGTGACGCAGGGCCTGGAGAAGGGCTCGCTGGTGAACTGTGCGGACAACACCGGCGCCCGCGAGCTGAAAGTCATCTCGATCGCTGGCTACTCGGGGCGGCTCAACCGCCACCCCAAAGCCGGCATCGGCGGTAAGGTGACCGTCTCGGTCACGAAAGGCACGCCGGAGATGCGGCGGCAGGTACTGGAGGCGGTGATCGTCCGCCAGCGCAAGCCGATCCGGCGCCCCGACGGCACCCGCGTGAAGTTCGAGGACAACGCGGCCGTCATCGTCGACGACAACGAGGACCCGCGCGGGACCGAGATCAAGGGTCCCATCGCGCGGGAGGTCGCGGAGCGGTTCGGATCAATCGCATCAACAGCAACGATGATCGTATGACTCGACAACCACACAAACAGCGGAAAGAGACACGAGAAGCTCCGCTGCACGAGAGGCACAGCCAGGTGCGGGCCACGCTGTCGTCGGACCTCCGCGAGGAGCACGGGACCCGATCCGTGCGCGTCAACGAGGGCGACACCGTCGAAATGATGCGTGGCGACTTCGCCGGCGAGGAAGGCAGCGTCGTCAACGTCGACCTGAAGGACGCCACCGTCCACGTCGAGGACGTCACCATCGAGACGGTCGACGGCGAGGAGGTCCCCCGGCCGCTGGACGCGAGCAACCTGCGCGTCACGAGCCTGGACCTGTCGGACGACCGGCGCAAGCAGCGCATCGAGGAGGCCGGTCGCGATGAGTGACCACCAGAAGCGGCTCTCGGTGCCGAAAAGCTGGCCGGTCGAACGCAAAGAAGAGACGTTCACGGTCAAGGCCGGCGCCGGACCACACGGCGAGGCCGGCGTGCCCCTGCTGATCGTCCTGCGGGACGTGCTGGGCTACGTCGACAGCCGCAAGGAAGCCCGGTACGCGCTGAACCAGGACAACGTCGTCATCAACGGCGTGCCCGTCAACGACGAGGAGCGGCCCGTCGGGATGTTCGACATCGTCGCCTTCGACGAGCGCGAGGAGTACTACCGGGTGTTCCCCGACGAGGGCGGCCGGCTGACGCTGACGCCGATCGACGCCGGCAGCGCGGGCAGCAAGCTGGGCAAGATCGTCGGGAAACAGCACGTTCCCGGCGGCGACCTCCAGCTGACGCTGCATGACGGTCAGACGCTTTTGATCGAGGACGACGCCGCGTACGCGGCCGGCGACTCGCTGGTCGTCGACAACGAGACCGACGAGGTCGTCGCCCACTTCGTCTCCGAGGAGGGCGCGCTGGTCACCGCCGTCGCCGGCGCCCACGCCGGCGAGATCGGCACGATCGAGGAGATCCAGGTGACCCCCGGCAGTTCGCCGAACAACGTGCTCGTCGAGCAGGACGACGGCGGCTTCGAGACGATCGCCGAGTTCATCGTCGTGATCGACGAGAACTTCACCAGCGACGACGGTGCCGGCACCGAGGAGGCGGACGCGGACGCCGACACCGCCGCGGAGACCGAACAGGAGGGGGATGAATGAGCTCAGACACTGACAGCGGGTTCCACGAGATGCGCGAACCCCGCATCGAGAAGGTCGTCGTCCACATGGGTGTCGGCCAGGGCGGCCGCGAACTCGGCCAGGGCGAGGAGATCCTCGAAGAGATCACGGGCCAGCAGTCGGTCCGGACGACCGCCAAGAAGACCGAGCCGGAGTTCAACATCCGCGAGGGTGACCCAATCGGCGCGAAGGTCACCCTGCGGGACGACGACGCCCAGGCGTTCCTGGAGACGGCGCTGCCGCTGGTCGACCTGCACGAACGGCAGTTCGACGACACGGGCAACTTCAGCTTCGGGATCGAGGAACACACCGACTTCCCGGACCAGGAGTACGACCCGACGATCGGGATCTACGGCCTGGACGTGACAGTCAACCTCGTCCGCCCGGGCTACCGCGTCGCCAAACGGGACAAGGCCTCGCGGTCGATCCCGTCCGGGCACCGGCTGACGCCCGACGACGCCGTCGCGTTCGTCGAGTCCACCTTCGACGTGGAGGCGGAGCAATGAGCGAAAGCGAGCCAGAGGAGCCCACCGGCGAGCAGGCCGCGAAACGAACCGAACAGCTCCGGGAGTGCCAGCGCTGCGGGCGCGAGCAGGGACTCGTCGGGAAGTACGACATCTGGCTGTGTCGACAGTGCTTCCGCGAAGTGTCCCGGAGCATGGGGTTCAAGAAGTACTCATGACAGGAAACGACCCACTCGCCAACGCGCTCTCGGCGATCGACAACGCGGAGAGTGTCGGGCACTTGACACAGGACGTACAGCCCGCTTCGAACGAGATCGGCAGCGTACTCGAGGTCTTCTACGACCGCGGGTACATCGACGGCTTCCAGCGGCAGGACGACGGCAAAGCCGGTCAGTTCGAGGTCGAACTGAAAGGCGCGATCAACGCGTGTGGCCCCGTCAAGCCCCGCTACGCGGCGGGTGCCGACGAGTTCGAGAAGTGGGAGAAGCGGTACCTCCCCGCCCGCGACTACGGGACGCTCGTCGTCACCACCTCTCACGGCATCATGAGCCACTACGAGGCCCGCGAGCAGGGGATCGGCGGCCAGGTCATCGCGTACGTCTACTAACAATGCCACAAGTAACACTGGAGATTCCGGCGGAGGTGAGCGCCGAGATGGACCATCTCGACCTCACCGTCGACGGACCGAACGGTAGCGTACGGCGACGGCTCTGGTACCCCGACGTGTCGGTATCCGTCGAGGACGTTCCGGCTTCGCCGGACGGAGACGGTGAAACCGTCGAAGCAGTCGTCATCGAGAGCGACGAGGACGACGCCAAGACGATGTCGACGCTGGGCACCTTCGAGAGCCACGTCGAGAACATGTTCTACGGCGTCACCGAGGGGTGGGAGTACGAGATGGAGGTCTTCTACTCCCACTTCCCGATGCAGGTGACCGTCGAGGGCGACGAAGTCGTCATCGAAAACTTCCTCGGCGAGCGGGCGCCGCGACGGACGCCGATCCACGGCGACACCGACGTCGAGGTCGACGGCGAGCAGCTCACGCTGCGCGGCCCCGACATCGAGGCCGTCGGCCAGACCGCCGCCGACATCGAACAGCTGACGCGCGTCACGGACAAGGACATCCGCGTGTTCCAGGACGGCGCGTACATCACTGCGAAACCGAACCGGGGTGACTCCTGATGAGCGACGAAGAAGAGGACACTGAGGTCGCTTTCGACACCGACGGGAAAGACGAGTCGGATCTGACCGATCTGGGCGGCGTCGACGCGGAGACGGCCGAGGCGCTGCAGGAGGCCGGCATCGAGAGCCGGGCTCACGTCGCCGCGGCTAATCAGGACGCGCTCCAGGAGATCGACGGGGTCAGCACGGCGCTGGCGGCGCGGATGAAAGCCGAGACCGACGAGCTCGACGTGAGCGATGACGTCGAGGCCGAGGTCGACGAGCTGACCGACGACGACGCCGAGGCTGATGAGGCAGCGGCCGAGGAGGAGGAAGACGAGGAAGACGAGGAAGACGAGGAGCCGGCGATCACGGAGCTGACCGACATTAGCGGCATCGGCGACGCGAAGGCCGAGACGCTACGGGAGGCCGGCTACAACTCGGTCGATCACGTCCGCGGCGCGAGCCAGGAAGAGCTGGCAGACGTCGACGGGATCGGCATGGCGCTGGCGGCCCGGATCAAGGCCGACGTCGGTGACCTCGAAGTGAGCGAGGACGTCGAGGCCGAGATCGAGGCCGAAGAGGAGCCCGAACCGGAGGAGGACGTCGAGACGGAGCTGCAGCCCCGGGGGCTGGTCGAGAAGACCCCGGAGCTGGCCGAACGCGAAAAGCGGCTCCTCAAGCAGCGCAAGCGCGTCGGTAAACCGCAGTTCAACCGGCAGGATCACCACAAGAAACAGCGCGTGCCGACGTCCTGGCGGCGCCCGCGCGGGAAGCTTTCGAAGCAGCGCAAGGGCGTCAAGGGCAAGGGCGATACCGTCGAGACCGGCTTCCGGACGCCGACGGCGGTCCGGGGCCGGCACCCGTCGGGCTTCGAGGAGGTCCGCGTGCACAACGTGGACGACCTCGAGGGCGTCGACGGTGACCGCGAGGCAGTGCGGATCGCCTCGAAGGTCGGCGCTCGCAAGCGCGAGCGCATCGAGGAGGTCGCCGAGGACGACGGCATCCGCGTACTCAACCCGACCTACGAGGAGGTCGAAGTCGAATGACAGATCTCAGCACACAGAAACAGCTCGCAGCGAAGGTGCTCGACGTCGGCAAGAACAGCGTCTGGATGGATCCCGAACGCCAGGGTGACATCGCGGAAGCGATCACCCGCGAGGACATCCGGGAGCTCGTCGAGCAGGGTGCGATCCGCGCGGAGGCCCCCAGCGGGAACTCCCGGGGTCGCGCCCGCGAACGACAAGTAAAGCGCTCGTACGGCCACCAGACCGGCCCCGGATCCCGCAAGGGGAAAGCCGGCGCCAGGCAGAACGAGAAACAACAGTGGCAGTCCCAGATCCGCGCACTCCGCGAGAAGCTGCGCGAACTCCGCGACGAGGGCGAGATCGACTCCTCGACGTACCGCGACCTCTACGACAAGGCGGGTGGCGGCGAGTTCGACAGTGTGGCGGATCTGGAGCGGTATCTCGCGGAACGAGGTGAAGCATAATGGCAACAGGACCACGTTACACAGTGCCGATGCGGCGTCGCCGCGAGGCCCGCACAGATTACCATCAGCGGTTGCGCCTGCTGAAATCCGGCAAGCCGCGGCTCGTTGCTCGCAAGAGCAACAAGCACGTCAGGGCGCAGCTGGTCATGACCGGGCCCCAGGGCGACCGCACAGTCGCGAGCGCGAACTCGGAGGAGCTGTCGGAGTTCGGCTGGGAGGCGCCGACCGGCAACATGCCGACGGCGTACCTCACCGGGCTGCTGGCGGGCCTCCGCGCGCTCGACGCCGGCGTCGAGGAGGCGGTCCTCGACATCGGGCTGAACTCCCCGACGCCGGGGAGCAAGGTGTTCGCAGTACAGGAAGGCGCAATCGACGCCGGTCTCGAAATCCCCCACAACGACGACGTGCTGGCCGACTGGGAGCGGACCCGGGGCGAGCACATCGCCGAGTACGCCGAGGGGCAGGACGGCCTCTACAGCGGGGAGTTCGACGCAACGGACCTGCCAGCGCACTTCGACGAGATGCGCGAGACACTGCTCGAAGGTGAGATCGAACTATGAGTGCTGATGACGGATGGGTACCACAGACGCGACTCGGACAGCAAGTCGCCGACGGCGAGATCGACTCGATGGCGGAGGCGCTGAACTCCGGGCTCCCGCTGAAGGAACCCGAGCTGGTCGACCAGCTCGTGGCGGATCTGGAGGACGAGGTGCTGGACATCAACATGGTCCAGCGGATGACCGACTCCGGGCGCCGCGTGAAGAAGCTGAACCTCATCCAGGTGCCGCTGGGCAGCGGCTCCTGGGAGGACCGCCCCGGCGGGACGAACTCGCTGATCCGGAAGGCGACCGGCAAGGCCGGCTCCGTCGAGGTCGAGATCAAGCCGGCCCCGAAGGGGCTTGGCCTGGCGGCGGCGGAGACGCCCCGCAAGGTGCTCGAGCTCGCTGGCGTCGAGGACGCCTGGACGAAGAGTCACGGCAACACCCGGACGACGGTCAACCTCGCCAAGGCGACGTACAACGCACTGGAGAACGCGACGGAGGCGCGGGTCCCCCAGCGGGTCCGCGACCGCCAGCGTGAGGAGGTCTCAGAATGAAGGCACTCGTCCAGCTGCGCGGCGAGGTCAACGTCAACAACGACATCCGCGACACGCTGCAGATGCTGAACCTCGGCCGCGTCAATCACGCGACGCTCGTGCCGGAGACGCCGGCCTACGAGGGGATGATCGCGAAGGTTAACGACTACGTCGCCCGCGGCACGCCGAGCCAGGAGACGGTCGAACTGCTGCTGGAAACCCGGGGTCGGCCCGCCGAGGGCGACGGCTCTATCGACGACGAGTGGGTCGACGAGCACACCGATTACGACTCGATTTCGGCGCTCGCGGAGGCGCTGGTTGCCGAGGAGACGACACTGCAGGACGCCGGCCTGTCGCCGACGCTGCGCTTGCACCCGCCGCGGGGCGGCCACGACGGCGTCAAACAGCCCGTCGTGACGGGCGGTCAGATCGGCGTCCACGAGGGCGAGGAGATCGACAGCCTGCTGGAGGCGATGCGATAATGACAGACAAGAAAAAGCGACAGCGAGGCTCGCGCACGCACGGCGCGGGCCGCGACAAGCACGAAAAGCACAACCACCCGCCGCTGGGCGAGGAAGGCAGCGGGTTCTCGCGGCCCGAGAAGGTCAAAGACGAGGTGCGCACGGTCAGCGTGGGGCGCCTCGACGAGGACGCGGCGGTGCTGGCAGCCGAGGGGCTGGCAGACAGCGCCGGCGACGGCTACACGATCGACGCCCGCGACGTCGTCGATGATGGCCACGACGCCGACGTCGTGAAGGTGCTCGGCGACGGCCAGGTCCACAACAAGCTGGAGATCGTCGCAGACGCCTTCTCCGACATCGCTGCGGAGAAAATCGAGGACGCGGGCGGGTATGTGACGTTGTCGGACAGAGCCGACGGGACTAAGACGGACGAGGCCAATACCGACGAGACAGAAGAGGACTAACATGAGCTGGAAGGACACCGCCGAACCCGTACTGACCCGGATGCCGGCAGTCCGCCGTCCGGAGGGGCACGTCCCCTTCAAGCGCAAGCTGGGCTGGACAGCCGGCATTCTGGTGTTGTACTTTTTCCTGACGAACGTCGTCCTGTTCGGTCTGGGCGGCGAGAGCGGGGACGTCTTCGGTCAGTTCCGGTCGATCCTCGCCGGCGAGTCGGGCTCGCTACTCCAGGTTGGCATCGGGCCGATCGTCACGGCGAGCATCGTGCTGCAACTGCTCGGCGGTGCCGACCTGCTCGGCCTGGACACCCAGAACAACCCACGCGACCAGGTGCTGTACCAGGGCCTCCAGAAGCTGCTTGTCGTCATCATGACGGCGCTGACGGCGCTTCCGATGGTGTTCGCGGGTTTCCTCTCCGCCGATCCCACGGTCGCGTCAAATCTCGGAATCTCCGTCGGGATGCTCGAGTGGATTATCTTCGCACAGGTGTTCGTCGGCGGCATCCTCATCCTGTTCATGGACGAGGTCGTCAGCAAGTGGGGCGTCGGCTCGGGGATCGGGCTGTTCATCATCGCGGGCGTGAGCCAGCGGATGGTCGGCGACCTGATCACATTCCCGGTCGTCAGCCCGGCCGACCAGTGGGGGTTCATCCCCATGTGGGGCCGCATCATCCTCGGGCGCACAGAGACTGCGTCGCCCCTCACCCCACAGGGGATCGAAGACATCCTGATCAACGAGGGGCAACTCCTGGCTCTGTTCACGACGGTCTCCATCTTCGTGATCGTCGTGTACGCCGAGAGCGTTCGCGTCGAGATCCCGCTGTCGAACACGCGGGTGAAAGGTGCCCGCGGGCGCTTCCCGGTGAAGCTCATCTACGCGAGCGTCCTGCCGATGATCCTCGTTCGCGCACTGCAGATGAACATCCAGTTCGTCGGCCGGATCATGAACGCACAGTGGGCCGGGATGCCCACCTGGCTCGGCGTCTACGACAGCGACGGCAACGTCGTCAACGGGCTGTTCTACTTCCTGGCCCCGATCCAGCAACCACAGGACTGGATGTGGTTCGTCGGGGCCGGTGGCGGGAACTCGCCGTTGGAGATCATGACCCGGGTCTCGATCGACCTGACGATCATGGTGTTCGGCGGTGCGATCTTCGCCATCTTCTGGGTGAAGACGACCGACATGGGCCCTGAAGCGACGGCCCAGCAGATCCACAACTCCGGGATGCAGATCCCAGGGTTCCGCCAGAACGTCCGCTCGATCGAGCGGGTCCTCGACCAGTACATCCCCCAGGTGACCGTCATCGGCGGCGCGCTGGTCGGCCTGCTCGCCGTCGGCGCGAACATGCTCGGCACCATCGGCGACGTCTCCGGGACCGGGCTACTGCTGACTGTGTCGATCACCTACAAGCTCTACGAGGAGATCGCCGAAGAGCAACTGATGGAGATGCACCCGATGATGCGCCAGATGTTTGGCTGACTGTCACTACACAGTCATTACATTCCACTACCTCTGGCAACTCTTCTCTGAAGTGCGTGATATAATGCGGTATGGAATCTGACTCGGGCGATGACGAAACCACCGCCAGAGGCTAGCGGAACTTGTGGAACTGGGAGCAATAGAGTTTCGGCCCGAGCCGCTCGACGCCATCGTCGAGCTCTCAAGGAGATCTGGGCGCCGCGAGCCTGCCCACACTGCGAGCAGGACACACTCCAAGCACTCAACGGTTCTAACCGTATCTGGTGTAGCCGTTGCAACTGGAAAACCACGTACACGCGGGGGACGCCGTTCTACGATTCGGAACTCGCTCCCGGCGAGTTCCTCATCGCCTTCATTCTCTATGCGGATACGCTTCTCAGCATCAACCAGATCGCGTTTCTCCTCTCACCGTCCTACAAGACGCTCCGTGAGAATATCAGAGCGTTTGAAACGGCCTTTTGTCAGGGGTTTCCGACTGTCTGGGACCGTATCTCCCAGACAGTCGGCGGCCCAACACAGGTCGATGAGACTCAGCAGGCGTGTTCAGGATTCAAGGGCCAAGAGCCGCCGCGAGAGGGGCTTGATCGCGGCGGCTCGCCAGAAGGCGGACGGACACGATGGACGGGAGAGCAGGGAGACGAACTGACGCTCGTCGCGGCGTGTCGCGACGTGCTTCGTGTAGTGTCAGCTCAAGAGGGAAGCGATTACGAGGACGATCTCGGACCGGTTATTGAGGACGCAGACGACCTCTCCCAGCCGCTGGGAGAGGTCTGGACTGACGGGCTGCCAGCATACCGAGGTATGGAGCATGATCACCGATATGTCGTCCACGATGACGGATACGTCTCCGACGAGGGCGTCCACACGAACCAAGCAGAGTGTCTCTGGTCGCTGCTCCAGCCGTGGTTAGCGAAGTTCCGCGGCCTCTCCAAGCAGGGCCTGGAGCAGGCCGCTCGCACCTACGGGTTTCTTCGCTCACTGAACCTGACTGGTGCACCGATCTATGGCCTCATCGATTGTGTCGCCGTCAACGTATTCC
>PXSQ01000064.1 GCA_003022725.1 Halobacteriales archaeon SW_7_65_23 | reverse complement strand
CACCGTTTTCTCGGTGAGGCCCTTCTCTGTCTGGAAGGCGGACTTTTCCTCCTTTTTGAACTCGAAGCGGGCCTCCGTGTCAGTCTCTTTGAGGTGGTCCTGGTCTGAGCTCATACTTCCTTGTTCCGGCCCCAGGCATATAAGGTTGCTTTCTATATATTCTCACTTTTCGATTCGAGTGTCAGAAGAGTCTAAAAGGAAAGAAAAATTTTGAAATCTAAAATCACAGATGCGAATTGGAAAAAGCAATGGGGGAGGTGAGGTGAACTATCCCGGGTGTCCGAAAGGAAGGCCCTCGGGCGTCGGGCGGGATTGATAGTGGTTGTTGTGATTATTTTCAGAGTGCCACAGAAAAACAGGTGTTTCGGGGCTTGAACCGTCGGTATTCTGTCTGCCCGGCGGTAAAGAGTCACAACAACCACTATGAAAGGCTTACCTGGCGGGGCCCGTAACCCGGAGACATGAGTTCAGTCCCCGAGCGGACCGAGATCGACGAGCGCCATAAGTGGGACCTCGACTCGCTGTTCGCGAGCGACGAGGAGTGGGAGCGGGCCTACGAGGCAGCCGGAGAGCAGATCGACGACCTGCGGGCGTTCGAGGGACGGGCGACCGAGAGCGCCGAGACGCTCGCGGCGCTGCTCGAGTGTCACGAGACGGTGATGCGGAAGATCTCGAACGTGGGCGCCTACGCCCGGATGCGCCGCGACGAGGACACGCGCGACAGCGAGACCCAGGCGATGGCGACGCGGGCGCAGTCGCTCTCCTCGGAAGCCGCCAGCGCGGCGAGCTTCATCCAGCCGGAGATCCAGGAACTCGACCGGGAGGCCATCGAGGAGATGATGGTCGAGGAGCCCGCCCTCCGGGAGTACGAGCACTTCTTCGACGACATCCTGCGGATGAAGCCACACACCCGCTCCTCGGAGGTCGAAAACCTGCTCGCAGAACTGGGCGAGGTCACCGGAGCCTCCGGCGAGATCTACAACATGCTGACGAACGCGGACATGGAGTTTCCGGCACGCTCGAGAAAAACCCCGACCGGGAGTTCCGCCGGGAGGTGTACGAACTGTTCTACGACGAGTGGGCGGCGGTCCGCAACGCGGTTTCCACCGCCTACCGCAACAGCGTCAAGACCGACGAGAAGCTCTCAAAGGCCCGTAACTATGATACGGCGCGCGAGGCCGCACTCGACGGTCCGAACATCCCGCCAGAGGTGTACGACACGCTCGTCGATACTGTCCGGGGGAACCTCGACAAGCTCCACCGCCATGCCGCCCTCAAGCGCGACGCCATCGGGGCCGACGAACTCCGGATGTGGGACCTGTACGTCCCGATGGTCGAGGGCAAAAGTCCCGACATCCCGTACGAGACGGCACGCGAGTACGTGACCGAGGCGGTCGCGCCGCTCGGGGACGCCTACCAGTCGCGGCTCGCGGAGGGGCTGGACTCGCGGTGGGTCGACGTCTACGAGACCGCTGGCAAGCAGTCGGGTGCCTACAGCGGCGGGACGTACGACTCCCAGCCGTACATCCTGATGAACTACCAGGACGACGTCTCCTCAATGTTCACGCTGGCGCACGAACTCGGCCACTCGATGCACTCCGAACTCGCCAGCAAGGCCCAGCCGTACGTGTACGCGGACTACACGATCTTCATCGCCGAGATCGCCTCGACGGTCAACGAGACGCTGCTGACCGACTATCTGCTGGAGACTGTCGAGGACGATCGCCTGCGCCGACACATCCTCAACGAGCATCTCGAACGATTCCGCTCGACACTGTTCCGCCAGACGATGTTCGCCGAGTTCGAGCAGCGCGCCCACGAGCGCTCCCAGGCTGGCGAGCCGCTCACCGCGGACGCCCTGGATGAACTGTACCACGACCTGAAAGGCGACTACTACGAACCGGCAGCGCTCGACGACCGGATCGCCCGCGAGTGGATGCGCATCCCACACTTCTACCGCTCGTTTTACGTCTTCCAGTACTCGACGGGGATCTGTGCCGCCGTGGCGCTCGTCGACGCGATCAAACAGGAGGGCGACACCGCCGCCGAGCGCTACCGCGAGTTCCTCAGTCGCGGGTCCCGGGACTACCCGTCTGAGCTGCTGCGCGACGCCGGCGTCGACATGACAGACAGCGAGCCGATCAAACGGGCAATGGACGTCTACGACTCGTACCTCGACGAGTTCGAGTCGCTGACCTGATCGACAGTCAGGACTGTTCGGCGGGGAGGAGCGTGCAGGCGACGCCGTGGTTGCACAGGGTGCAACCGACCTGTCGGCACGGAGGCGGCGTCGCACTCCCGCGTGACCTCCGTACCCGCTCACCAGCGCACACCGGCGCTGGTCGCGCGTTCGTACTTAAACAGGTGGACGCTGCTCGATAATCAGTGCCAGTTACTGCGAAACGAGGTCGGACTAACCGACGAGAAGGGTGCTCAATCGGTCCACCATAGAACACCAGTTGTTACCGTTCAGTTCCTACGAATGAGCCAGCTGTTTTGAGACCAGCTGGCGACAACAGATGCTGTCGGAAACAGTCCGAGGGAAGTCCCGAAAACCTATATTGCCCGCAATCAAAGGTTCGGTAACCAGATGTCTCGGAGTCCATCGCTTCCGGAGCGTCCGCGCCTCGATCTGGATCCCGACATGACGCCGGACGAGCGCCTCGACGCGCTGCGGGAGCACTACGCCGACGTGGTGGAGGTGCACGAAACGCTCACAAGCCAGCTCGACGCCGCTCATAGCCGCCAGGAGAGCCTGGTCGAGAAGGTCGACCGCCTGGAGCGCGAGAACGAGACGCTCAAATCCTCATCGCTGTACATCGCGACGGCCGAGGAGCTGCTGGAGGACGGCGTCGTCGTCAAGCAGCACGGCAACAACCAGGAAGTACTCACGGAGGTGTCGCCGTCGATCCGCGACGACCTGGAGGCCGGCGACCGCGTGGCGATCAACGACTCCTTCGCCGTCCAGACGGTGCTGGAGCCCGAGACTGACGCCCGCGCTCAGGCGATGCAGGTCGACGACAGTCCCGACGTAGAGTACGAGGACATCGGCGGCCTCGAGGAGCAGATCCGCGAGGTGGTCGAGACCATCGAGCAGCCGCTGGTCAACGCCGAGCAGTTCCGCGAGGTCGGCATCGACCCGCCGAGCGGCGTGCTGCTGCACGGCCCGCCGGGCACCGGCAAGACGATGCTCGCGAAGGCCGTCGCCAACGAAACCGACGCGACGTTCATCAAAATGGCCGGCTCCGAGCTCGTCCAGAAGTTCATCGGCGAGGGTGCCCGCCTGGTCCGTGACCTGTTCGAACTGGCGAGCGAACACGAGCCCGCCGTCATCTTCATCGACGAGATCGACGCCATCGCCGCCAGACGGACGGAGTCGAAGACCTCCGGCGACGCGGAGGTCCAGCGAACGATGATGCAGCTGCTCTCGGAGATGGACGGGTTCGAGGACCGCGGCGAGATCCGCATCATCGCCGCCACTAACCGCTTCGACATGCTCGACCGGGCCATCCTCCGGCCCGGCCGCTTCGACCGCCTGATCGAGGTACCGATGCCCGACTGGGACGGCCGCAGGCGCATCCTCGAGATCCACACGACGGAGATGAACCTCGACGACAACGTCGAACTGGCGACGTTCGCGGGCGAAACCGAGGGGTTCTCGGGGGCCGAGCTGGCCTCGCTCGCGACCGAGGCCGGGATGTTCGCCATCCGTGACGAGCGCACGGAGGTCCAGATGAGCGACTTCCGGGACGCCCTCCAGAAGGTCCGCGACGAGGAGAACGCCGCCGGCAAGCCGATCGCGTTCGCCTAAATGACAGACCCGTTCCGCCTGGATTCTCAATTCGAGTGTTCACGTACGTACAGCCACCAGTACGAGCAACCGTTGTTGCTACCCGTGCTGGGGAAGCTTCCGTTCGTGCTGTTCTCGCCGGTAAACCACACCATAATTATCAGGTGAGTCCAACTGGATCACACATGGCCAGTCCACGACAGTTCGACCACGCGCGGCGGCGACAGATCTACGAGTACGTGGAGCAAAACGGGGCAATCACGCCGGACGCCGTCCGCCGGAACGTCCTGGTACAGCCCGACAGCGGGTCGAAGCCGGCGCGGTCAGGGTCCGGTCTCGACCCCTCCCAGCAGATGTCGACTGAGGAGTTCAATCACCACCTCTCGATCCTCAAACGGGACGGAGCCCTCGAGGAACGCGACGGCAAGCTCCGGGTCGGACTGGCGGCGGACGCCAACGAGCGGACGGTCGACATCGACGGCCTGGAGGCGACCGTCCGGCCGGCCCGCCAGGAGGACCTCTCGGGAGTCGTGGCCGTGATCCAGACGATCGCGGCCGACAGCACGTACGTCGTGGCCTCGCGGCTGGCCGAGGAAATCAACCGCGAGGGCGTCCTGCTGCGCCACAACGAAAACGAGAGCCGGGTCGTGTTCGTCGCCATCGTCGAGGACGACGCCGTCGGCTGGCTCCACGTCGAGGGCACGCAGTTCCCCGAGATGGAACACACGGCCGAACTGACGCTGGGCGTCCTCGGGGAGTACCGCGGCGAGGGGCTGGGCTCGCTGCTGATGGAGCAGGGCCTCGAGTGGGCCGACACCCAGGGTCACCGGAAAATCTACCAGAACGTCCCGGCGACCAACGAAGGCGCCGTCGAGTTCCTCGAACGCAACGGCTGGGACGTGGAGGCGACCCGCCGGGGCCACTACCGGATCGACGGCGACCTCGTCGACGAGGTGCAGCTGGCGACCTGGCTCGACGACCGCAGCTGAGGTCAGTCTGTTAGCTCTTCACACACCTGCCCAGCAGCGTACTGTTCTGACCGTTCGCGCCCGGGATAGCGTCCTCCTGTACGTATCTGTCCGGAAAGAAACAGGTGGGTGGCCGCCGACACATGGAGTATGTACCGATCCGCGATGGTCTCTCGAACCGAGCTTCCGGACCGCGAACGCCGAGATTCGGCGCTCGCGGACGCCGGCTACAACGTCTTCGGACTCGACGCCGCTGACGTCTATATCGATCTGCTGACAGACAGCGGCACGGGGACGATGAGCACGGACCAGTGGGCAGCGATGGTCGGCGGTGACGAGTCCTACGCGGGCAGCGAGAGCTTCGAACGATTGGAGGCCGCCGTCGCGGACGTGCTCGGCTTCCGGCGGCTGGTCCCGGCCCACCAGGGACGGGGCGCCGAGCACCTGCTGTATGGCGCGCTGGTCGAGGACGGGGACGCCGTAATCGCGAACACCCATTTCGACACGACCCGTGCACACGTCGTCGAAGCGGGCGGCGACCCGATCGACTGTCCCGTGGCGGACGCGTGGGACGCCGACGCCGACGGCGATTTCAAGGGCAATCTCGACGTCGAGGCGGCCCGCGACCGCGCAGCGACGGTCGGTGCCGGCCGGGTACCGGCGGTGATCGTGACGCTCACGAACAACTCGGCGGCGGGCCAGCCCGTGTCGATCGAGAACGTCCGGGCGGCCCGCGAACTGGCGGACGATCTCGACGCACGCCTGGTGATCGACGGCTGTCGCTTCGCCGAGAACGCCTGGTTCGTCCGCGAGCGCGAGCCGGGCTGGAGCGACGCGTCGATCGGAGAAATCGTCCGCGAGAAGCTGGCTCCCGCGGATGCAGTGATCGTCAGCGGCAAGAAGGACGGGCTGGTCAACATCGGCGGGTTCGTCGCACTCGCCGACAGCGAAAAGCGGCTCCACGAGGAGCTGAAACAGCGGGCGATCCTCTATGAGGGCTTTTTCACCTACGGCGGAATGGCCGGCCGGGACATGGCCGCGATGGCGGTCGGCCTGCGCGAGGCGACCGACGCGGCGTACCTCGACCACCGCATCGGCCAGGTGCAAAAGCTGGCCGACTGTCTTGAGGCCGAGGGGGTGCCGGTCTATCGGCCAGTCGGTGGGCACGCCGTGTACGTCGACGCCGGCGAAGCGCTCCCCCACGTTCCCGACGGGGAGTTCCCCGGCCAGGCACTGGTCTGTGCGGCCTACCGCGAGGGCGCCGTTCGCGGGGTCGAGCTGGGGAGCTTCGCGTTCCCCGATACGGATCGGCCCGAACTCGTCCGGCTGGCGCTACCCAGGCGAAGCTACCACCGCGAGCACATCGAGCACATCAGCGAGACGTTCGGCGCCGTCCTCGACCGGCGCGAGGAGATTACAGGTCTGGAGGTCGTCGAGGAGCCGCCGCGGGCGGAGCTGCGACACTTCTCGGCGACGCTGCGCCCGGTGGAGAAATAGCGTCGCTCCGCCGCTTCGAAGGGTCCGTCGACGCCGTTTGGTTCGACGCTGCCACTCCGAACCCGCGGCGACGCTCCGAGCGGTCGGCTGTATCCGAGCGTCTCACCCGTCCTGGAGTACATACAAGTAGACAGCGGACGGTGCTTGCGCATGGCACCGTCAGAAGACCTCTCGGTCCAGCGATACAGCAGGCGGCCCGAAACAGTCGCCACCGACCGCGGCGACGGCCCGCCGGTCGTGCTCTGTCACGGGACGCTCATGGACCGGACGATGTTCGACCCGCAACTGGACGCGCTGGCCGACGACTACCGTGTCGTCGCCTACGACACTCGCGCCAGAACTGACCGATACGACGAGTCCTACGACCTCGCGGACGACTGTGTGGCTCTGATGGACGCGAAGGGGATCTCCTTGGCGCAATTGCGTAAGAAAGCAGAGATGTAGCGCGGTTAGTCTTCGTCCTCGGTGACGGTCTTGTCGACTTCTTTTTCGCCGAAGTAGATGTCGGCGCCATCCTGTGCGACCTTCTCTGCGAGGACGGCACACTTGACGCGCATCGGCGAGATGTCGACGCCGAGCATGTCGATCATGTCGTCGCGGTCTAACTCCTTCAGGTCCTCGATGCTGGTGCCGGGGAGTGTCTCCGAAAGCATCGACGCCGCGGCCTGGGAGATGGCACAGCCGTCGCCGCGGAACGCGACGGCTTCAATCGTCTCCTCGTCGTCATCGAGGACGACATCCATCTCGATCGTGTCCCCGCACATCGGGTTCTCGCCGACGTGGCTGAACGTCGGCTCCTCGATCTCCCCGTAGTTGCGGGGGTTCTTGTAGTGATCGAGGATCTGCTGTCGGTACATGTCTGAGCCGCCAATTCCCATCGTTGGACTGAGATATGGGCGTTCCGCCGAAAAAGCTTCCGAGTCAACTGCTCGCATGGCGAGACTCCGATACGCCGTCTCCACGTGCGAACTTCGTGGTCGGCAGATCCGCCGGTCAGTCGGTCCGGCGAGCCAGTACCGACGGCGGACGTCGATGCCCAGGGCACGGAAAGCCGATAGAGTTTAGTCAGGCGCTCGGGTACGGACGGACAGCGGGCCCGTAGCTCAGTCTGGTTAGAGCCCCCGGCTCATATGGCGGCGAGTTCGCTCTCGGTGTCTGGGACACCGGGTATGCGGTGGTTCAAATCCGCCCGGGCCCACTGCTTCTGCGACGAACGAACGTGAGGAGCGAAGCAGTAAGTTCTCAGACATACTACTCCAGCTTCTGTCTCAGCTCGCGTTCGTCAACACGATATTTGAAGGCGGGCCGGCCATCGATCACCACATACGGGACCCGGTCGCCGTATTCCGTTCGAAGTGTTTCGTTTTGATCAACGTCTACAACTACTATTTCAACCGGTGGTTCAACCGATTCAGCGACTGATCTGATCGTTGTGATTGCGTCCTTGCATAGATGACAGTCTCCACGGGTGTAGACGATCACAGTCCGTTCAGTAGTCACGTCCATCGCTGTACACTGACTTCTTCGCCAGCGGGAATGGCGTCCCTGGATTCAGGGATTTCAACCCACCCATCGGCGAACGTCACGCCCGATAGGACGCTTGCACCGCTCTTTCTCACTGACCTGACCGCTGGGAGTTCGTTCAGTCCTCCGTCACCACCCCTCTCCAGTTCGTCACTGGAGGGCCACCCTTCAACCACGACCCGTTTGAACGACCGCTTCCCAGGTTTGCTGCTCAATGGCTCAGTAGTTTCCCCACGAATCGTCGGGTGAGGGTCGGGAGTCTCGCCCGCCCGCCAGGCAACCGCCGGCCGGAGAAACTGGACGGCGTTGACGAGACACGAGACGGGATAGCCCGGTAGCAACACTAGTGGTGTTCCGTCAACCACGCCGACCCCAACAGGATGGCCTGGTTTGATCGCCACACCGTGTACCAGGACTTCTCCAATATCCGCGACCACCTCGTCGATAAGATCTCGCTCTCCGACGGACGTGCCACCCGTCGTGGCAATGATGTCGTGGTCTGTATCACCGCTGATGGCGTCACGGAGCGCCCCCATGTCGTCACCGACTACGTCGCCGTATGTGGCTTTGCCACCCCATCGTTCGACGAACCGATCGACGAGGAGTCCGTTGGTTTCGATGATCTCGCCTGGCCCCGGTTCGGTTCCCGGCTGAACCAGTTCCTCCCCAGTAGGGATGACACTGACACGGGGTTGTTCGACGACTTCAACACGGCGGTGACCCGTTGCGCGCAATAGTGCAACGTCTGCGGGTTGGAGTCTGTGACCCACAGTGAACAGGAGCTCGCCAGCATCGACATCCTCGCCTGCTGGTGCTACATCTTTTCCGGCTGGCGGATCGTCGTAGACGGTGACTTCGTTCTCGCGCACATCAGCCCGTTCAACTCTGACCACAGCGTCAGCGCCTGCCGGAAACGCACTTCCTGTGTGAACTCTGGCAGCTTTCATTTCACCGATAGATCCCTCGACAAGCTCCAGCCGAACCGGGGACTGCTTGCTTGCTTCAGTGATATCGCCAGCCCGAACTGCGAACCCATCCATGGCCGCCCGGTCGTAGTGTGGCACCGACCGCGCTGCTTCGACCGGCTCAGCGAGTATCCGGCTATCGCTCTCTGTGATCGGAACGGACTCGGTTCGCTCGTGAGGGGGACAGCTGTCACGGAGTTGCCTCCGCGCCTCCGCGAGCGACGTTGCGTGAGTTCCGTGTGAGTGGCCCCTAGTTGACGAGACTGGAGTCATGGCGTGTCACCGAACTGTTCGACCACAGTGATCGACTCGAGTGTGAGTAGCTCCTGCAGGTCGCGGATCGCCCGGTGTTTTTCCCGTTCCCAGGTCTCCTCTGTCGGATCATCCACCGTGAGTTGTAGATCCTCCGAGTCGGGGGATTCAAACGAGAGCTCAACGTCTGTTGTGAGGCCGTACAGTTCCACTACGGCACGAGCTCGCTCCAGCGGAGCGTCTATGCGCTCCTGAACTGTGAGCTCGTACTCGATCGCCATGCCGGCGAGCGGATGATTGAAGTTGATTTTCGCACTCTCGTCGTCCAATGACTCGATAAATCCGGTCCGGCCGTCGTGGGTGAGCTGCGCGCCGTGCTCGCGTCGGTCGTCGGGAATACGATCAAGATCGACGGTCGTGTGGTCCGTGGGGTCGCCCTCACCGAAGGCGTCCTCGGGCGCAACGGTGACTCGTATCTGCTCACCGACTTCGGTTTCTTCGAGCGTCGCCTCGACCGGGTCGAACAGGTGGCCTTCGCCGAGCACCACCGGTACCGCTCCTGTGGCTTCGACATCATCGATAGCTGCGTCCTCGGCGACATCCGGGTCTGTCGTGTCGATCACCCGGCCGCTCTCACCGGCGCGCGCAGTGTAGGCTACACGGACGAAGTCGCCATCGTCGAACGCTGAATCCCCAGTCGTGGAAGTATCGTGCATAGGTTTACCGTCACTCCGGCGCGATGTTCCGTGCCTGGAAGCTCATCTCCTCTTTGAGTTCGGACTCACCGAGACGAACGACCTCCCCGGCCGCGAGCTTGTACGATGGGTTCGGATTCGCTGGATCGAGGTACGCCGGAGCGATGTCGTTGGCAACCTGGCCGGGATAGAGCCAGTACGTGAACGCTGTCCCCTCCGGAACGATCTGGCCCTGCGGCGGGTCTTCCGTGACGTACGCGATGGCGGTGAAGCTGCCTTCCGTGTTCTCGCCATACATGTTGTACACGTCGTCGTTCCGGATTTCGACGAGGTCGCCCGCTTCGACGCCGATGCGATCCGCATCAGCAGGGTTCAACTCGATGAAGTTCTGCTTGAACCGCTTGATGATCTGCGGGTCGCGCGTGTGACTGTACAGGTTTTGCCAGAGGCGGTTCACCCGCCCGTTGGTCACCCAGATCTCGTCGTTCGATGGGTCCGGTTTGAGCTCCTCGTAGACATCTTCGACTCGGTTCCAGTCCACCTGCATGAAGATGGCGTCGCCAGTGCTCGTAAAAAAGCGGCCGCTGCCGGGCACCTTCTCGTCAGGCTGGTGGACGCGGTCCGTCCCGACGAGTTCGCCGTCCTCCAACCGTGCAGGCAACTGGATGCCCGTCGTGTCCATCTCGCTGACTTTCTCCGCTGTCGTTTTGCCTTCCTCTTGTGCCTTGTCGTGGATGGCCTTTAGTGCGTGCACACCATGGTCGGCTTCACTGGCAATCTCTTCGAAGATCTCGTCGGCACTGCCCCAGTCCATGTCGGTCGCGCCCATCTCCTGGCCGATCATGGAGAAGATCTCCCAGTCCGGCTTGGCCTCGCCCGGGCCTTCCATGAAGCCGGAATACTGTCTGAGCCGACGTTCGCCGTTCCAGCGGTGGTAGTCTGACTCTTCGCCCCACGTCGTCGCCGGCAGGACGATGTCCGCGAACTCGGTCGTCGTCCGCGGATAGATCTCCTGGTTGGTCAGGACCATCCCGCCCTGGTCCATCCGCTCGGCCCACGCCCTGGCGATCTCCTCAGCATCCGCGGACTGCGGCTGGGGGCCGCTCGTCCGCTCACGGACTGCGTTTCTGAGTTGCTGTGTGTTGTACGAACCACGGACCGGATCACACCCGATGACGTGCCAGTGGAGGATTTCGCCGTTCCGGACGCGTTCGTCGGTATCCGGGGCGATCGTGACTTCCTCACCGTCAGAGGTGGTGAACGTTTGCGTGGAATGCTCGCCGATGGCCTCGCCGGCCGGTCCGCCCACCCAGAAGCCTTCCTGGTGGCCGCCGCCCCGGCTCAAGCCCGCGCCCGGCCGCCCCACGCTGCCCGTCAACAGCACGAGGTTCCCGAGCGCCGCGGAGTTCTCGTGGGAGAAGCCCCAGATCAACCCTTTCTCCCAGAGGAATACAGTGTTCGGACGCTCTCCGTTCTCGTCTGGTTTTCCGATGAGTTCCGCGAACGACCGGATGTCCTCGGCTGGAATGCCCGTAATTTCGGCGGCGTTTTCCGGTTTATATCGGGGCTCGTCCAGTATTGCCTCCTGGTACTCCTCGAACGTCTGTCCGAATTCCTTCTGGTACCAGCCCTCGTCGTCGATAGTCGACCGCTCGCGCATCGTCCACTCTTCGATGAACTCGGTGTTCTCCCACCCTTGCTCGAGGATGTGGCGTGCGACCGAACTGAGCAGGACTGCGTCAGTCCCGACCTCCAACTGGAGGTGCATCCCGTCGTTGTTCTGCGAGTAGTTCGAGGTGAAGGTCTGGCGCGGGTCGATGTGCACCGGCGTTGCCCCGTCCTGTACGCCGAGTTGGATGTGTTCCTGGAAAATGATCGACTTGTTCTCGTAGAACTCTGCACCGACCATCACGACGTTGTCGGCCTTCTGCGTGTCCTCGTAGTCGTAGGCGAACTGCCAGAGTCCGGCGTTCCGCATGCCCGGGTTCTCGGGAGTCAGGGCCGGCCGGTTATGACCGCCCCAGTTCGGCGATCCGATGACGTCGAAATGGAGCTTCGTCCCGGCGTAGGTGTTCTCGACGAACTGATAGAAGTAGAGCTTCTGGCCCACACCGTTCGGCCCGTTCCGGTCCATCGCCAGCTCGTTCGCTTTGGCGACAGCCTCGATCGCTGTCTCCCAGTCGACTGGCTGGAGCGTGCCGCCGATCCGGATCTGCGGGTACTTGAGTCGGTCCTCCGTATCGTTCTCCGGACTGTACAGCGTCTGCGCTATCGAGCCGCCACGCACCGAGTGGTCCCCGCTCGACCACTGATTGTTGACGGGGTTGTCGTCGTCAGGTTTGACGATGACGTTGTACTCTTCCCCGTTTTCTTCGATGACTGTGTGCATCTCGGTCGTGATGCCGTTGCCCCCGAGTGCTTGCGCCGGGAAATCGATACCGAAGGCATTTTGGTCGGCACTTGGACCGCCCTCCTCGCCGACTGGCCACTTGAAAACTTCGTACCCGCAGCCGACAATGCAGTATCGGCAGGCTGTTGAGTGTCTCTCCGCGCTCGTCGGTGGGATCGGAACGTCGTTATCGTGTGACATTGGTTAGTTTGATTGTGCCGCCTCGATTGGCGTGCCAGTCCGCAGGTTGTTGTGATACCCCCACACCAGGCCCTCGACGTAGGTGGCGTAGATGTCGCCTCCGTCGACCTCCAGGTCGATCTGTGGGAGATCAGACGTTGCTTGTCCCATATTGACGAGCCCGCCTTTGGAGAGGTCGAACGACGTGTAGTGACAGGGACAGGGGCCTGCACGGCTGTCTTCGGGCTCGACGCTACCACTGACGCTACAGCCGGCGTGCGTACACATCGCGTTGAACGCGACGATGTCTCCATCCGGTCCGACCCCGTCCCAGGCCTGCTCCCCGAGGCGGGTCAGGAAATTGGACTGTTCCTGGAGCGGGTATTCGAACTCGATTACGTCACCAGTACTCAGCTCGGAAACGGACGCGATTTTGACTCGCGGATACGCATCGAGTTGCTCGACTTGCCCGCTCGGTGACTCGGGCGGATCGTCGGTCTCCGATTCTGACGGGTTGGTCTCTTCTTGCGTGTCGGTCGGTGTCTCATCCGAGTCTGAATCAAACGCGCTGCACCCAGCTAGTATCAGGGTCGCTCCTGCGCCTGTCGTTTGCAGGAAACGGCGACGAGCTCTGTCTATGTCATCATCTGGCATGGTGGACTCTGTCCCATATGTACAAATGTGCAAGTATAAAACTTAGTGTTTTTCTGTCTATTTAGTGGTACGAAAATAGTACTGAAGTCGTGAAAATGGGGGTATTCTGGGTGTATTCGCCTGTTATCGGCGCGCTGACCGACTACCGAGTTCCATCAAGTGCGTCCAAAATAGCCTCCGCGCGGTCCGTCAGCTGATAGTATCGCCACCGACCATCTTTGCGTCGCTGGACCAATTCGACATCCCGTAGATCGGCGAGTGCATGACTGACAGCGCTTTGACTCAGACTGAGCAGAGGGGTGAGTTCACAAAAGCAAAGTTCCGAGTCCGCGGTTTGTAATACCCGAAGGATAGTGAACCGCGTTTCATCGCCCAATTTCGACATTGTGCGAATATCTGCAGGATCGACCCGATCCTCGGCTTCATGACGATAGGACTCCAGGGTAGACAACCGCTCCTCAAGATCGGCTTCACGGCATTCATCTAATTCACTTTCGTTACATCCACAAGCAATCTCCTCTGCTACGAGTCTCTTGAGTTCTGTCGATGCCTGCATGTACCGAGAACTGAGGTGTGTAACGCATATTAGCTTTTGGGACCCCCCACTGCGGTGGTGTCTGGACAAAGAGTAACTCGTCATAGTGATTATTGTGAGTCATTCCGGGATCGACCGCGCGACTGCGTGCGGTCGACCGGTAAACAGTCACAATAATCACTATCAGAGGTTCGTTGTTCGGATCTGTGCCACGATTTAAATCGGTCGATACGCAGTACATATGCGTACATCGGTATAGCCAGAAGACATGTTATCACATATATAGCTTTTTCCCCAGGTGACGAGTGAGTTGCCTCATGGCTTCGAATGGCACGATTCGGATCGATTTCATCTGCGTCCGCAACGCTGGCCGCAGTCAGATGGCTGCTGCGCTCGCCGAGCAAATTCGTGACGAGCGAGACCTCGACGGAGTGGTCGAAATCCACTCCGCGGGCACGAATCCCGCTGACCACATCGACGAGACGGTCGTCGGCGTGATGGAGGAGATCAACATCGATATCTCGGATCGTCGCCCGAGATACGTCGTTCTGGACGATCTCAAGGACAGTCACTACCTCATCACGATGGGCTGTTCGATCACGGAGTTCAATCCAGCACAGTTCGGCGTCGAGTCCC
>PXSQ01000063.1 GCA_003022725.1 Halobacteriales archaeon SW_7_65_23 | reverse complement strand
GAGATCGACACCCACCCCGTTATCGCCGAGTCCGTCCGGGAGAGCGACGTCGCCGTCCGCCGGGTTCGGGTCGATCCCGAGAGCGGGTTCGACGACGAACCGCTTTCGACGCTTCTGGACGCCCACCCCGGGATCGCCGTCATCGCGATCCACCGCCCCGACGACGAGTGGGTGTTCTACCCCGACGAGGAGACGACGCTCAGCCCCGCCGACGGCCTCATCGTCCGGGGGACCTGGGAAGCGACGGAGAAACTGCTCGCGGACTCGGCGATCAGCTGATACTGATTGTTGCAATTCTGTTCGTGACCACGTCACGTGAACGGTTGGTTCGGGGCATGACCGGCTGGCGGCTACTTCGCTCACAGCAGCCACGTCGAGACGCCGACGAAGATGACCATCCCGAACACGTCGACGACGTTCGTGACGATGGGGATGGTGGTGTCGTCGGGGTCGATTCCCAGCTGGTAGGAGACGTACGTGGCGCCGAAGCTGAACACGACGGCGACCACGGCGAGCGAGAGCCCGCTGAGCAGCGAGATGGCGAGCAGCGTCGTAAGCGAGAGCGTCGATCCGGTCAGCGACCCCAGGAGGTACGCGCCGAACGCCAGCGCCGTGAAGATCGTCGCCGCGAGCGCGATGATCGCGAGGATGTTCGCCCACAGCTCCGGCTCCCGGGGGTCCAGCTCCGTCCTCCCGAGGTGGAACCGCGTCGACAGCCGCGCGCTCAAGATTGCGCCGAGGTTACCGCCCATGTCGACCATCGTCGGTACCATCACCGCGAGCACGCCGTACTCTTCGAGGAACGCGCGGGCGCCCTCCAGTCTGATGCCGGCGACGAGGACGACGATCGAGAGCCCGATCAACAGCGGAAACATGTTCCCGACAATCGTCCGCCAGTTCCAACTTCCGAGGGAGCCGCCCGGGGTCACCACGTCGCAAGCACCTCCACGAGGCCGACCGAGAGCAGCAGGAACAGCATGCCGAAGATGTCACCGACAGTCGTGACGATCGGCCCCACGAGGTTGTCGGGGTCGAGCCCGTAGGTGAACCCCAGAAATAGTAGCCCAAGGAGGCCGACGATCATCACGACCGACGTCAGCACGCCCGCGATCAGCATGATCGCGACGAACTCGACGAGTGCAGCGGACTCCCAGCCCAGTATCAGCAGCGCGACCCACGTGATGACGCCGATGACCACGGAGATGCCGACGCCGTTGACGAAGGAGGCGATCACGGCGTTGGCGAGGCGGTCGTCCCACTCGAAGCGTGGTTCGATCAGTCCCTGGTGGAGGCCACTGGCGATCCGACCACCCAGCGCGCCGTACACGTTCCCGCGGGTGGCGAGAAACACGGGGACCATGACGAGCAGGCCCGGAAACCGCGCGACTCGCTCCAGGACCCCTTCGAGAACGAGGCCGGCGAACAGGCCGCCACAGAGCGCGACGAGCAGCACGGGGAGCGCTTCCCTGTAGATTCCCCAGAACTCCTTCCGGACGCCCATGTCGGTGACTCGCCCACGGCGCTGTTAAACCTGACGAGAGAGAGCCCGGTCGCTGTTTTCGTCTGTGCTGCCGGCACCAGTACAGATGGTCCTGGGACGACGGGAACGGCGTCGTGACGCTCGACGCCCCGCCGACCCGATCGAGGACCTGGTCGGCTGACTCGGGGCAGTGTTGTGGCCGGCGTCTTAGATCCAGTTCCGGCGGTCAAACACGATGCTGGAGAGTCGCGAGGCCAGTTGCCGGGCGTCGTCCTCGGTGTCGGCGTGGAGGTCCCCCGACACCGGGCCGGCTTCGCCGCCGACGCCCTCGGTTTCGGAGACGGGGTCGGTCTTCGGCGGGTAGGCGCGCCACTCTCTGGTCCGGTCCCGGAGGTTCTGGACCGACTCCTGACGGAGTTCCACGTTGAGGTGCTGGAGGTCGTAGCGGACGATGAACCCCCGCCGGGCGTCGCGGATGGCGATGACGGGCTGGCCGCGGTCCTCACACCGGTCCCAGAGGTCGTGGCGCTGGTCGCTGGTCTCGTAGACGGGGACGTGATGCGGCGCGAGCTGGTCCATACGCCGCCTTCGGCTGGAGGAATATGCGTCTGACGACTGCGCTACGACCGGACGGCCTCGGTCGCGGCTTCCATCACGTCCAGCGCCTCCTCGATCGTTTCGAGGTCGGCGGCGTAGGAGATGCGGGCGTAGCCCTCGCCGTGCTCGCCGAACGCCCCCCCGGGGACGACGACGACGCCGCGGTCGAGCACTTCGTCGACCCAGCCATCGGGGACTTTCGGCATCGCGTAGAAGGCGCCCTCGGGGCGCGGGCAGTCGATCCCCATCTCCTCGAACCGTTCGACGAGGACGTCCCGCCGCTCCTCGAACGCTTCGACCATCTCGTCGACGGGGTCCTGCGGACCGCTCAGGGCGGCCTCGGCGGCGTACTGGGCGGGCGCGCTGGCGCAGGCCTGGACGTACTGGTGGACCCGCAGCATGCGCTCGACGCGCTCGTGGGAGCCGGTTACCCAGCCCAGCCGCCAGCCGGTCATCGAGTACGTCTTCGAGCAGGCGTTGACCACGACGACGTTGTCGCTCTCGGCGAACTCCATCGGCGAGCGGTGCTCGCCCTCGAAGACGATGTGTTCGTACACCTCGTCGGAGATACAGAGCACGTCGTGCTCGTCGGCGATGCGGGCGAACTCCCGCATGTCCGCCGTCGACTGCACGGCGCCGGTCGGGTTGGCGGGGCTGTTGACCACGAACGCGGCGGTATCGTCGGTGATGGCCTCCTCGACGGTCGCCGGATCCAGCGTGAGGTCGTCCCGGAGCGGCACCGGGTTCGGGTCGCCGCCTGCGAGGTGGGTGAGGGCGTCGTAGGAGACGAAGCCCGGATCGGGGAAGATTACCTCTTCGCCCTGATCGACGTGGGCCTCCATCGCGATGTGCAACGCCTCGCTGCCGCCGGCCGTGGCGATCACGTTTTCGGGATCGACGTCGAGGTCGTTGTCGCGGGCGTGCTTCTCCGCGATGGCTGTCCGGAGCGACTCGGTGCCCTTGTTGGAGGTGTAGGCGTCAGTCTTGTCGCCCTCGATGGCGTCGATGGCGCCCTCCCGGGCGTGGTCGGGCGTCGGGAAGTCGGGCTGGCCGAGGCCGAGGTTGATCGCATCCTCGCCGGCCGCCTCGAAGACTTCCCTGATGCCGCTGATCGACACCTGTTCGACGCGCCGTGAGAACTCCGTCATACCTAATGCCTCTCACCCGGTGCGCATAACTCTTCATAGATCGTCGCGCGGGACTGATCGATCGAAGCCGTCACGAGTGGCCCCAGGGAGCTATTCTCCTTGCTCCAGATCTTCGGCGCGGTCGACCAGCTCGTTGATCCGCTCGGCGTCCATCTCGAACGAGAACTGCACGCGGTTGTCAGTCGCGTCGACGACGGTTGCCTCGAAAATCTCCTCGGCGATCGCCGCCTTTTCGGGGTCGTCGATAGTCCGCTGGCTCGCCAGGGCGAACGCTAGCATCGACTCGACCTGGTCAGCCTCCTCCTGGCCTGGAGTGACGAATGTCGTGTCGAGACGGACTGTCTCGGCGCCGGGGTCGTATTCGACGACGACTGTCTCGACGTTACCGCTCAGTCCCGCGTTTGCGCTGTCGTCAGCGCTCCCGTCACGATGGGCTGTCATGTTGGCGACGGCTGTAACGAGTCCTTCCGCCGCTGCTGCCTCGTCGCGGAGCGCTCCGCTCACTGCCGCTGTCTCGCCCTCGTGCGTGTCGACAACCTGCTCGACCTGCTCCCGTGAGCCGACGGCAAACGCGCCGTTCTCGAAGTCTGCCACCCAGGTTTCCCGGGCATGGGTACCGTCGGCGCTCCCGTGTTTCGGGACCTGATACAGCGTGACTCCGCTGTAGCTCCGTTCGACGAACTCACCGTCGATTCCGTCCTTGTTCGTGAGCGTGTCGTGGACCGTTTCCCAGCCCAACTCCGTCTCGACGATCGCGATGTAGTCGTGGTGCCTGGACTCGCGGTCCCGCTCGCTCGCCCCGGAGACGAACGTGACCGAGTGGACCTCCGAGACGTTGATCCCGAGCTGCTGCTCGTACAGCTCGATCGTCTCCTGATAGGACGAGACGTCTGTCTCCGCCGTCGAATCGAACAGGCTGTGGTTCCCGGCGTCGATGTCCGAGTAGTTCCACTCGTATGTCGATTCGGAGCCGTTCGCGAGCGTGACCGTACTTTCGTGGGTCAGGAGGCTCGGGTCGACTGTCACAATCGCGTTCGCCGATGCGGGGACGTAGTCTAGCTGTGACTCGGCCGGAGACGTCGAGCTCGCAGTCGCAGTACTGTCAGGGCCGTCCCCAGACCCAGCGCTGTCTCCCCCGGCGTCACTCCCCGTCCCCCCGGCTGTTGCCTGGGTCTCGACGCTCGTCGGGCTGTCAGCGTCGCTTTCCTCGCCGGTTTCGCCTGGGGATTGATCCGGCTCGACAGCGTCGGGTG